>CAYOJP010000215.1:0-6369 GCA_964404305.1 uncultured Gammaproteobacteria bacterium
CCGGATGAACACGACTTTCATCGCCCTCATGGCACGTATTTCAGAGGTTCCCTAAGCTGTATTCGATATCAATGCCAGCCCATTTGCCATGCGCCGCACCACTTCAAGGGATCAGCCCGCTTGAAACCGCGACCAAGGGGTCTGACCCCTTGAAACGTCGGCGGAGGATACGGCCATGACTGCGAAGCTGCGACCCCCGTTCCGCGCCGACCATATCGGCAGCCTGCTGCGTCCCCCGGAACTGCTGCACGCGCTGGAGGAGCACCAGGCCGGGCGCCTGGACCGGGCGGCGCTCCATGCGCTGGAGGATCGGCTCATTCTCGACGCGATCGCGCTGCAGGAGGCCGCGGGGCTGGAGGCGATCACCGACGGGGAGTTTCGCCGCACCATCTACTTCGGCCACTTCCCGGCGGCGGTGGCCGGGTTCACCGAAATGGAGGCCGAACTCGACTTCCGGGACGCGGACGGGCGGAAGATGAAGTACATGACGCCCGTCGTCACCGGCCGGCTGCGGCGCGAGCGCGGCATCGCCACCGAGGAGTTCGCGTACGTCCGCGCGCATACCCGCCGCACGCCCAAGGTGACGTTGCCGAGTCCCTGCTCGCAACATTACTTCCGCTGGCGCGAAGGGGTGTCCGACCGGGTCTACCCCGACCTCGGGCAGTTCTTCGCGGACGTCGCTGACGTCTACCGCGAGGAACTCGCCGCGCTCGCGGCGCAGGGGGCGAGATACGTGCAGCTCGATGACGTCTCGTTGCCGCTGCTGTGCGACGCCCGCCTGCGGGCCGGCGTGCAGGCGCGCGGCTACGACCCCGACGTCCTCGTCGACCAGTACATCGCCGCCTGCAACGCGGCGTTGGCCGGCCGGCCGCCAGCGCTGACGATCGGCATGCATCTGTGCCGCGGCAACAACCAGGGCAAGTGGCTGGGGGAGGGTGGCTACGACGCCGTCGCCGAGCGCATCTTCGGCGGGCTCGACATCGACTACTTCTGCCTCGAGTACGACAGCCCCCGCGCCGGGAGCTTCGAGCCGCTGCGCTTCATGCCCGCCGACAAGGTGGTCGTGCTGGGCCTCATCAGCAGCAAGACCGCGATGCTGGAGTCCGGCGACGAGCTGCGCCGGAGGATCGACGAGGCGAGCCGCTACGTGCCGCTCGAGCGCCTGTGCCTGAGCCCGCAGTGCGGGTTCGCGAGTACCGCGCCGGGCAACCCGGTGACGCCCGACGACCAGCGTCGCAAGCTCGACCTGCTGGTGACGACGGCGCGCACGGTCTGGGGTTGAGGGCGCTCGGCCGCGTGTGTCGCTGGGGCAACATACGGTTAATTCATGTCGCCGAATGTGCTTTAATTGGCTTGTCAGCAGCGCACGGCTGCGTCGCAGCTGCAACGATCGAAGGAGCCCGACCATGCCCGAGAGCATCCGCCCGATCCGACTCGCACTGGTCCTTGCCACGGCCCTCGCCGCGGCGCCGCTCGCCGCGCAGGTGCTCGAGGAGGTGATCGTCACCGCGCAGAAGCGCGAGCAGAGCCTGCAGGACGTCGGCGTCTCGGTCACCGCCTTCACCGGCGAGCAGATCGAGGAACTGGGCTTCACCAGCACCACCGACATCACCAACTTCACGCCGGGCCTGAACGTCACCAGCCCGAACGCGGAGGGCAGCCAGGTCAACTTCTTCCTGCGCGGCGTCGGCCTCAACGACTTCGCCGACGCCAACGAGAATCCCGTCGCCGCCTATTTCGACGAGGTGTACCGCGGCGCGATGGGCGGGCTGTCGCAGCAGATGTTCGACATCGAGCGGGTGGAGGTGCTGCGCGGGCCGCAGGGCACCCTGTACGGCCGCAACACCACCGGCGGCCTCGTGCACTTCATCTCCCGCAAGCCGACCGACACCTTCCAGGGCTACGGCCAGGTCACCGTCGGCGAGCACGAGCAGGTCCAGTTCGAGGGCGCGGTGAGCGGGCCGCTCGCCGAGACCCTGCTCGGGCGCCTGTCGCTCAGCACGAACAACGACGGCGGCTACGTCGAGAACCGCTTCGCGGGCGTGGACGACTACAACGAGACCGATGCCTACGCGGGTCGCGGGCAGCTGCTGTGGCAGCCGCGAGAGGACGTCGAACTGCTGCTGATCGGCCAGCACTCGCGCAATGACGCGCAGGTGGGCGCCTGGCAGCACCAGGCCATCGCCGCGACCAACGGCGGCGACGGCCGGCGCGAAGTGGGCGCGGGCGAGAACTTCTACGGCACCTGCCCCGGCTGCGACGCGTTCGGCTACGTCGACACCGACGGCGATCCCTGGGCCGGGGAGTTCGACCGCGACGGCAGCGTCAAGGTGGTGTCGACCGGCGGCTCCGGCCGCCTCACCTGGGACCTCAGCGACGAGATATCACTCGTCAATATCATCGCCTACGATCACGTCAAGCGCCTGCAGCAGGAGGACACGGACTCGGGGCCGGCGCCGCTGCTGATCCCGACCTTCGGGGCCGACACCGACCAGTTCACCGAGGAATTCCGCGTGCAGGGCGACTACGGCCAGTCGCGCTGGGTGGCCGGCTTCTACTACTACGACCAGACGGTCGACGGGCACTACCTGC
The DNA here is from genome assembly GCA_964404305.1 of uncultured Gammaproteobacteria bacterium. Taxonomy (GTDB): domain Bacteria; phylum Pseudomonadota; class Gammaproteobacteria; order JADZEE01; family JADZEE01; genus CAYOJP01. The sequence goes on from CAYOJP010000215.1 coordinate 2,593, forward strand.
TCGATCTCACCAACCTGGGGTTCGTGAACTTCGACGCCAACTACGAGCAGGACACCACTGCCTGGTCGATCTTCGGGCAGTACGAGTACGACTTCGCGCCGCAGTGGACGGCGATCGTTGGCCTGCGCTACACCGACGAGACCAAGGAGATGGACTACCTGAACGTCGACGCGTCGGGCTTCTTCACCGGAGTGGTCGGCCTGCCGACCAACGTCGCCTTCGACTTCGACGAGGCGAGCGTCGGCAGCGCCGCCGAGCACGACAAGTCCAACGTCACCGGCAAGATCGAGCTCGACTACCGGCCGAACGACGACTGGCTGTGGTACGCCTCGTTTTCGCGCGGCGTGAAGTCGGCCGGCTTCAATACCGGCTTCCTCGACCAGACCTTACTGTTCGCCAGCAACACGGTGGCGACGATCCCGTTCGACGACGAGACCCTGCACGCCTACGAGGTCGGCTTCAAGGCGACCCTGTTCGGCGGCACGGCGCGCCTGAACGGCTCGGGGTTCTACTACGACTACATGGACTTCCAGACCTTCCGCTTCGAACTGCTGAACCAGGTCATCTTCAATACCGACGCCGAAGTCTACGGCGGCGAGCTGGAACTGCAGATGAACCCCTGGGAGGGCTGGGACTTCGCCTTCGGCCTGTCGCTGCTCGACGCGACCGCGCAGGACATTCCCGCCGCCGGCAGCGGCACGCCGACCGATCGCACCATGGTCGCCGCGCCGGACGTCAGCTTCAACGGCCTGGGTCGCTATGAGTGGCCGGCCCTGGGCGGCATGATGGCGGGCCTCGCCAAGTTCAAGTACCAGGGCGAGACCTTCTTCGACATCCAGAACTACGACACCGCGGTCGAGGACGGCTACGTCGTCGCGGATCTGCGCCTGCAGTGGACCAGCGAGGACGAGCGCTGGCAGGTCGCCGGCTTCGTCAACAATGTCACCGACGCGGAATACCTCGTCTACACCTTCGACTTCGCCGGACCGACCGGATTCGGCTTCAACCAGCAAGCCTACGGCCGGCCGCGCTGGTTCGGCGGCTCGGTGATGTACACGTGGGAGTGAGGGTGAGTTCGTGACTGGCGACTGGTGATTGGCGATCCGTCAATCGTGATCGGCGCGCGATCCGGATCCGGATCGCGGGAAGCACGTGCTGGACGGGGCAGACGGGGTCCATGGCACGGCCGGAGCGTCCCGGCTACACTCCGGCCTCGACGCCTGGCGGATGCCGCTGAAGGAGCTTTGATGACGCTGGACGGAGCACGGATCACCGATCACGGATCACCCCGTCGCGCGCTCGCGGCCGCGGTACTCGCGCTCGCGAGTTGCGCGGCCATTGCCGCAGACGGACCCGAGACCGGCTCGGTCGCGACGCTGCCGGCGCCGCAGCCGCGCTGGGTGTGGGTGAACGACATCGTCTTCAACCACATGGAGGCGGGCAAGACCTATCTCCTCGATGCCGGCAGCGGCCGCTTCCTCGGCATGCTCAGCACCGGCATGTCCAACATCGCCCTGGCGCTGCCGAAGACGGGCGGGGTCATCTACTCGCCCGAGACCTACCTCGAGCGCGGCACGCGCGGCAGGCGCACCGACGTGGTCACGATCTACGACGCGGCGAGGCTCGCGCCGGTCGCGGAAGTCGCGATCCCGCCCAAGCGCGCCCAGAGCAACGCCACGCTGTGGCACAACGTGCTCACCGACGACGACCGCTTCCTGCTCGTCTACAACTTCACGCCCGCGCAGTCGGTGACGGTCGTCGATACCGTGGCGCGCGCGTTCGTCGGCGAGATCGAGTCTCCCGGTTGCGCCCTCGTGTATCCCTCCGGCGCCCGGCGTTTCCACATGCTCTGCGGCGACGGCAGCCTGCTCACCGTCACGCTCGATGACGCCGGCGGGGAGAAGACGAAGTCCCGCTCCGAGCCGTTCTTCGCGACCGACGGCGACTTCCTGACCGAGAAGCCCGTCCGCTACCGCTCGCAGTACCTGTTCGCCTCGGTCGAGGGCCACGTGCAGCCGGTCGACGTGGGCGGTGACACGCCCGCGTTCGGCGAGCGCTGGCCGCTGGTCGAGGGCACGGATCGCGAGCAGAACTGGCGCATCGGCGGCATCCAGCACTTCGCCGTGCATGCCGCGGACGGCCGGCTCTACGCGCTCATGCACCAGGGCGGCAAGGACTCGCACAAGGACCCGGGCACGCAGGTGTGGGTGTTCGATCTCGCCACGCGCAAGCGCGTGCAGCGCATCGCGCTGGAGGAGGTCGCGACCGCCATCCAGGTGACGCAGGACCCCGAGCCGCTGCTGCTCGCCGCGTTCGCCGGCAAGCCGGGGCTGGAGGTGTACGACGCCGGTACGGGCAAGCGCCTGCGCGCGATTCCCGAGGTCGGCTTCACGCCGACCGTGCTGCAGACGCCGGCCGGCCCGTAGGCGTGGACGCACTGGACCCCGCCGTCGCCCTGACCCTGCGTGGCGCGCTCGCGCTGCTGTTCGCCGCCGCCGCCTGGCACAAGCTGCGCGACCGGGCGTACTTCCGCGCCGCGCTCGGCGGCTACGCGCTGCTGCCGGCCGCGGCGCTCGGGCCCGTGGCGCTCGCGCTGCCGCTCGTCGAGGCACTGGCCGCCGTCGGCCTGGTCGCGGGCTCGGCGGGCGGGGCGCTGCTCGCCACGGTGCTGCTCGTGGCGTACACGGGCGCGATCGCCTTCAATCTCGCACGCGGCCGGCGCGACATCGACTGCGGTTGCGGCGGCCCGGCCGCGGCCCGGCAGGTGCTCTCGGGCTGGCTGGTGGCGCGCAACGCCGTCCTGCTGCTGGCGGCGACCGCGCTGCTCCTGCCGCGGGCGGAGCGGGCGCTCGGCGCGGCCGATCTCGCGATCTGCGCGCTGGCGCTCGTGGCCGCGACGCTCGTCTACACGGCCGCCGATCAACTCGCCGCCAACTGGCCGCGGCTGCAGGCCCTGAGGAGATAGTCGCGTGGAACAGGCGCTGCTGGTGTCGAACCTGCTGCTGTGGCTGGTCGTGATCGGACTCGCGGTCACGGTCATCGCGCTGACGCGCCAGATCGGCGTGCTGTACGAGCGGGTGGCGCCCGCCGGCGCGCTGATGATGGGCCAGGGACCGAAGGTCGGCGAGCAGGCGCCGGTGTTCGAGCTGGAGGACCTGCGCGGCCGGCACGTGCACCTGGGCGGCGTCTCCACGCAGGGCCGCAGCACGCTGCTGTTCTTCCTCTCGCCGACCTGCCCCGTGTGCGAGACGCTGATCCCGGTGTTGAAGTCGCTGCGGTCGGCCGAGAGTGCCTGGCTCGACGTGGTGCTCGCCAGCGACGGCGAGGCCGACGTGCAGCGCGCGTACATCGCGAAGAAGGGCCTGGAGGAATTTCCGTACGTGCTCTCGACCCAGCTCGGCATGACATTCCAGGTCTCCAAGCTGCCGCACGCCGTGCTCCTCGACGAGCAGGGCGTGATCCGCGCCAAGGGACTGACGAACTCGCGCGAGCACCTTGAGAGCCTGTTCGAGGCCAAGGAACGGGGCGTCGCCTCCATCCAGGAGTACCTGCAGCGCGAGCGCGACCGCAAGGGCGCGGCGTGAGCACGGCGTACCGGAGACTGTCATGACCTGGCTCGATCGGATGGTGGAGACCTCGGCGCGCGGCCTGGCGCGGCGCAGTTCCCGGCGCGGGTTCCTGTCGCGGCTCGGCGGTACGCTCGTCGGTGCCGCCGTCGCCGTGCCACTGCTGCCGGTGGCGCGCGGCGCGGCCGCGGCGGGCGCGCCGGCGGCCGGC
>CAYOJP010000216.1:0-6309 GCA_964404305.1 uncultured Gammaproteobacteria bacterium
GTCGTCGTAGCCGTCGCCGTTGACGTCGCCGCTGGCCACCGCGATGCCGCTGTAGTCGAGCGCGGTCTCGCCGACGAGCGCGAAGCCGTTCGTCCCGTCGATGCCGGCGAGGTCGAGAGTCGCAGCCGGCGGGGTCGCGGTCCCGAACACGACGTAGGTGATGCCCCTGCCGCTGGCCGCCGGCGCGCCGCCGGCGACCACGAGCAGGTCGTCGTAGCCGTCGCCGTTGACGTCGCCGCCCGCGGCGACGGTGAAACCGGCGAGATCGGGGTTGGCAGCGCCGTCGATCCGGAAGCCGCTGCCGCCCGCCAGCGTGTCGAGGCCGGTCGTGGCCGGGTAGCCGCCGGCCTGCCCGTACACGATGTACGCCGCGCCCGTGCCGGCGGCACGGGCATAGGCCCCGATGGCGAAGTCGTCGAGTCCGTCGCCGTTGAAATCGCCGATGTTCGCCAGGGTTTCGCCCGACCGGTCGCCAGCCGCAGTTCCGGCGAAGCGCACGCCACCGAAGGCTTCCAGTGCGTCGGGGAACAGGGATACCCCGCCGCCGACCAGCACCCGCCCGTCGAACTGCACCAGCACGGTGGCGCTGCCGGAGGTGTACGCGGCGAACGTGACGGTATCGAGCACCTGCGTGCCGGTGGCGACCCAGGTGCTGTCGAGGCGGACGAGGTCGTCGGCATCGGCACGGATCACCAGCGTGTTGCCGGTCCCGGTCAGGTCATTGCGGCCGTCCGTGAGCGCGAACACCGCGGCGCGGTCGAGTACGACCGTGCCGGCGCTGCCGCCACGCAGGTCGAGGACCTCGATGCCGCGCACGTCCGGTTCGCCGGTGAGATCCGCGCCGCCGCGCGTGACGAGCAGCGTGTCGGTGCCGCCGCCACCGTCGATGCGCCGGTCCGCCGCGTCCCACGCCAGCGTGTCGTCACCGGCCCCGCCGAGCAGCACGTCGGCGCCGAGCCCCCCGTCGAGCACATCGTTGCCCTGCCCGCCGACGAGGCTCTCGTCCGCCACGGTACCCGTGAGCGTGTCGCTGCCGCTGGTGCCGGGGCGGGCGACGCTGCCGGTGAAGTCGCGGCCGTAGACGACGTAGGTCGAGCCGGAGAAAGAGTCGCTCGGGTTGGCACCCCAGGCGCCCACGAGAAGATCATCGAAGCCATCGCCGTTGAGGTCGCCAGCGGCGCTGACGGCGACTCCGCTCTGGTCACCTCCCGCGACGCCGTCGAGGCGGAAGCCATTGGTACCATCGAGCGCGCCGAGATCGATGGTCGCGGCAAAACCGCCAGCGGCGCCGAATACCACGTAGCTGGCGCCGGAGAGATCGCCGTTCGGGTCGGCAAGGTAGGCGCCAACCAGGACGTCGTCGTAGCCATCGCCGTTGACGTCGCCGGCGGCACTGACGGCGCGTCCGCTGCGGTCATCTGCCGCGACGCCGTCGAGGCGGAAACCGTTGGTGCCATCGAGCGAGGCGAGGTTCACGCTTGCGGCGAAGCCTGCGGCGGCACCAAACACCACGTAGCTCGCGCCGCTGTCACTGCCGTTCGGGTCGGCGCCCCAGGCTCCGATGAGGATGTCGCCGTAGCCGTCGCCGTTGACGTCGCCAGCGGCGCTGACGGCGTAGCCGCTCAGATCACCCGCCGCGACGCCGTCCAGGCGAAAGCCGTTGGTACCATCGAGGGTGCCGAGGTTCATGTTGGCGGCAAAGCCGGCGGCCGCACCGAACACGACGTAGCTCGAGCCGGAGGAACCGCCGTTCGGGGTGGCAAGTACGGCGCCGACGAGAAAGTCGTCGTAGCCATCGCCATTGACGTCGCCGCTGGCGCTGACGGCGCTGCCGCTATGGTTACCCGCCGCGACGCCGTCGAGACGAAAGCCGTTGGTACCATCGAGCGTGCCGAGGTTCATGGTCGCGGCAAAACCGCCGGTGGCGCCGAATACCACGTAGCTCGCCCCGGAGGAATAACCGTTCGGGTCGGCACCGTAGGCTCCGATGAGAAGGTCATCGAAGCCATCGCCGTTGACGTCGCCGGCTGTGCTGACGGCGAAGCCGCTGTAGTCCGCAGCCGCTACGCCGTCCAGGCGGAAGCCGTTGGTGCCATTGACCGTGCCGAGGTTCATGTTTGCGGCAAAGCCGCCGGCGGCGCCGAATACGACGTAGCTTGCGCCGGAGTCACTGCCGTTCGGATCAGGACTCCAGGCGCCGATGAGGAGGTCGCTGTAGCCATCGCCGTTGACGTCACCGGCGGCACTGACTGCGCGGCCGCTGCGGTCGTTGGTTGCGACGCCGTCAAGGCGGAAACCGGTGGTCCCGTTTAGCGTCGCAAGGTCGATGTTCGCGACCAGGCCGCTGCCACCGAACACCACGTAGCTGCTGCCGGATAGGAACCCGTTCGGTTGGGCCGCGTAGGCCCCGATCAACAGATCGCCGAAACCGTCGCCATTGACGTCACCGGCGACGCTTACGTCGAAGCCGCTGTTGTCCCCTGCGGCGCCATCCAGCCGGAACCCGTTCGTGCCATTGAGCGTGGCGAGCGAAATCTGCCCGTTCACCACCCGCGCCGCATCGTCGTTCGCGACGCTCTCCACGTTCAGCGTCACCGCGCCGGCCGTGTAGCGGTCGTGGAGCACGCCGCCGAGGGTTACCTGACCCGCAGCGGTCCAGCCGCCGCTGATGAACACCGTATCGTCGGCGCCGGCGCGTACCTGCAGCGTGTCGCTCGTGCTCGACAGCGCCGCGACGAGCGTGGGGGTGAGCACCGCGCCGTTGGCGCCGGTGCCGCGCAGGTCCAGGACCTCGATGTTCTGGACCGTGGCCAGGTTCAGGGCCGTGAGGTTCACGCCCGCGCCGGGCAGGCGCAGGGTGTCGGTGCCGGCCTGGCCGTCGAGCAGGAGGTCGTCGGCGTCGAAGACCAGCGTGTCGTTGCCGTTGCCGCCGCGGACCGTGTCGGCGCCGGCGCCGCCGTTGAGGACGTTGTTGCGGCTGTTGCCCGTCAGCACGTTGTTGCCGGCGTTGCCGGTGCCGGCGATGGCGGCCGCGCCGCCGAGCGTCAGGTTCTCCTGATGCGCGCCCAGGGAGTAGGCGACAGTGGCGATGACGGTGTCGGTGCCGGCGTCGAGGGTGGCCTTGGCAATCTCGGCGGCATGGTCGATGAAGTAGCGATCGTCGCCGGCATCGCCACGCAGGCTGTCGCGGCCGAGGCCGCCGATCAGGGTGTCGTTGCCATTGCCACCGATGAGGGTGTCGACGCCGTCGCCGCCGTCGAGGCGGTCGTTGCCGTTGCCGCCCGTCAGGCGGTCGTTGCCGGCCAGCCCGATGATGACGTCCGCGACGCCCGTGCCGGTGAGGATGTCGTTGCCCGTCGTGCCGCGTCGCGTTGCCATGACAGTGCCTCCCGCCACGAAGCGTGGCGTGTAGCCAGGCGGCCGCGTCGCCGGCCGGAACCCTCGCAGTCGGTCAGGACGCCCGGCCGACGCGAGGGCGGTCGTCGCCGGACGGCACCGGTCCCGCCGCTGGGAAGCAACGATACAGGAACGAGGGGATCGAACGCGGGCGTGAGTCTGCGCCGACACCGGTTGTGACGCGGTCGCCGCCGGGGCAAATGCGCGTTGCTGCGACGCACTAAATAGTGGCGCGCACGTGTCTCGCACTCCGGCCGGCGCCGATGCCGGGCGGGTCCGCCGCGACCCGCTCGAGTACGTCCCTGTAGCGCTCGGTCGCGCGCGTCCTGCGCGCTCACGGTCGCCGCGAACCCGCCCGGCACCGGCGCCCGGGGCTTCCCGATCTTCGGTGCAGCATGTTTCCGCTCTGCCATTCAGCGGGGCACGGATCCCACGCAGGACATCGGCGCACGCCCCGGGGCACCGGTCGCGGTCACCGTGACCCGGCGCCGTCTTGACGCCCCGGGAAGCCCGGGCGCAGGCTCGCGTTGTGGGAGCGCCGCATCCGCGGCGGCACGGCAACGGGGGCAAACGACATGGCTGCAGTCCTGAAGGAGACGAAGTTCGGCGGCTGTCCGCACGACTGTCCGGATACCTGCTCGATGATCTACGAGACGGAGGGCGGCAGGCTGGTCGACGTCCGCGGCAACCCCGATCATCCGTACACGCGCGGAGGCCTGTGCGTGAAACTCAAGGACTTCGCCGAGCACCACCACAACCCCGACCGGCTGCTGTACCCGTTGCGCCGGACCGGGCCGCGGGGCACCGGGCAGTACGAGCGCATCACCTGGGACGCGGCGATCGCGGAGATCAAGTCGCGCTGGACGGCGATCATCGCCGAGCACGGCCCGCAGGCGATCATCCCGTACAGCTACCTGGGCAACCAAGGCACGCTGCAGGGGCTCAACGTCGGCGACGCGTTCTTCAACAAGCTCGGCGCGACCGTCTGCGAGCGGACCTTCTGCGGCGAAGCCTCGGCCACCGCCTGGCTCCTCACCTACGGTCCCACCGGTGGCCTGGACCCGGAGAGCTTTACGCACGCGAAGTACGTGATCATCTGGGCCTGCAACACGATCAGCACCAACCTGCACCACTGGCCGTTCGTGCTGGAGGCGCGCAGGAAGGGCGCGAAGATCGTGGTCATCGACACCTACCGGTCGCGCACCGCCAAGCAGGCGGACTGGCACATCATGCCGCGGCCCGGCACCGACGGCGCCCTGGCGATGGCGATGATCCACACCATCGTCGCCGAGGGTCTGGTCGACCAGGACTACGTCGACCGCTACACGGAAGGCTTCGCGGACCTCGCCGCGCGCGCGGCGGAGCGCACGCCCGAGTGGGCGGAAGGGATCTGCGGGGTGGCAGCCGCCGACATCCGCCGGCTCGCACGCGAGTACGCGACGACGAAGCCGGCGGCCATCCGCATCGGCGTGGCGCTCGAGCGCCACTACGGCGGTGGCCAGACGATCCGCGCGGTCTCCTGCCTGCCGGCGCTGACCGGCCAGTGGCGGCAGGTGGGGGGCGGCATCTACCAGATGCCGATCTGGGAGATGCCGATCCGGCTGAACGAGGTGTCGCGGCCCGACTGGATCCCGCCGGGCACGCGCGTGGTGAACGCGCTGCAGATCGGCCGGGCGCTCACGGGCGAGATCCCGCTCGACCCGCCGCTCAAGTCGATCATGATCTGGAACGCCAACCCGGTCACGCAGGCGCCGGAGTGCGACAAGATCGTGAAGGGCCTGATGCGCGACGACCTGTTCGTGGTGTCGGCCGAGCACTTCCTGTCCGACAGCGCGCAGCACGCGGACATCGTCCTGCCCTGCGCGATGGCGGCCGAGATGGACGACATCGTGCTGTCCTGGGGGCACTTCTACCTCACGCTCAACCAGAAGGCGGTCGAGCCCCCCGGGGAGTGCGTGCCGAACACCGAGGTGTTCCGGCGGCTGGCGCGGGCCTTCGGCTTCGACGATCCGCAGTTCACCCGCAGCGACCTGGAGATGATCGAGCACTACGTGGACTGGTCCTCGCCGGCGCTGAACGGCATCACGATGGAGACCTTCCGCACGCAGGGCTACGCGCATCTCACGGTCGGCACGCCCGACACCCGCTGCCCGCACCGGGAGGGCAACTTCCCGACGCCCTCGGGCAAGGCCCTGCTGAAGGCGACGGGCGCGACCAACTTCGTGCCCGCGGTGTTCCGGCAGATGTACGAGGGCTTCCAGCCGGGCGAGAAGCTCGACGAGGTGCCCGACTACGTGCCGTCGCGCGAGCGGCCGGAGACCAACCCGGAGCTGGCAAAGACGTACCCGCTCAACATCGTCACGCCCAAGAGCCACGGCTTCCTCAACTCCTGCTACGCGAACGAGCCGCACAAGGTCAAGGGCCAGGGCGACCAGTTCATCCTCATCCACCCGCAGGACGCCGCCGCCCGCAACATCGGCGAGGGCGCGCCGGTTCGGGTCTGGAACGAGCGCGGCGGGTTCGAGGGCGATGCACGCATCACGGAGGACGTCGCGCCCGGGGTGGTGGTGGCGACGCTCGGCTACTGGCGCAGCCGCAATCGCAACGGCACCTGCAACGTGGTGAGTTCGGCCGATCTCGTCAACATGGGCAACGCGCCGACGTTCTCCGACAACCTGGTGCAGATCGAGGCGGTCGGTCGCTGAGGCGCGGGCCGGGCGCGGGGTGAGCGCCGCCCGCGGCCAGTGTCCTGGCCGCCGCGCCCGCGCCCGGTACCGCCGCTTACCGGAGTGATCGACATTTGCGCGCTGGCATCTATATAACAGGGCGGAAATGTCGATCACTCCGGCCGGCGCCGATGCCGGGCGGGTCCGCCGCGACTCGCTCGAGTACGTCCCTGTATCGCTCGGTCGC
>CAYOJP010000217.1:0-6306 GCA_964404305.1 uncultured Gammaproteobacteria bacterium
TCGACGGGCATCTCGCCGCCGCCGAGGCGGCGCGCGGAGCCGGGCGCTATGCGGGCAACGACTCCGCGTTCGCCCATTACGAGGCGGCGCTCGCGCTCGCGCCGGAGGACGCGCGTGCGCGCGCCGGCATCGACGCGCTGTTCGACGAGGCGCTCGCCGCGGCCGATCGGGCGCTCGGCGCCGGGGACGCGGAGGCGGCGAGCGGCGTACTGGGGCAGGCGGCCGCGCTGCGCCCCGACGACCCCGCGCTCGCCCCGCGTCGCATCCGCCTCGAGCGGGTCGCCGCTGCCGGGGCGGCGGCGGCCGATCGGGAGCGCATCGATGCGTTGCTCGCCAGGGGCGACGCCGCGCTCGCGGCACTGAGGCTGACGAGCCCGCCCGGCGACAATGCGGTCGAAGCCTACCGCGCCGCCCTGCGCATCGCTCCGGACAACGCCGCCGCGCGGGCCGGCCTGCTCAAGGTCGCCGATCGCTACGTCGCGCTCGCCCAGCGCTCGCTCGATGCCGGCGACCTCGACGCCGCCGAGGGTCACGTGGCCGCCGCCCGCCGCGTCGCGCCCGATGCCGGGAATGTCCGGCTGGTCGCCGATGCACTGGCCACCGCGCAACTCGGTCACGAGACGCAGGCGCGCGCCCGGGCGGAGGCCGCGGAAGCACGGCACGCCGAGGAGGAGCGGGCGGCGCAGGCGCGCCGGCAGCTCGAGGAGCAGGAAGCGCGGCAGCTGGCCGAGCTCAACCGGCGGCGCGACGCCGAGCGCCTGCTGCAGGAAGTCCGCGCGCAGGCGCAGGCCGATCGCCAGGCGGCGGCCGCGCGCGTGCCGGTCATCGTCGTCAGCTACGCCGATTTCGGCAGCGAGTTCGTGCAGGCCGGCCTGCGGGTCGAGGAGGTGCGCAACCGGGTCGAAGCGCGCTTGCGTCACGCCGGCTACCAGGTGGTGTCCGGGCCGCCGCCGGCGGAGGCGGAGAACGCGCGCCTGATGGACCTGGCGTTCCGCGCGAACCTGAACACCACCACCGGTACGTACTCGTCGTCGGTGGCCGTGGCGGTGCGCGAGCAGGTCCGCCGCGAGGATGGCAGCGTGACCTTCGCGGCCCAGCCCGCCTGGAAGAACGGCGAGGGCGGGGTCCTGCGCGGCTCGGAGATGCACCGCGTCTACGACCTGTTCGACGCGCTGGTCGCGCGCTACGTCAGCGAGCGGCCGCCGCCGCGCCCCTGACCCGGCGACGCCCGAGCGGCAACTCGCAACCGCGCTCCACCGCCTGTCGCTCTCCGGCCCCGCCCGCGTGCCTCGATCGCCGAGCACACTTGTCGATCACTGCGGCCGGCGCCTGGGGCGTCCCGACCTCCGGTCCGGCACTATTCCGTTCCGCCGTTCAGGCGATGTCGTAGTCGTCCAGGTTCACGTCGCGCATGGTCGCGCGCGTGAAGGCCTCGCTGCGGGGCAGCGGCACGGTGGCGTCGATCCCGAGCCGGGTCCAGCGGTCGTTCTCGACCATCGGGTTCAGGCGGTGGCCGATGCCGGGCAGCGTGTGCAGGCCGCTCTCGAAGCGGCAGCGGGTGGCCACCGCCCACTCGACGTCGGCCACCGAGAAGATGTTCACATCGGTGTCGACGACCGTGACCATCTTGATGAACGGGTGGGCGACGAAGGCCGCGGCGATCGCGTTGTGCTGGCTGCCCTCGCGCTGCTTGTCCATCTGCACCACCAGGTGATACGGCACCGACCCGTCGGAGAAGTGCACGGCGGTCACCTCCGGCACGACGCCGCGGATCTTCTCGAACACGCCGGCCTCCGCGCTCATCGCGAAGGCGTTGTAGACCTCCAGGCCCGACAGGATGGAGTGGAACACCGGGTCGCGGCGCCGGGTGATCGCGGTCACTTCCATGACCCAGCGCGGTTCGCGCGAGGCGTAGTAGCCGGTGACCTCCGCGTACGGCCCCTCGGTCTCGCGCACGCCCGGAAGCAGGCGGCCCTCGATCACGAACTGCGCGTTGGCGATGCCCTCGACCGCCACCGTGCGGCCCTTGATCAGCTCGATCGGCGCGCCGCGCATCTGGCTGGCGATGCCCAGCTCGTCCATCTCGATCGGCGCGACGGTGGCCGGCGTCGCGCCGGCCATGATCACGGGGAAGTCGACGCCGTTGCTGACGGTGATCGCGAGCGGCTGGCCCTTCGCCTCGGCCCGCTTGTAGTAGTCCATCAGGTGTCCGAGTTCCTCCAGCAGCAGAGTGAAGCGCCGCGGTCCGGTCACCATCATGCGGTGGATGGAGGCGTTGCGCACGCCGGTGTCCGGGTCGTTCGCGATCACCACGCTGGAGGTGAGGTAGCGGCCGCCGTCGCCCTCGGCGTGGTGCGGGATCGGCAGGCGCATGAGATCCGGCTCGGTCTCCACTACCTCGTTGGCCGGCCCGTGCTCCACGATGACCGGCGCCATCGGCGCCTGCCGCCACGCGCGCACCTCGTCGCGCAGCACGAAGGGCAGTTGCCGGCTCGTCGTCGCGAGCAGGTCGGCGATCAGGTCGCGGTTGCCGTACACGCCCATCAGCACCGGCCAGTCGTAGCCCTTCACCTTCTCGAACAGCACCGCCTTCGTCCCTTCCAGCTTCTTCGCGATGCCGGCCATCTCGAACTTCGAGTCGACCGGCGTGCGCACGCGCGCGAGCGCGCGGTGCTGGTCGAACCAGGCGATGTAGGACTGGATGTCGATGAGGCCGCGCTTGGCGAGGTCCATGGCAGGCTCCGTTCGGAGGGTGTCAGCGGTCGGTGGGGGCGTCGGGCGCGGCGGTCTGCCGCAGGCGCGCCATCTTCGCGAGCACCGTCGGGCGCACCTGCGGGCGCGTCCACGGGCACACGGTGAAGCAGATCCCGCAGCCCGCGTGCGCGGCGAAGCAGGGAATGCAGCGGTCGAAATCGACGTACCAGCGCTGCACGCCCCGCACCCACTGCTCGTGGTCGGCGATCGCCGCGGGCGGGCAGGCGCGCTCGCAGATCCGGCAGCGCGTGCAGAAGTCGTCGGCGCCGAAGGTGGCCGGGCGATCGGGCACGAGCGGCAGCGTGGTCGTCACGCCCGCCGGGCGCAGGCCCGAGCCGTAGCGGGGGTTGATGAGCGAGCCGTGCTTGCCCGGTTCGCCCAGGCCCGCGGCGATCGCCGCCGGGGATCGGGACCGGCGCGGAGACCATCGGGCCGGGGTACGGATCCGCCTCGAAACCCTGCGCGCGGATCCAGTTCGCGAGCGCGCAGGCCGCCCGGGTGCCGCGCGCGTACTGGCGGCCCGCCTCGGCGATGCCGGCGCCGTTGTCCGCCGTGTTCGTGCACCCCTGCAGCGCTTCGTAGTCATGGCCCAGCGCGAGCACGATGACGTTGGGGTGCGCGATCTCGAAGCCCTCGAACACGAACTGCCGCTGCCTGGCGGCGACGCCGGCCAGATCGGCTTCGTGGGCGAGCGCGCACCCGAGCATGCGCGCCGTCCAGGTGACGGCGTCGTGCCCGGCCGCGACGGGCGCGACGTCGACGAGCGCCGGATACTCGTAGGCCTGGCGGAGCTGCGCGGCAGCGGCCGGCGAGCGGCGCACGCGCGCGCGCGCTGACTGCTGCAGGGCGCCGAAGGGATGCGGGGCCGGATCGTGCCAGAAAAACGGCGCGGGCCGGCGGGGCGCTCGCTCGCCCGGGCCGTTGCTGGCATTGCCCGGGGTGACCAGCAGATCGAGCGTTGCCTGCGCCGGCCTGTACCCGCTCATGTCGCGCCCTCCCTGCACTGAGCATACGGGGGCGTACGGGCGGCCGCAACGGCCGGCACCGGTTCGCTGGAGTGGCCCGTGACGAACGCCGTTGTGGCAGCATTCGGTCCCGGACCGCAGTGCCCGCCGGCGGGCTGTCCGCCGGTTCGCACCGCGATGTGCGCCCAGCTACGAGAGGTAAGCCGCCCCATGTCCCTCGCCCAGTTGACCGCCATCCGCCGGATGCTCGCCGAGAACCCGATCCTCGTGCCGGGCGCCTCGCTCGCCGACATGCGCCGCGGCCTCGACGCCATGGGCGGCATGGCGCCACGGCTGCCCGACGTCCGCGCGGTGGCGGTGGACGTCGCCGGTATTCCCGCGGAGTGGCTGGTGCCCCGCGATCACGATGCCGGCCGCGTGCTGCTGTACCTGCACGGCGGTGGCTACGTGCTCGGCTCGGTGCAGTCGCATCGCCCCCTGCTGGAGCGCCTCGCGCTGGCGACCGGTGGCCGCGTCCTTGCGCCCGACTACCGGCTGGCGCCCGAGGCGCCGTTTCCCGCCGCGGTCGAGGACGCCTGCGCCGCGTATCGCTGGCTGCGCGCGCAGGGCATCGCCGCCGGCCGCATCGCGGTTGCCGGCGATTCCGCTGGCGGCGGCCTGGTCCTCGCGACCCTGCTGGCGCTGCGCGACGCCGGCGATGCGTTGCCGGGCTGCGCCGTCGCGATTTCGCCGTGGACCGACATGGAAGCCCTTGGCGACTCGATGCAGACGCGGGCGGACGTCGACCCGATGGTCCGGAAGCCCGGCCTGCTGGAAATCGCCAAGCTGTACCTGAACGGCGCCGAGCCGACATCCCCGCTGGCGTCGCCGCTGCACGGCGACCTGCGCGGGCTGCCGCCGCTGCTCCTCCAGGTGGGCGATGCCGAGACGCTGCTCGACGATACGACGCGCATCGCGCCGAAGCTCGAGGCCGCCGGCGTCGACGCCACCATCGAGATCTGGCCCGACATGATCCACGTCTGGCACCTGTTCGCGCCGATGCTGGACGAGGGGCAACAGGCGATCGATCGCATCGCCGCCTTCGTGCGCGGACACGCCCGGTGAGGGCGGTGGCCGGCCAGGGTTGTGCGGACGGGGGCGAACCCGTGGCGTGCGAATGCGGATCACTCCGCGCGCCCACGGCTTCCTACTGATTCTCGCGGCGCGGGAGTGTTGCGTCCGGGACTGTTCCGACAGGAGGCAGGGCAATGACCACCACCGCGGCACCGACCTATGACGCCGATCTGTTCTCGCGCGACGGCATCGTCCATCCCTACGGGCATTACCGCGCCCTGCGCGAACTCGGCGGCGCGGTATTCCTGGCCGCGCAGGGGATCTGGGCCATCCCCCGTTACGAGGGCGTCAAGCGCGTGCTCGCCGACGCCGACACCTTCATCTCCGGCCGCGGCATCGCCGTGAGCGACGAGATGAACGCGATGCTCACCGGCTCGATCATCACGTCCGATGGCGAGGCGCACACGGCGATCCGCGTGCGCGAGGCGGAGCCGCTGACGCCGCGGGCGCTCGAGCCGTTGCGGCGGCAGGTGCGCGAGGAGGCGGCCGCGCTCATCGACCGGCTCGCGGCGCGGCGCGAATTCGACGCCCTGCAGGATCTCGCCTGCCACCTGCCCGTCACCATCGTCGCCGAGCTGGTCGGCCTGCCCGAGCGGGGCCGCGAGAACATGCTGGAGTGGTCGGCCTCGATCTTCCAGCTGGTGGGGCCGCTGAACGAGCTGTCGCGGGGAGCGCTCGCGCGCTGTGGCGAGATGTTCGAGTTCGCCGACGCGATCCGGCCGCAGGACGTGCGCCCCGGAAGCTGGGCGGCGCGGATCTTCGCGCTGCACGCGGCCGGGGCGATCGACCGCACCGAGGTGAGCCGGATGCTGATCGACCTCATCGGCCCGGCGCTCGACACCACCATCTTCGGCATCGGCAACATGATCCTGCTGCTCGGCAATCACCCGGAGCAGTGGGCACTGCTGCGCCGCTCGCCGGACCTCGTGCCCAACGCGGTCAACGAGGCGCTGCGGCTGGAGTCGCCGATCCGCGCCTTCACCCGCTACTGCACCCGTGCGGCGGAATTCGACGGCGTCGAGGTACCGGCCGGCGCGCGCCTGCTGGTGCTGTACGCCTCGGCGAACCGCGACGAGCGCCAGTGGGGCGCGGACGCGGAGCAGCTGCGGGTCGATCGCGCCGATGCCGGGCGCCAGCTCGCGTTCGGCTACGGGCGCCACCAGTGCCTGGGCATGCACCTCGCGCGGCTGGAGATGGGCGCGATCCTGGAGGCGATGGTCGCGCGCGTGGAGCGCTACACCCTCGGGGAGCCGCGGCACGCGCTGATCACCAGCATGCGCGGCCTGGAGGCATTGCCCGCCGTCTTTCACTGAGGCGCGGCACGGCTCCGACGCACGCGGCCCGGCACCACGTATTCGGGGTCGAGCCCCGAAATAGCAGAGCGTCAATGTCGATCACTTCGTCCGGCACCGGCGCCACGGTTTTCCACTGTCAGTTGCAGCACGATTCCGCTCTGCTACATGGAACCGCGTGC
>CAYOJP010000218.1:0-6305 GCA_964404305.1 uncultured Gammaproteobacteria bacterium
TCGCCGTGGCACTCACCCACCGACCCAGGTCCTCATGCAGTGGTGCCAGGCGCTGACCGCATCGGTCTGGTTGTCCACCACCAGTTCCAACCATTCCTGAAGTTCGGCCGAGGCCTCGTCGCTGGGCTCGACGAACAGCTGCAGGTCGTAGGGCGCCTTCGGCAGTTCAAGCTGTGAGGCGTTCCGGCGCACCCAGGCATGCATCACGTCGATGCGCTTGTCCGCCGTTCGGCCGATCGGCACCTGGCGACGGGCCGCGAAGTCCCAGGCCATTGAGTCGACGCTGGCGATGCGTGGATGGTCGCTGAGGAAGCGCAGGGCCGTCCCCTTCACCCCGAACAGGTGCAAGCCAACGCCGTCCGGCAAGACACGGTCGAGCGCCTCTACGATCGCCAGGATGCCGTTCGGCCCGTGCACATGGCGCCGGCACATCGAGCCCACGCCCAGCAGCTTCGGCCACGAAGCCAGCGGCAGATGGTCAAGCGACCACCGGTAGTGGTCGACCTCCCACCCCTGCACGACAGGCATTGGGTCGGGCAGGCCCCGATCCCGTGCCCGCATCCGCACCTCGGACAGCAGCCGGCAGGTCTCGGCCAGCCGGAAGTACACGTCGATCTTGGACGATGCGATCTCGGGTTCGACGCACTGGTCCCAGCTGGCGTACCAGGCCCATGGCCAGCTCTCCACCAGGTCCAGGTACTGCTCGATCGTCCAAGGGAAACCGCGGTACCTGGCCATCGCCACGAAGCCGGCGCTGTCCAGCGCAGCGTCCAGGCCGGCAAACTGCTCGGGGTCGGGCCGGCGCACGCTCACAACCTCCCCATTGCCATCGCGGTTCATGAAGGCGTTGGTGCTGAACAGGACGCTGTAGCCTGCATCCCTGGCAGCCTTGAGGATCCTGCCGCCGGTGGTCGGGATGCCGACCCGCAGGATGGGCCCGGCCTTGCGCGCGGCGCGCGCGGCCTCGCGCTCGACCGGCACTTCCAGGACATCGAACGCCATCACGCGCTTTCGGGCAGCTCACGTTGCGTGGCGCCGACCGCCCTTGCCGCATCGGCGCCAGTCACCTCCCGCTCCAGGAAGCCCACGGGCATGCGCACCTTCGCGTCCATGAACACGAAGAGGTGGAACTGGTTCGCGGTGTCGACCAGCCGCGACTCGGCGGGGTAGAGCTCGAACCCTTCGTGCTCGGGCCCGACGATCGCGTTCTTGATGGCCTGCAGTTCGCGCCAGTCCCGGACCACCTCACGATCGCGACGCTTGATGGACAGCCACGCCACGTCGCCGAGGTTCGGCCCGAAGGGGTGGCGAAGGAGCTGGACGTTGACCTGGTAGGTCTCGCTCAGGAAGATCGACTGACAGCGCAACTGCTGCACCTGGCGCTCGGCCGACTCGACATCGACACCGAAACGCTGCGCGATGGCCGAAGCGTCGAAGGCGCTTGAGGGCAACTCCGCCGCATAGAACGGCGCCAGCCGCTGCTTCGACGCAGCGGTCTCGCCCTGTTCTGCATGCTCCTGCGCCGATGCCCAGGCTGCGAAGACGCTCGAGCGCGCCGGACCGAAGAGCGCCGTCGCCATCATCGGCCGGCTCAACACAAAGGCATAGCTGGCTTCGCGCTGGCATGGGCCCGGGGTTCGGCGAACACCGTACCCCTTGGCCTTGAGTTCAGCGATCGCGCTTTGGACCGAGTCCGTGTCGAGGTCGTTCATGCGAGGTGCCTGCAAGGTCCGTTGACTGGACCTTCAGGATCTCGCCGGCCACCTCGCCTTCAAGGTCTGCGTCTGGCCGAGACCGCAACGCTCAGGGCGCCCTGACCCGAAACTCGCTGGTGGTCGTCCAGGCCTCACCCAAGTCGTCGAATGCGCAGCTCGCGATGCGCCAGCGCGCGACATCGCGCCACTCCTTGGAGTGCCGGTTGCGGCACTGGGCTGCCAGCATCCCGAGCGGCTGCCGGCGGAGCGGATGGTCTCTCGCCAGCTCGTGGAGCAGCCAAAACCGGTCTCCGGCAGAGCCGGCCCCCGTGTGGATGTCGCGCACGCTCAACGCCGCTGCCACGCCTTGACGCAGGCCTCCAAGCCTTGCGCGAATGCCCGCGCGCCACCGTTGGCCGGATGCCGGACAGCAGCGGCAGGCGGCACGCCAAGCCGGACCAGTTGCTCGGCCGCCTTCTTGCCGACCGCGACCACCGCCGCGCGCGGAAAGGCTGCCAACAGCAACCGGAGCGGCGTGCGGCCGTGGGTGAGCTCTGCGTCGGTCGGCGTCCGATTCGAGCACGGGTCACCACGGTCGTGCGGGTGCATCGGCAACGCGTTCCACATCACCACCCGCTCCGCGATATCCAGCGCGTACAGCGATCGCCAAACCAGCGTGGCCGAAGGCTCAGCAAACGGACGGGACCTCGAGGTCAACCGTCCCGGTGCGTCAACCAGCCGGGGCACGGCGCCGTCCAACACGTGCCGCTCGCTGGTGAAGGCCAGCCCCGTGTGTCGCATGCCCTGCCAGCCCGCCGCTTCGCCGCAGAGGATGAATTCCGCATCGCAGTCCAGATGTTGCTGCAGCCGCCGCTGCTTGGCATCCGGCCCATTCGACCCGAGATCCTCTCCGCACACGTCGGCCCAGGGATTGAAGAGTCCTGGCACACCCTTGGGAAGCGCAGATACCAACGTCCGGGCCAGTTCCTCGGCATCCATGGTGACCTCCTTCCTGGTCTACGACCCGAATCTGAACCGGGCGATCGGCGTCCCGCTGATGGGCGCGAGTTCGATTGTCCTGCCCGGTCCCAGCGGGTCACTTCGTCCCGGCCAGGAAGCCGCCGTGAAGTGCCTCATCCAGCTCAGGTAGTCCGCATAGGCGGTCGCCGGCTTGCCCGCGAAGTTCTCCCCGGTCAAGTTCCTGAAGATCACCTGCATGCTCAGTTCGTCACCCAGCCAGATCCACTCCGCGCTTCCGTCCCGGATCTCGTGGGTGTAGGCGTCCCTGGCCACCAGCTTCGACTTGTCTTCGACCATGACTTCGATCCTTTCGGGACCAGTCTGCCGGGCCCGGGCCCGCGTTCAAGCGCCACTGCGGATGCACCCGCCATGGGGAGTGAGCGCGACCACCTGGCTTCCGCTGCGATCGGCCTGGCGCCTGTGCTGCGCAACGCCTTCCGCCCTCGGCGGGCGCTCCTTCGACTGCCCCACAAAGGGGGTGCCGGCCGCGAGGACGAGCGACCTCACACCGGTGCCTCGTCGAGTTCTTCGAACAGATCGCCCTGGCTGGGGTACCGCACGGTCAGACGGCTGCGCAGGGTTTCGAGGGAGGGCTGTCCATGCAAGCCGTGGCGCTGCCGCCATTGCGAACGCCGCAGGATTTCGTCGACGCGCGCCGACTGGCCTTTGGCCGGCTGGACCAGGCCGAACGACAGGTAGGTCTCGTAGCCGGCCGTCCAGTAGCCTTCCGTCGTTCGGCGGTCTTTGAGCATGCGATCAAGCTCGAAGTCCAGGAACAGCCAAGCACCCTCCTCGTCGATCTCGCTGTCGCCCTCGACATCGATGACCGCCCTCCCGCTCGCGAGGGTGCGCAAGCCGGGGCCGCAGGTCTCCGCGAAGTCCTCCCAAGCCGGATTGCGCAGGCCGGTGACCTCCAGCGCCGAGGTCACGTCGTCGTTCCAGTCACCCACGTGGATCTTCCCGAGCTTGGGCACCGCCGTCTTCGGATAGGGCTTGATCGGGGGCGGCGTCCAGAGCGCGCCGTCTTCGACTTGCTTCCAGATCCTCAGTGCGCTGAACGGTTCGGCGATCGCATACTGCGACCAGCGGGCGTCGATCGCGATCAGTTGGGCGGCACTGATGATCTGCACACCCGACAGCTTCTGCGCACTCAAGGCGTACCGAAGCAGTTCGGCGAGCATCGCGGGCGAGTACGTGTCGGCGCCGACCTCGATGAACCCGTCCACGATGCTCCGCCCGACGTACTGCCTGCGCGACCAGTCGTACTGCGTGTAGGCGATGAAATCCCGCAGCGCGGCCAGCGGCGCCATGTAGCCGTAGCGATCCCGGTCGGTCTCGATCATCTGGCGCAGCGACCGGTCCTCCCGGACCGCGGTGCAAACCCAGCAGCCAAAGCGGCTGGAGCAAGGCTTGGAGTGCTTCTGCATCTCCGCATCCGCCACCACGACGCAACTGCTGCCGCCGGCGGCCTGGTAGGTCTGCATCGTCTCCTCGAAGCGGCTGTAGGCCGGGATCACGCCGGCGTTGGCCAGGCCCAGGTACTGCCAGACGTCGTCCACCGCCCACTCCAGCAGCGGGCTCAGTCGAAGGCGCCCCTCCGTGTCCGTCCACAGCGACACCGCCTTCTCCCCGCGGCCCTTCACGCTCGCTGCACGGACGGCCGACTCGTCGCGCCGCACACCCGTCATGAGCACCGGCTGGGGCCAGCCCTTGGCCACCAGTTCGCGCTCGATGAGCGCCAGCTCCCGCTCGTTCGGCAGGCGCTTCAGGTCGGTCTGGCAGTCCCGACGCGAGTCCGGAAAAGTCGGAAGCGCGCGGCCGCCGATCACCCGCACCGGGAACGTGTCCCAGAAGGCCGGGGTCGCCACCCGCACGACAGCGGTCACGCCATGCTCGCGGGCGAACCGGGCCGCCTTGGCGATCTCGCCGCTGACAAGGCGCTGGATCTCCGGGTTCTCGACGCCGACGTCGCTGTGGGCGATGACGACCATTGCATTGCGGCCCTGCCTGGCCTGTTCGACGGCGGCGGTGAGCGCAAGGTTGAGCAGCACCGACGAGTCCTTGCCACCGCTGAAGAGAACGATCGCCGGCCGGCCGACTTCCATGAACGCGCCGATGGCCTGCAGTGAGATGGCCTCGGGCGTCTCGTGGCGAAGGTCGATGAGTTGCTGCATGCGCGCTCCTGGTGACCACAGGATCCCGCGCTCGGCGTCGCCTTCAAGGTCGACGAGACGAACCGTGCTCAGCGTTCGCGCTCCTCGCCGCGCAGCACTTTCGCCCACACAACCTTGCGCCCTTCCTCAGGACCCGCCCTGCGCGGCCGACCGGCCGAACCCCAGTGGCCGCCGGCGCTGCGTCCGATGGGGTCCCAGCCCGCGGCGTAGAGACTGGCCCCGCCTTCGCCTTCCGCCGTGTAGGTCACGAGGCGCCGATAGCCCATCGCGGAAGCCGCCTTGGCGATCGCGCCGAGCAGCTTGGTGCAGCCGTTGGTCACCGAGGGATCGACCGCCACCCGTCGAACCTCGGCCGTCAGGCCATCGTCCAGGTGTCGTGCCACCGGCCGCGCGCACACGGCCACACCATCCAGTTCCTGATCGGCGACACGGCGCAGGCCGACGGCGAACTTGTGTCCCTGGACCTTGCCCAGTCTTCGGTGCAGCCGCTCCACCACCAGGTTCGCCTCCCGAAGTCCGACCGGGACGACCTCGTGCTCGAAGCGCGGCCGGGGTGTGACCGCCCGCCTGATCGCGGCGACGGTGTAGAACTCCGCGCTGCCCGGATGCCGCGCGAGTTCGACGCGCACATCGCCGCTCGGATGGATCCAGTTGACACGACCAGGCCCCACACCGTCGACGATCACGTCGTCGTGCAGCCGGCACAGGCCCTGAGGGTGGTCCGACAGAGGCGGGGTCTCGTCGATGGCATCGCGTGCGGCCACGGCGTCGCTGAACCGGGTGAACACCGTCGCCGGCAAATGCAGGCCCGCCGCGGCACCAGACATCGAGTTGCGAACCAGCCAGAACAGCCGCGACGAGATCGAAGCGATGTCCACCAGCGGTTCGGGAACGGCGCCGGCTCTCGGCGCCAGGGTGGTCGAGTTCATGTTTGCAGTCCTTCTTCGGTGTGCAGCGGCAAGTCGTTGGCCACTGCCTTCGCCCTGGCCACCGTCATCAGTTCGCGGTAGCGCACCAGCACTGCGTCCCGGTCGGTGTGATGCACCTGCAGGCCGACGGCCTGCGCGACATCGCGACGGACCCCGGCGATCAGTGCCGCTTCGCCCGGCGTGGGCAGGACCGTGGGCCAGCCCTTAACGAAGAGCAGGTGTTCCGGCAGCCTGGCCTCGGCGCTCATCCGCAGCTGGGCGCGCTCCTTGGCCTCCTGCAGCCGCGCGCGAAGACCCGCATCGAGCAGGTCCGGAGCCACGTCGCCGAGCCAACGGTGGCTCTGGAACGAGAAGGTGCTCGTGGCCTCCAGCGCCACCATCTCGCGGTAGATCGCCTGGTTGTCGGTGCAGTTGCTCGACGCTCGAAGGTCATGTTCCGAGCCGAGCACACAGAACGCACACGAGACCCTCGTGCTGCCATAGAGCCG
>CAYOJP010000219.1:0-3892 GCA_964404305.1 uncultured Gammaproteobacteria bacterium
CGGCGGCGGACCGCAGATTGGCAGCCTGCTGAAGCGCATCGGCAAGGAGAGCGAGTTCGTCGATGGCATGCGGGTGACCGACGCCGAGACCATGGACGTGGTCGAGATGGTGCTCGGCGGCCTCGTGAACAAGGAGATCGTCACCCTCGTCAATCGCCACGGCGGCCGCGCGGTCGGCCTCACCGGCAAGGACGGCGACCTCATCCGCGCCCGCAAGCTCACCGTCACGCGCAAGACGCCCGAGCTGGAGGTGCCCGAAATCATCGACATCGGGCACGTGGGCGAGGTGGCTAGCATCGACACCTCGGTCATCGACATGCTCGTGCGCGGCGACTTCATCCCGGTGGTGGCTCCGATCGGTGTCGGCGACGACGGGCAGTCCTACAACATCAACGCCGATCTGGTCGCCTGCAAGCTCGCGCAGGTCCTGCGTGCGGAGAAGCTCATGCTGCTCACGAACGTCGCCGGCGTGCTCGACGGCAACGGCAGGGTGCTCACCGGACTCGACCCGGCGCGCGTCGACGCGCTCATCGACGACGGCGTCATCCACGGCGGCATGCTGCCGAAAGTCCGCTCGGCGCTCGAGGCCGTGCGGGGAGGCTGCAACAGCGCGCACATCATCGACGGCCGGCTCGAGCACGCGGTACTGCTCGAGGTGTTCACCGACCAGGGGGTGGGCACGCTGATCCACGCCCGCCGCCGCCCGGGCTGAGCCCCGTCATGCAGGGAGCGCGGGTCCGCGAGCGGCGCACGCAGAGGAAGCAGGAGATCCTGGAGGCGCTCGCGCGCGAGCTCGAGGCGAGCCCCGGCGAGCGCATCACGACGGCGGCGCTGGCCCGCGCGCTCGACGTGTCCGAGGCCGCGCTCTACCGGCACTTCGCCAGCAAGGCGAAGATGTTCGAGGGCCTGATCGAGTTCGCCGAGGACGCGGTGTTCACCCGGGTCACGCGCATCCTGGAGGAGGAGCGCGATCCGGCGGCGCGCTGCAGCGCCATCCTGCGCCTGCTGCTCGGCTTCGCCGAGCGCAATCCCGGCATCACGCGCATCCTGGTCGGCGATGCCCTGGCCGGCGAGCACGAGCGGCTGCGGGTGCGGGTCACGCAATTCTTCGAGCGGATCGAGACGCAGCTGCGGCAGTGCCTGCGCGAGGCGAACCTGGGCGACGGCGTGCGCCCGCGGCTGCCGATCAATGCCGCCGCCGCGCTGCTGCTGGCGGTCGCCGAGGGCCGCATGAACCGCTACGTTCGCAGCGGCTTCAAGGCGGTGCCGACGACCGAGTGGGACGAACAGTGGCCGGCGCTCGCCGCGGGGTGCTTCGGGGGCTGAGGGCGGGTAGCGCGCCGCGCCGGCGTCAGTTCTGGGTCGCGCGCCGGGCTGCGCTCTCGGCCTGCGCGTTCTTCAGTTCCTCGAACCGCGAGATGTCGGCGTCGAACTGCGCCCGCACCTCGTCCTGCTCGGTGCGCTTGGCGGCGATGAACGCCTGCTTGCGCTCGATCTGCTGGCGCACGTTCGCGATGTCCTGCTCCACCTTCTCGCCCGGCGTGCGGCCCTGCTTCTCCTGCTCGGCCGCGGCGGCGACGATCGCCTGCAGGTTCGCCTCGAGCTGCTCGACCTGGTTTTCAGTGAGCTTGATCTGCGACTCGATGCCGCCAATCTTGCCATCGCGCGCGAGCAGCATGTCCTCGGTGCTGGAGAAGGTGTCGAGGAGCACGCGATCCGCGGCGGCGCGCTGGCGTGCCTTCTCCGCATCCTGCTCGGCCTGCCGGGCGGCGGCCTCCGCGGCGGCCCGCTCCTCCTCGGTCTTGGCGCGTTCCTGCTCGTCGACCTTGATGCCGAGCGTGTTCAGCTTCTCCACGCTCTGCTGCGCGTACTCCGGGGGCACGACGTTGCCGCACTCGCGCACGCCCTCCTTGTTCGTCCAGCACTTGATGGCGGCGCTGGCGGGGGCCGCCGCGCAGACGAGCGCCGTGGCGGCGATGGCGGTGACAACGTGACGGTGGCGCAGGCTCATGTTCCCGACCCTCTGCTTGGACCGTGCCGCGCGGGCGGCACGTGGCCAGTATAGCGGCCGCACCGGCGGGTGGCGCAGGGCACTGTCGCCCCGCGCCGGTGAATCAGTCCTGAACCCCGTACTCCGCCCGGTAGCGCTCGACGCGGGCCAGGTCCTCGCCGCGCCCCGGGTCACCGCGCAGGAAGGTGACGAGATCCTCCAGCCGGACGATGCTCACGACCGGGATCCCGTAGCGGGCCCGGACCTCCTGCACCGCCGAGGCCGCACCGGTTCCGCGCTCCTGGCGGTCGAGCGCGAGCGCCACCGCCGCGGGCTGCGCCCCGGCCGCCTCGATGAGCGACACCGATTCCCGCACCGAGGTACCGGCGGAGATGACGTCGTCCACGATCAGCACCCGGCCACGCAGGGCCGCGCCGACCACCGCGCCGCCCTCGCCGTGATCCTTGGTTTCCTTGCGGTTGAAGCTGTACGGGACGTCGCGGCCGTGCCGCCCGGCGAGCGCGATCGCAAGCGAGCAGGCGAGCGGCACGCCCTTGTAGGCGGGGCCGAAGACCATGTCGAACGGCACGCCCGCCGCGGTGACCGCGGCGGCATAGAACTCGCCCAGCCGCGCGAGGCGGCCTCCGGTGTCGAACAGGCCGCTGTTGAAGAAGTACGGGCTGCGCCGGCCGGACTTCAGCGTGAACTCGCCGAAGCGCAGCACCTGGCAGTCGAGCGTGAAGCGGATGAAATCCTGGCGGTAGTCGGGCATCGGCGGGTGCGGGTTCGGCGTGGAAAAGTGTGGACGGGCGGGGCGCTCGCCCCGGTACAATCGGGTCCTGCCGATGCTACGCATAATCACCCTGAACGCCAACGGCCTGCGCTCGGCGCACCGCAAGGGCGTGCTCGACTGGCTGCGCCGGCAGGATGCCGACATCGCCTGCATCCAGGAAACCAAGGCCCAGGTGCAGGACCTGCCGCCCGAGCTGCGCGCGGTGCCCGGCTATCACGCGTTCTTCCACGACGCGGAGAAGAAGGGCTACAGCGGCGTCGCCGTCTACAGCCGCCGCGAGCCCGATGCGGTGCAGGTAGGCATGGGCGACGCGGAAATCGACGCGGAAGGGCGTTTCCTGCAGCTCGACTTCGGGCGTCTGAGCGTGGTGTCGATCTACCTGCCGTCGGGGTCCTCCGGGCCGCACCGGCAGGCGGCGAAGTTCGCGTTCATGGAACGCTTCTACCCCTACCTCGCGGCGCTGCGCCGGCGGCGGCGCGAGTACATCCTGTGCGGCGACTGGAACATCGCGCACCGGAACATCGACCTGGAGAACTGGCGCTCGAACCAGAAGAACTCCGGCTTCCTGCCCGAGGAACGGGCGTGGCTGACGCAGGTCTTCGACGCGCTCGGCTGGGTGGACGCCTTCCGCGTCGTCAACCAGGAGCCGCGCCAGTACACCTGGTGGTCCAACCGCGGCCGCGCATGGGACAAGAACGTGGGCTGGCGCATCGACTACCAGATCGTCACGCCCGGCCTGCGCGACAAGGTGCTGCGGACCGCGATCTACAAGGACGAGCGCTTCTCCGATCACGCGCCGCTCACGATCGACTACGACGTCGCGATCGATGCCCCCCTCGTCGCGGCGCCCGCCCCGCGGCCGGCCCGCCCGGTCCGCAAACCGGCCGCAAAACCGAAGACCGCGGCGAACAAGGCCGGCACCCGCCGCAAGACCTGAGCGCCGGCAATCGCGGGCAAGCCCGCTCCTACAGGAGCTCCGCACTAACGCTGGAGCAGTGCACCTGTAGGAGCGGCTTCAGCCGCGATAGCGTTTGGCGCCTACGCCGGGGAAAGCATCGCGGGCAAGCCCGCTCCTACAGGAGCTCCGCACTAACGCTGGAGCAGTGCAC
>CAYOJP010000219.1:3992-6300 GCA_964404305.1 uncultured Gammaproteobacteria bacterium
GCGGCTTCAGCCGCGATAGCGTTTGGCGCCTACGCCGGGGAAAGCATCGCGGGCAGGCCCGCTCCTACAGGAGCTCCGCACTAACGCTGGAGCAGTGCACCTGCAGGAGCGGCTTCAGCCGCTCCGACCGCGGGTCGCCGCTTCGATCGTCGCCAGCCACGCGGGCATCCGCCCCGGCCGGTTCACCCGCACGCGCTTGCGCCGGCCGCCCTCGCCCTCGAGCAGCTCGACCTGCGACTTCGCGACGCCGAACTCCGCGGCCAGAAAGCGCAGCAGCGCGGCGTTGGCGCGCCCCTCCAGCGCCGGCGCGGCGATCCGCACGCGGACGCGGCCATCGTGCAGTCCGGTGACGGCATCGCTCGACGCGCCCGGCTGCACGTGCAGCGCAAGCAGGAGCGACTCGCCGTCGCGGGCGACGGCGGGCAGCGTCACAGCAGCGTGTAGGAGAAGTCCCGCAGCGGCGCGATCAGCAGCAGCAGCGCGATCTGCAGTGCGACCACCACCGCGAGCGGCGACAGATCCAGGCCGGCCAGTGGCGGGATCAGCCGGCGCGCCGGTGCCAGCAGCGGCCGGGTCAGGCTGTACAGGAGCTGCGTCAGCGGATTGTAGGCGCCTGGCGAGACCCAGCTCAGCACCACCTCGATGAGTATCGCGATCATGAACACGTACAACACCAGCTTGGCGAGCTCCGCGAGCGCCAGCAGCACGAGGCCCGGCAGCGCGGCGGCGTGGCCCGCCATCGCCAGCGTCAGCCACAGCTCCAGCATCTTCAGCGCGAGCATCAGCAGCAGCGCAGGCACGTCCACGCCGCGGTAGCCCGGTATGTAGCGGCGCAGCAGGCGCAGGGGCGGGTTGGTGATCTTCACCACCGCCTGCGACAGCGGATTGTAGAAGTCGGCGCGCACCATCTGGAACAGGAACCGCAGCAGCACCGCGAGGATGTAGAAGCCGAACACCACCCCCACGAGGTAACTGCCGGCGTCGGAGAAATAGCCGGTCATGCCGCGCCGTCCTCCTGCCCGAGCTGGCGCGCCAGCTCCGCGCCGCGATCCCGCGCCGCGGTCATCGCGGTCTCCACCAGCGCGGCGAACCCCCCGCCGGCGAAGGCCGCGAGCGCGCGCTCGGTCGTGCCGCCCGGCGAGGTCACCTGCGCGCGCAGCGTCGCCGGATCGATGCTCGATTCCAGCGCCATCTTGGCCGAGCCGAAAACGGTCTGGATCGCGAGCAGCCGCGCGGTCTCGCGCGGCAGGCCCAGGCGCACGCCCGCGGCCTCCATCGCCTCGATCAGCAGGAACACGTAGGCCGGGCCGCTGCCCGACAGCGCGGTGACCGCGTCCATCAGTGCCTCGTCGTCCAGCCACTGCACCAGGCCCACCGCCCGCAGGCAGTTCTCGGCCAGTCCGCGCTGGCGCTCGTCCACGGCGGCGTTGGCATAGAGCGCCGTTGCGCCGCTGCCGACCATGGCCGGCGTGTTCGGCATTGCGCGCACGACCGCCGGCGTGCCGCCGAGCCAGCGCGCCAGATCGGCGGTCCGGATGCCGGCCGCGATGGACAGGTACAGCGTCTGCGGCCGTCCCGCGGCGGCGATGCCGGCGGCGACCGCGCGCATTACCTGCGGCTTGACCGCCAGCACCACGACGTCCGCGCGGGCGGCGACCTCGCGGTTGTCGGCTGCGATCGTCACGCCGAACTGTTGCGCGAGTGCGTCCCGGCGCGCCGGGTCCGGCTCGGCCACCAGGAGCGCGGCGGGCGGCAGGCCGTCGGCAATGAGCCCGCCCACGAGGGAGCGCGCCATGTTGCCGCCGCCGATGAAACCGATGGTGTAGTCGTGCATGGAGAGGATGGATCCGTAGGGAGTGCGCGTGCTGCGCAGGGCATTGTCGGCGGCTGCCGCCTGTTCCGGCAAGCCGGGACGTCAGCGCGACGCCTTGCCGGGGCACCGCGGGCAAGCGAACGTTCGCTCGAACGCTGGAGCCGTGCGCCTGCAGGAGCGGCTTCAGCCGCGATAGCGTTGGCGCCGACCCCGGGGAGGGCTATCGCGGGCAAGCCCGCTCCTACAGGAACGTTCGCTCGACGTCGTGCCAGTGCTCCTGCAGGAGCGGCTTCAGCCGCGATAGCGTCGGTGCCAACCCCGGGGAGGGCCATCGCGGGCAAGCCCGCTCCTACAGGAACGTTCGCTCAAACGCTGGAGCAGCACTCCTGTAGGAGCGGCTTCAGCCGCGATAGCGGTGGGTGCCGACCGCGCGAAGGGCTATCGCGGGCAAGCCCGCTCCTACAGGAACGTTCGCTCAAACGCTGGAGCAGCACT
>CAYOJP010000220.1:0-6296 GCA_964404305.1 uncultured Gammaproteobacteria bacterium
GATCTGTGGGTACACCAGGTGACGGCGCTCGGCGCCATGCGTCGACTCATCTGCGTCGATCTGCGCGGTTTCGGCCGCTCCGGCAGACCGCGCCGGCCCGGCGCCTACGAAATCGCGGAAATGGCGCGCGACGTGGCCGCGATCTGCGCCACCCTGGGCCTGGCGCATGTCGACGTGCTCGGCACGTCGATGGGCGGCTTCGTCGCGCAAGCCCTGGCACTCGCGGAGCCACGCTTGTGCCGCAGTCTGGTTCTTTGCCACACCGCCGCGCACATGAGCATTCCGGCCGACATCCTCGCGACGCGGCTGGTCGCGCTTCGTCGCGGGCCCATGAGCGCCTACGCCGCACTGGTTGCCGGCCAGGCGCTGGCACCGGATCCCGATCCGGAGCTGCGACACTGGTTGACGGAGATGATTGCGGCCAACGACCCCGCCGCCTACGAGCAGGTGCTGACCGAGGCCCTGGCGAACTTCGACCTGACCGAACGCCTAGGCGCGGTCGCCGTCCCCGCGCTGGTGATCGTCGGCGAGAAGGATCGGGTCATCCCGCCGGCGGAGGGTCGGGCACTGGCGCGCCGGATCAGGAACGCGGAACTGGTGGAACTCGAGGGCGTCGGGCACATCGGGTATGCGGAACGGCCCGGGGCCTTCAATGCCGCGGTCATGCGATTTCTCGAGCGGATCGCGACGACGACCGAATGAACCGGGGCGCGCCTGCCGGGCGGCGATCCCCGCCTCGCCCCTCGGGCACGGACCGGAGGAACCACGGCTTCCGTATTGCGCCGCATTACCCCCGGCGGGGCGGGACTGGACGAATGACAGGTTTCAACACCCGGGCGTATAGTCCCCCGGACGTTCAACAGACGGGGGCACAGCCGATGGGGAGCCTGCTGATAGAGAAAGACGCCCGCTACTGGGGGATCTCGCTCGAGGACCTCGAACGTCGCGCGATGAACGGCACGCAGTTCCTGAACCTCATGCAGGAGGCGATCGATCCGTATCGCACCGCAACCTGGGCGCTGGTCGACGATTGGGCGCGCGCGATTTCGTGGACGGACAAGAAGGTGTTCAAGACCGTCCTGCAATTCGGCGCCCTGGAGATGCATGGCGCGCGCCTGTACAACGAATGGTACAAGGGCACGCTGGCGCACGTCGATTACACCAACGGCGAATACGAGGACTGCCTCAACCTCATCACGCGCAAGGCGAGCGACGAGCAGAAGCACGGGCGGATCTATTTTGACGCCGTGCTCGAGCGCGGCTGGGCGGCGAACCGCAAGGAACTGTTCGGCCACCAGTACTCCCAGGCCCTGTTCGGGATGAAGATGTTCCTGGGCTGGCTCGCGTACGTCGGCTCTTCGCATCCCGCGGTTCAGCACGCCGGGGATTCGGTGTCCTCGGAATTCCAGTCGGCCCAGAGCATCCACTCGCTCGGCGAATCGCTCTCGGGCTACGACCCGATCATCGCCAAGGCCTTCCTGTCGCAGGAATACGAGGAAATGACGCACGTGAAGATGGGCGAGTACGTCGTCACCCGGTACGCCAGGACGCCCCGGATCCAGTTTCAGTGCCTCTGGGCGTCGTACCACAACCTGCATGCGCTGCGACTGGGGTTGCAGGACTTCATCAACTTCGTCGAGGAAGATGACTGACATGGGAGCAGCCAGCGACAAGGACGAGGTGATCTTCGAAATCGTGCAGGACAAGTGCATCGCCTGCGGCAACTGCCGCGAGGTATGTCCGCTCGATGCCGTCATCCACACCTGGACGTTCGACGCGCGTTACCGGACGACCATCAAGATTCTCGGAGATGCGTGCGTCGGCTGCGGCGGCCCGGCCAAGGCGCCGTGCGTGCGGTTCTGCCCGGTGCCGGACTGCATCGTACCTGTCCCGATGCCGGCCGCGAACCGGGCCAGGCTGCACGCCCACGCCGCGGCCGACTGACGCCGCGAGCGGGCTGCCGCCGCAGGCCCCCCGGCCACCCCGGCGGTGCACCGCCGGCCTCGGGGGCGAGCGCCTTCGCCCACGGCCGCGACGATCGCGCCGTCGACGTGGCCGGCGGCTCGTGCCCAGGCAGGCAGCGCCGTGACGACCCCGCCGTCCTGTCCGGCCGCGGCGAGATCCGGACGCGTCGAGCGCGCCACGAAGATGTGACGGAACACGCCGAAGATGTCGTCGTATCCGCGCACTGCCCCGAACGTGACGTCGCGCAGGTGCGTCTCGCGCGGCCACAGGCGCGGACAGACGGTCGCGCAGACGTCGCAGCCGGTGCCGCCCTCGCTCACCCCGCAGAAGCGGCCGGCGGCATGCAATGCTCGCGGTACCAGGCCACGATCTCGTGCCCGGTCGCCCGCCAGACGTCCTGGCGCGAGGCGATATGCGCGAGGGCCCGGTCGAGGTACTTGCTGCGGTACGGATGGCCGATCAGGAACGGGTGCAGGCAGATCGCCATGACCCGGCCGGTCTTCGCGCCATCCTCGTACAGCACGTCGAACTGGTCGCAGATCATCCGGGCGAAGTCTTCCGCGCTCCGGTGCCCGTCGAGGAAAGCCGGAATGTCGTTGATCTCGATCGAATATGGGATCGAGATCAGCGCCCCGCTGCGTACCCGCAGCGGGTAGGGCTGCTCGTCGTTAACCCAGTCGGCGACGTACTCGAAGCCGGCCTCGGCGAGCAGGTCGGGGGTGCGGTGCGACTCGGTGAGCGCGGGACCGAGCCAGCCGCGAGGCCGCGTGCCGGTGGCGCGCTCGACCGTGCGCGCCACCGCGCCGATCAGTGCGCGTTCCTCGTCCTCGGTCTGCTGGTTGACGATCGTGGAATTGTTGGTCCCGTGCGCCATCCACTCCCAGCCGAGCCGCCGGCCTTCCTCCAGGATGCGCGCGTAGCGGTCGCAGGCATCGGCGTTCAGCGCGGCCGTGCCCCGGAAGCCGTGTCGCTCCATGATCTCCAGCATGCGCCAGACCCCGACGCGCACGCCGTAGTCCCGCCACGAGTAGTTGAGGACGTCCGGCACGTACCGCGTCGTCACCTGCGTAACCGACGCCGACGGACGGTCGAACAGGAAATGCTCGATGTTCGGGATGATCCAGACCGCAACGCGGGCGCCGCCGGGCCAGCGCAGCACCGGCCGGTCGACGATCGCCGAATACGGAAACCGATCGTGCTCCTGCGGGTTATCGATCATGCCCGGCTGCCCTCCCGGCACGCAGTGGCCGGCGGCAGATCGCGCAGGTAATCGAGCGTCTCCTCCAGCGACACGACGTCCGCGTACTTGGCGTGGAGATCGAACAGGCTCTGCTCGTGCGCGGCGACGGAGCGGTCGCCGACTGCCTCGCGAACGACCATCGGCCGGAAGCCGGTCTGGCAGGCGTCGACCGCCGTGGCACGCACGCAGCCGCTGGTCGTGCAGCCGGCGACGAACAGGGTGTCGACGCCATGCGCCAGCAGCCGCGGGACGAGATCGGTGCCGAAGAAGCACGACGCGTACTTCTTCACCAGCAGGATCTCCCCGTCGCGCCGGCCAAGACGCGCATCGACCTGCACCCCCGGCGTCCCGGCCTTCAGCGTCACGACGCCCTTCTGCTTGCGCGCCCAGATGCCGGCGTCGCGGCAGTCCGCGTCCTCGTACATCACCGTCGAGAACACGATTGGCACGGCCCGCGCGCGCGCCGCCTCGAGCAGCGGCAGCTGAGCCGCGATCTGAGCGCCCAGATCCGCACCGAGCGGCTGTTGCGGATCGGTGAAAGCGTTCACCATGTCAATCACGATGAGCGCAGGGCGCGCGCCGAAACCGATACGCAACCCGAACCCGCGCTCGCGAAAGAACGCCTCGTCTTCCGCCCTGGAACGTCGCTCCGTCATTGCGCCCTCCGTTGCTCCGGCTGTAGCCGCTCGTCCGCCGCCGCCGCGCGGCCGCTTCACTCCCCGTACGCCGCCTGGTGGGCGACGCGGATCTCGCGCTTGAGGATCTTGCCCGAGGGGCTCTTGGGCAGCGCCTCGACGAAGACTATCTTCTTGGGGACCTTGAACGGCGCGAGCTCCGTGCGACAGTGCGCGACCAGTTCCGCCTCGGTCATCTGCTCGCCGGCGCGCACGACGACGAACGCCGTCACCGCCTCGATCCACTTCGGGTGCGGCAGCCCGACGACCGCGACCTCCTGCACCCGGCGCTCGCGGTAGATCGCCTCCTCGACCTCGCGGGTGGCGACGTTCTCGCCACCCGTCTTGATCATGTCCTTCTTGCGATCGGCAACCGTCACGTAGCGATCCTCGTCCAGCACGCCGACGTCGCCGGAGTGGAACCAGCCCCCCTTCATCGCCGCCTCGGTCTTGTCGGGCTCCCGGAAATACATCGTCAGCGCGTGGGGTCCGCGGCCGCAGATCTCGCCCGGCACGCCCGGCTCCCCGACCGGCCGCCCCTCCTCGTCCTCCAGGCGCGTCTCCATGTTGATGCCGGCCATGCCCGCCGAGCCGAGCTTGCGCGTGGCGTCCTCCGCCTTGAGCACGGTGTGGTACGGCGCGAGCTCGGTCTGCCCGTAGTAGTTCCAGATCGCCGCGCCCGGCAGTCGCTCGAGCAGTTCCTTGATCACCTGCACCGGCATGATCGACGCGCCGTAGTAGCACTTGCGCAGGTTCGACAGGTCGTAGCGCTCGAAGTCCGGATGCCGCAGCATGCCGATCCACACCGTGGGCGGCGCGAAGAACATCGTCGCCCGGTGGGTCGCGAGGGCCTGCAGGATCGTGCCGATCTCCGGGGTGATGAGGACGTTCGTGCCGCCGATCCAGAATACCGGGTTCAGGAACACGTCGCGCGCCGCGCAGTGGTACAGCGGCAGCGCGTTCACGTTCACGTCCCCGGCCTCGTAGCGGCCATCGACGATGCAGCCCATGTACTGCGACAGCAGCGCCTGGTTGCTCAGGATCACGCCTTTGGGCAGCGACTCGGTGCCGCTCGTGTACGTCATCTGGCACGGATCCTCGATCCGCAGCACGGTATCCGGCTCGGTGTCGGGCTGTTCGCCGATCCACTCGGCGAAGGCGCGGAAGCGTCCGTCGACCGGCGGCTGGCCGCCACCCTGGTCGGACCAGATCAGCGCCTGCACCGTGGGGATGCGGTCGAGGACGCCGGCCACCAGCGGATACAGGGCGTCCTCCACGATCAGGACGGTCGCCCCGGAGTGGTTGATGCACCAGGCCAGATCCTTGCCGCTCAGCAGGTAGTTGAGCGCAAGGTACACCGCCCCCGCCTTGCAGCAGCCGAACCACGTGCGCACGTGGTCCACCGTGTTGTGGGCCAGCAGCGCGACGCGATCGTAGCGCCCGACGCCCAGCGCCAGCAGCGCGTTGGCGGTACGGTTGCAGTCGGCCTCCAGCTCCCGGTAGCTCAGCCGCGTGTCGCCGGACACGAGCGCGGTCTTGTCCGGCGTGTGGTGCGCGGACCGCCGCAGGAGGTCGGCGATGACCCAGCGATTGACGCGGTTGTAGCGCGTCATGAGGAAATCGACGCTCTCGCGGTCGAGCTTCCCGTACAGCGCGCGCTCGGATTCCGTCAGCGGTGACTGCATGCCCCCGTCCCCTCCCCGTGACCGCCGCCCGCGGACGGCGGCGCCCCTTCAGGACTGTTGCGCCAGCGCCTGCAGGTAGGCGCGGAAATCGTCGGCCAGCTCCGGGTGCCGCAGCGCGTACTCGACGGTCGCCTCCAGGTAGCCGAGCTTGGACCCGCAGTCGTAGCGGCGGCCATCGAACTCATGCGCGATGACCTGCTCGCGCCTTAGCAGTTCGGCGATCGCGTCGGTGAGCTGGATCTCCCCGCCCTTGCCGCGGCCGGTGTGCGCGAGTATGTCCATGATCGAGCCGGGCAGGATGTAGCGGCCGACGACTGCCAGGTCCGACGGCGCGACCGCGGGGTCGGGCTTCTCCACGATCCCGGTGATGCGGCGCAGACGCTCCTCCAGGGGCTTGGTCTCGACGATCCCGTACTTGCGCGTGTCTTCCTTCGGGATGCGTTCCACGGCGATCACACCGCACTTGTAGTGGCTCTGCACGTCGACCATCTGCGCCAGGCAACCCTTGCCGCGGCCGTCGATCAGGTCGTCGGCCAGGATCACGGCGAAGGGCTCGTCGCCGATCACCGGCCGCGCGCACAGCACCGCGTGGCCCAGGCCCAGCGCCTCGGGCTGGCGGATGTAGATGCAGTGGACGCCCGGCGGCAGGATGCCGCGCACCAGGTCCAGCATGTCGGCCTTGCCGGCGCGCTCCAGCTCGGCCTCCAGTTCGTAGGCCTTGTCGAAATGGTC
>CAYOJP010000221.1:0-6280 GCA_964404305.1 uncultured Gammaproteobacteria bacterium
TCCCCGGGGTCGGCGCCGATGCCTATCGCGGCTGAAGCCGCTCCTACAGGAGCACTGGCACGACGTCGAGCGAACGCTCCTGTAGGAGCGGGCTTGCCCGCGATGGCCCTGCCCGGGGTCGGCGCCAGTGGCTATCGCGGCTGAAGCCGCTCCTACGGGAGTACTGCTCCCGCGTTGGAGCGTACGTGCCTGTAGTCGTTACGAGGCGTCCGGGTCGTAGTACTCGTGCTTCATCACGTGGCGGTTGCCGAGCAGCTCGTCGACGGTCGGCTCGCCCTTCATTGCCCGGCTCACCGCGAGCTTCATCGCCTCGTAGTTGTTGCGGTACAGCTCCTTGCGGTCCAGGTTCGCGTCGCGCGGCGCGCGCGGATCGATCCAGACCAGCACGATGATGCACAGGCTGTCGGCCAGCGCGCGCGGCAGCAGGTCCTCACCCAGGCAGTCGACGATGGCGTCCGCGATCGCGGCCTGCACCACGCCGCCGAACAACTCCGCCATCGCCGAGTCCTTGATGGTGACCTTCGGCGCCATCATCGTCGCCGGCTTCACCATCTGGTTGCAGGCCCGCACCGCGAACATCCGCGTGTGGCCCGCCGACTGGCCCATCATCGAGGCGAAGGCCTGGCCGACCGGACCGCCGACGTCGCCGACGAGGACTTCGGGCATGGCGTCGGTGACCTGGCCCTCGGAGGCGAAGACGGTGGCCTCGCCGGCGCGGAAGAGGATGCGTTCGGACATGGGATACCCTTTCGTGCGTCGTTCCGGTGAGCCGCCCGCGAACCGGGCGGGGCGCCGATGATGCCCGCAAAGCCCCTGCGCCGTCGACCACCCGGCGACCGCGACGGACTCGCTATACTCGGGCATGCCCGGCGCACCGCCGGCGCGCGCCGCCCCGTCGGGGCGGCAGTCACGGGGGGGAGCGCGTGGACCGGACCGTACCGGCGCCGACTGGCATCGGCCGCCTCATCGACGAACGCCCCGTCTCGCGCCTGCAGTGGCGCGTGTTCCTGCTGTGCGCGCTCGTGATGCTGCTCGACGGCTACGACCTGCAGGCGATGCCGCTGGCAGTGCCCTCGCTGGTCGCCGACTGGGCGCTGCCGCGGGAGCGCTTCGGCTACGCGCTGTCGGCGGCCCTGGTCGGCGTCGGACTCGGCGCCGCCTTTCTCGCACCGCTGGGCGATCGCCACGGCCGCCGACCCGTGCTGATCCTGGCGATGCTGGAGGTGGGCATCGCATCGCTCGCGACCGCCCATGCCGGTTCGCTGGAGTCGCTGATCGCCTGGCGCTTCATCACCGGTCTCGGCATGGGTGCCTGCATCCCGAATGCCACGGCACTCACCTCCGAATACGCCCCGGCGTCGCGGCGGGCCAAGCTCCTCACGCTGGCGAACTGCAACCTCGCGGTGGGCGCCTTCATCGCCGGCTTCCTCGCGCCGCCCCTCATCGCGCAGTGGGGCTGGCACGGCATCTTCCACGTCGGGGGCGTGGCCCCCATCGTCCTCGCCGGAGCGCTGTGGCTGTGGCTCCCCGAATCGGTGCGCTTCCTGCACGCCCGCCGCCCGCAGGACCCGGCCATCGCCGCCATCACGCGCCGGCTCGCGCCGGACGTCGCGCCGGCGAGCGTCGTGCCGGACCCGCAGCCGGCCGCTGATCGCCAGCCCTTCGCCGCGCTGTTCACGCCGGACCGGCGCCTGGGCACCGCGCTGCTGTGGACGGTGTTCGCGCTGAACCTGGGCTGCCTGTACATGCTCATGAGCTGGCTGCCGACGCTGCTCGCCGATGCCGGCTGGCCGCCGGCTTCCGCACTGCGCGGCGGGGTCACCATCCAGGCGGGCGGCATCCTCGGCGGGCTGGCCCTGTCCTGGTACGTCGATCGCGGCCGCACGGTGGCGGCGATGTCCGGGGTGTACGCGATCGCGGTCGCCTCGCTCGCCCTGTTCGTCGCGATACCGGCCGAGTCGCCCGTGTGGTGGCTGCTGCTCGTCTGCCTCGGGGCAGGCACCTCGGGCGCGCAGTTCGCGCTGTACGCGCTGGCCGCGCAGTTCTATCCGCCCGGCATCCGCGCGACCGGCGTGGGCTGGGCCACCGGCGTCGGCCGCGTCGGCGCGGTCCTCAGCCCGCTCGCCGGCGGCTGGATTCTCGCGCAGGGCGTCGGCACGGTCGGGATCCTCGGCCTGCTGATCGCGCCGCTCGGGCTGTGCTTCGCGTGCATCCTGCTGCTGCCGCGCGTGTGGCGGGTGGGCTGACGAACGCCGCACGGCAGGCGGTCGCTGCGACGCTGAAGGTGCCGGTGCCGGGAGGGTCCGCCACGACCGTGAGCGCGCAGGGATGCGCGCGACCGAGCGCTACAGGGACGTACTCGAGCGGGTCGTGGCGGACCCTCCTGGCACCGGCACCCGTGACGACGTTCGGCGGGCAGACGGCTCGATGATCCATCGTGTCAGTCACCGCCGGGGTGGTGCGCACTACAACCAGACGTTCAGATCCCCCAGCGGCCCCGCGTTGTTCACGAGGTCGATGCGCTTCATCCGGATGCGGAACCCGTCGGCGTGCGGTGCGAGGCGGTAGCGGTAGCCGCCGTGCCAGGTGGACGTGTGATCGCGGCGGAACTCCGCCACGACGAAGCGCGCGCTCGCTTCGACGAGGCCCGTCCCGGCGTCCACGCCGTCCACCAGCACGTTCGTCACGCTGTGCGAGGTCTTCACGCGCGGCTGCAGCGAGAACGCGTTCGGCTCGCGGAAGCGACGGATGCGGATGTCGCGCAGCAGCTTCGTCTCGTAGACGAGCGACACGTGGTGCAGCGGATCGGGCTGGTCGTCGGCGAGCGGCACCCAGTACTCGCCGTCGTCGGTGAACAGCGCGCCCCAGTCCTCGTAGCGGCCCTCGTCGAGCAGGCGCGCTTCGCGGTACAGGAACTGCTCCACCGCGCGCGGATCGGGCGCGCTCACCGCGCCGACCCCGCGGTCATGTAGTCGCGCCAGGCGCGGTAGTAGTTGCGGTAGACCGTGTCGCTCGTGCCCGGAGCGGTGCGCGAACCGTCGGGCTGCGGTTCGTCGGCCGCCGGGTAGCGCTGCATGTTGACCCAGGGCGAGGCCTGCGTGGCCAGTCCCGCCTGCAGCCGCATGTACGCCTCGTGATCGTCCGGTCCCACCACGCCCAGCGAGGAGTTCACGACCGACGAGTACAGCACCGTGCGCCGGAGCATCTCGTCCGGCGCCCCCTTCAGCCGCAGGTGCCAGGTCTCGACCAGCGTGCGGTCCACCGCCAGCGGCCGGACCACGCGCAGGAGCTGGATCGGCGCCTTGAACATCAGGCTGGGCCAGGCGACCGAGTTGTTGCGGCTGAGGTCGAGGATGGACTTCGCCCGGGCCTCGCCGTAGGCGGTCTTCATCGCCGCCCAGTACTCCGGCACCTCGTCGTAGTTGCTGTGCAGGCTCTGGCGCCCGCCGAGATCGCCGTGGCCCTGCGGGCTCACGCGCATGCCCCAGCTGTCGAAGAAGTCGTAGCTGCCCGTGAACGGCATCAGCATCTGCAGCGCGAACGGCACCGGCGTGCCGGGCGGCAGGCCGTCCATGCCGACGACCTTCGCCGCCCGGGCCGAGGCCTGGTGCGCGACCATCGGGTGCAGTGCGTCGCAGACGTTCTCGATGAAGAACTTCCAGTTGCAGTGATGCAGGTAGCGCAGGCAGCCGCCGGCCAGTTCCAGCTCGCCGGCGGGGGCGCGCTCGATCATGTTGTCGAAGGAGTCGGCCAGCGGACCGAGCCAGGTGGTCAGGTCCGGCCCCTCGCGGGTCAGGCGGGCGAACACGAAGCCGCGGTACTCCGCCCAGTCCGGCACCGCTTGCAGGTCGAGGTCCGGGTTGCCCTTGCAGATCGCCGTGCCGGCGTAGCCCTCCGCGGCCGGGATGGTCAGCAGCGCGCCGTCGGTGCCGAAGGTCCAGCCGTGGTAGGCGCAGCGCAGCGCGCGGACCTGCCCGCGGCCGTCCGGCGTGAGCTGCGTGCCCTTGTGCGTGCAGCGGTTGAACAGCACGCGCAGCCGGCCGTCGGCGGCGCGCACCAGCAGCACCGGCTGGCGGCCGAGCGTCGTGGCGTAGTAGTCGCCGGGGTTCGGCGCGACCGAGGCGTGCGCGAGGAAGATCCAGGCGCGGCCCCACACGCGTTCCATCTCCAGCTCGAAGATGGCCGGGTCGATG
Source organism: uncultured Gammaproteobacteria bacterium (assembly GCA_964404305.1). GTDB lineage: Bacteria > Pseudomonadota > Gammaproteobacteria > JADZEE01 > JADZEE01 > CAYOJP01. The sequence continues at coordinate 4,194 of CAYOJP010000221.1, forward strand.
TAGAGCGAGCGGTGGACGCGGTCGGGCTGGACGAGGGCATCGATGTCGGGAGGCATGGGGCGGGGATCCATCGTGACGATGCGGGCCGGCGGACGCCGGCACCCGCCACTGTGCCCCGGCCCGCGCCGGTGGTCCAGCCCGCCGCCCGGCTCTTCGAGCACGCGCCGGGTCGTTCGCATCCGGTCGATTGACGCCCGCCCGGGCGCCGCTAGAGTGGTCTGCGCCCCGGTGCCCGGACGCACGCCCCGCTCCGCCCGCCCCGGCATGTCCACTCCCGTTCCGCCCGGAGACGCGCCACCATGCCCTACACGCCCCCGACGACCGCCGATCTGCAGCGTTACGCCACCGATCTGAACCTGCGTCTCGACCCCGCCGCGCTGGAACGCCTGGCGGGCGTGATGCCGGCCATCGATGGCACCTACGCGCACCTCGACGCGCTCGCCGAACAGACGCCGCCGGTGCGACCCGGCCCGCGCCGGCACTGGACGCCCGCGCCGCAGGACAACCCGCTCGGCGGCTGGGTCACGCGCACGGAGATCCCGGGCGCCGCGACTGGCCCGCTCGCGGGGCGGACGCTCGCGGTGAAGGACGTGATCTTCGTCGCCGGCGTGCCGACCACCGGCGGCACGGACTTCCTCGCCGGGTTCGTCCCGGAATTCGACGCGCCGATCGTCGATCGCGCGCTGGCGGCCGGCGCGATCGTGACCGGCAAGGCGGCCTGCGAATACTTCTGCTGCACGGGCGGCAGCAGCACCGGCGCCTCGGGCCTGGTGCGCAACCCGCATCGCCCCGATCACTGCACGGGGGGCTCGTCGTCGGGCAGCGCCGCGCTCGTCGCCGGCGGCGCGGTCGACATGGCGCTCGGCACCGACAACGGCGGCTCGGTGCGGATCCCGGCGTCGATCTGCGGCGCGGTCGGCATGAAGGCCACCGCGGAACTCGTGCCCTACTCCGGCGTGCTGCGCATGGACCGCGCGACCGACTACGCCGGACCGATCACGACCAACGTCGCCGACAACGCGCGACTGCTCGAGGTCATCGCGGGCCCCGACGACGGCGCGCCGTGGTGCGGGCGTGCCGCGGCGCCCTACAGCGCGGCGCTCTGGCAGTCGACCCGCGGCCTGCGGATCGGCGTGCTGCGCGAGGGGTTCGACCAACCCGGCTCGGATCCCGTGGTGGACGGCTGCGTCCACGCCGCGGCCGACCGCTACGCCGCGCTCGGCGCGGTGGTCAGCGAGGTGTCGATTCCCGAGCACCTCGACGCCCTGGCCGTGTGGGCCGGCGTGATCTCCGAGGGCATCTGGCACATGTTCCGCAACGACGGCGTGCTGTGGAACGTGCCGGGCGCGACGTCGCCCTCCCTGCAGCCGCACCTGGCGCGCTGGCGCGAGGCGCTGGCCGGCGCGCCCGCGAGCCTGCACCTGTTCGCGCTCGTCGGCCGGCACCTGGAGGCGACGCGCGGCCGCTACTACGGCAAGTGCATGCGCCTCATCCCGTGGCTGCGCCAGTGCTACGCGCAGCGGTTCGCGGACGTGGACGTGCTGCTCCTGCCGACCACGCGCATGCGCGCCCGTCCGCTGCCGGCCTCGCAGGCGGCACTGACGTTCGACCAGGTCATGGCCGACACCTTCGACTTCGCGGGCAACACCGCGCAGTTCAACATCACCGGCCACCCGGCGATCTCGCTGCCGTGCGGCCTGCGCGACGGCCTGCCGGTCGGGCTGCAACTTGTCGGGCGGCACTTCGAGGAAGCGACGCTGTACCGCGCGGCGCACGCGTTCGAGCAGGCGGGTGACTGGCGGGAACTGTAAGAATGCAAGCCCGCGAGACAGGCACTAGAACCCATTGGCCGCACCCGCACTTTAACGTCCCCGTGCCGGCCCGTTCTCGATGAGTCGCTTATGCGATGCACACGACTACCTTCACCAGAGAGAGATTGATTAGGACACCCACCCATTGACCGGATGACCCGTCTCCTTCTATCGTCCTAGGCCGTCGGCAGGAGGCCGACGCCGCTCGCAGGGAGGCGACCGATGACCCGCGCCCGCTCCTCGCTCGTGTCCGTCGCGGACACCCCGTACTACCAC
>CAYOJP010000222.1:0-6277 GCA_964404305.1 uncultured Gammaproteobacteria bacterium
GGCCGCCGGCCTCGCGCGCCGCGCGCTCGCCGATCTCGCGCGCGGCGAGCTGCAGCGCGTGCTGATCGCGCGCGCGCTGGTGTCCGAGCCCGAACTGCTCGTGCTCGACGAATCCACCGCCAACGTCGATCATCATGCCGGCATCGAGATCTTCGACCTCCTGCGACGCCTGTCGCCGCGGCTGACGATCATCGTCGTCTCCCACGACATCGGTTTCGTCTCCGAGTACGTCGGCAGGGTCGGGTGCCTGAACCAGAGCCTCGAGTGCCATCCGGTCGGTGCGCTCGACGCCAGCGTGCTCGCGCGGCTGTACGAGGCGCATGCTGTGCTCGTCGACCACGCCCATCACTGACGACGGGGAGCAAGATGGAATTCCTGTCCGCCGTCACCGAACACCGGTTCCTGCAGTACGCGCTGGTTGCCGGCCTGCTCGCGTCCATCGGCTGCGGCGTGATGGGCACGTGCGTCGTGGTCAAGCGCATCGGCTTCCTGGCGGGCGGCATCGCGCACGCCGTGCTCGGCGGCATGGGTGTCGCCTATTACTACGGCTGGCCGCCGTTCGCGGGCGCGGTCGTCGCGGCCATCCTCGCCGCCTTGGTCATCGGCTGGGTCAACCTGCGTCGGGGCGAGGAGGAGGACGTGCTGGTCGGCGCAGTCTGGTCGGTCGGCATGGCAATCGGCATCCTGTTCATCGCGCGCACGCCGGGCTACGCGACCGACCTCACGAGCTACCTGTTCGGCAACATCCTGCTGGTGGAACCGTCGGCCCTGGCCCTGATGGCCGCGCTCGACCTGGTCGTTGTCGCGGCGATGGCGATCTTCTACAAGCCGTTCCTCGCCGTGCTGTTCGACGAGGAGTTCGCGCGGCTGCGGGGCGTGCCGACCACCTTCCACTACCTGCTGCTGCTGTGCCTGGTCGCGCTCACCATCGTGCTCCTGCTGCCGGTCGTGGGCCTCATCATGGTGCTCGCGCTGCTGACGCTGCCCGCCGCCATCGCCAGCCGCTGCGCCCGTTCGCTGGCCGGCATCATGGGGCTGGCGAGCGTGCTCGGGTTCGCGTTCACCTCGGGCGGGCTGGCCATCGCCTACACGCCGGACCTGCCGCCGGGGGCGACCATCGTGCTGGTCGCGGGCGTGACCTACCTCGTCACCATCGGCGTCGCCGGACTGCGCGCGCGGCGCGGTCGTGGCAGGATGCCGGGCACGGGGGGGGCGTCGCGGTGAGAACGGCGGTGATCGCAACGGCGTTGCTGGCCGCCTGGCTGCCGGCTCAGGCGGCGCGCGCGGATGCGGAAGCCCTGGCCGTCGAGGCAATCGCGCCCGGGGTGTGGGTGCATCGGGGCCGCCACGCCACGGTGGACGATGCCCACCGCGAGGACAGCGCGAATCTCGCGTTCGTCGCTGGCGAGCGCTGCGTGGCGGTGATCGACACCGGTGGCTCGCCGCGCACGGGCGAGCGACTGCGCGAGGCGGTGCGCGCGCATACCGGCAAACCGGTGTGTTACGTGATCAACACGCACGTGCACTTCGATCACGTGCTGGGCAACGTCGCGTTCACCGGCGGGCAGGCGCGCTTCGTCGGTCACGAGAACCTGGCCGAGGCGATCGAGGCCAATCGCGACTTCTTCGCCCGCAACTTCGCGGCCGAACTCGGCGAGGATGGCGCGGCCCGCGTGGTCGGGCCGCAGGACCTGGTCAGCGGCACGCTGGCGCTCGACCTGGGCGGACGGCCGCTGGAGCTGACGGCTCACGCCGTGGCGCACACGAGCCAGGACCTCACCGTGCTGGACGTCGCCAGCGGCACCCTGTTCCTGGGCGATCTCGTGTTCGTCGAGCGCATGCCGGCGCTCGACGGCAGCGTGCGCGGCTGGATCGAGCGCCTCGACGCGCTGGCCGCGGTGCCGGCACAGCGGGCGGTCCCCGGGCACGGGCCGGCCAGCGTGCCATGGCCGGCCGGCGCCGACGACGTCCGTCGCTATCTTGCGACGCTGCTGGCGCAGACGCGCGCGGCGATCGCCGGCGGGCGCGCGCTGGAGGAGGCCGTCGCGCAGGTCGCGCGCGGGGAGCGCGAGCGCTGGATTTTCTTCGACGAGGTCAACGGTCGCAACGTCACGCGGGCCTACAAGGAACTGGAATGGGAGTGAGAACGGCCGGGTCCGCGCGCGTGCTGCGCGCGCTCGCCGCGCGCGCGCACCAGCACGAGCGCTGCGTGGAGGCCGCGCTGGCCGAGGCGGAGGTCACCTGCCGGCGCAGCGGGCAGCGCCTCACCACGCTGCGCCGGCGGGTGCTGGAACTGGTGTGGGCGGGACATGCCCCGGTGAAGGCGTACGACCTGCTCGAACGGCTGCGGGCCGAACGTGCGCGCGCGGCGCCGCCCACCGTCTACCGCGCGCTCGACTTCCTGTGCCAGGAGGGACTGGTCCACCGCATCGAGTCCCTCAACGCGTACGTCGGCTGCGGGGAACCGCAGAGGCCGCATCGCGCGCAGTTCCTCATCTGCCGCGACTGCGGCACGGTTGCCGAACTCGATGACACCGAGGTGTCCGGCCTCATCGCCGGTCGCGCGGGGCGCATGGGCTTCGAGGTGCAACGCGAGACGATCGAGGTCGTCGGGCGCTGCGCCGCGTGCCGGGCCGACCCGGCGGGGCCCGCGCGCGACGTTCCCGCAGGCGGCCCCGCGACCCGCACCTGAGCCCGCGCGGCGCATGCCGCCCGCCCTCAGCGGGCATGCACGGAGATGAAGGTCCTCACCGCGGCATAGAACGACTCCGCGCGCGACTGGCCGCACCGGTCGACGAGCCAGTAGGTCAGCCCGTCCGGGTCGGCCTGCACGTCGCGCCGCTCCGGATTGGTCGCGTTCCAGGCACTCAGGTAGCCCTGCGCCCAGGAAATGTAGCCGTCGATGGCCGCCTTCTGGCCCTTCTCCACCGCCGCCAGGTAGTCCTTGCACTTGTGCGCGCCGAAGCCGGACACGGTCTGGGCCGTGGCGGAGGCGGTGGCGACGAGGACGACCAGGCCGGCGGCGAGGCGTCGTCGGCGCGAGCACGGATCAGTCGACGTGGGCACGGACGAACTCGAGGACGGCGCGCGCATAATCGTGATTCGCATGGCCGCGGCAGTAATCCACCAGCCAGTTCTCCAGGGCCGTGCCGTCGACCCGGATGTGCTGGGCGTAGGCCAGGTTCGACGCGGCGATGTAGCCCTGCGCCCAGGACAGGAAATCGTGCGCGGGCAACTGGTTGTCGTACAGCGTCACGTAGTCGACGCAGCGTGCCCCGCCCGGACCGGGCGACTGCTCGCCGGCGGCCAGGCTCGCGCCGGCGGCCAGCGCCAGCACCAGCGCCAGCAGGCGGCGGTCGCGGGGGCGTCGGGACAGGCTGCGCATGGCCGGTGGATCTCGGCAGCAAAAGGGGGGGGAAGAGGGTACGCCGGGGGCGTGGTTCCGTCCATCTAGCCGACGCTCAGTGGAGTGCGGTTTCCTGCAGCTCCAGCACCAGGGCGCCGTGGTCCAGCGCCGCCTTGTCGGTGCGTTCCCGCCGCTCGGCCCTGACCAGCCCGACGCCCGGCGCATACCAGTCGGTCGTCTCGATCTCGACGCGGGTATTGCCCAGGTAATTCCGCACGTTGGCGTTGCCGGTGCCGCGTCCCTCGATCCGCAGGCAGTCCGTGTAGCGCCCGGCCGGGACGGTCACCGTCTCGACCACGGTAGCGATCGTGTAGTGCATGGCCACCTCGATTTCCAGTCGATACAGCGTCTCCTGTGGCGGACCGGTCTTCTCCAGCACCAGCGTCCGGCCGGCCGCGCGCCATTGCAGGCCCGGTACAGGCGCCGCCGGCAGCGCCAGCGGTGCGGGCTCCAGCAGGCGGACTTGCGCCTCCCCGCGGCGGCGGCTGCCCAGCCAGAACACGCCCGCATCTTGGTGCGCGTAGTAATGGCGGGAGCCGTCGGCGGCCACGCGCACGGCGGTCGCGCCGGCGTTGCGATCCGCGACCGGCAGGTTGCGGACCACGTGCACCTGCCGCGTCTCGCCGTCCATGGTCGTGCGCACGACGCGGTAATGCCATTCGCGCCCTGCGGCCAGCGGAAAGTACTCCGGCACCGGCGCCTCGCAGCCGGCGACGACCAGCGCCGCGAGCACGAGCGCCCGCGTGCGCCCGTGCTGGCGCACGCGCGTCGCCGCGGCGCGGGTCCCGGCCATGAGCATCGCGGCAGCGGCATCGGCGAGCGGCCACGATGAGGACTCGAGCCGGGCGCCGGGGACGGGTTGCAGCGTGTCGATGCGCACGAGCGCATGATGCCGCAATCGTGGCGGCCCTCGGATCTGTCCAGGACGCAGGCGCGCGCGTAACCTGCGACGCATGTCCTGCACGACCGGGCCGCGCATTCTGGCGATCGAGGCGCTGCCCCTGCGCGTGCCGCTGCGAGAGCCATTCGCGATCGCAGCGGCCACGCTGCTGGCGATCGACAACGTCGCCGTGCGCGTCACGCTCGACGATGGCACCGTCGGCTGGGGCGAAATCCCCGTGCTGCCCCCGATCACGTCCGGGGACTCCGCCACCGCGATCGCGACGGTCGATGCCGCGGCCACCACGCTGGCTGGCCGCCCGATCGGCGAATGGCGGGAACTCGCGCGCGAACTGGGATGGCGCTGGGAGCGCCGCCATGCCGCGTGCGCCGGCATCGAGATGGCGCTCGTCGACGCCGCCGCCCGCGCGGCGGGGATGCCGCTGCATGCATGGTTCGGCGGCGCGGGCGATCGGCTCACGACCGACATCACGATCCCGATCTGCGCGCCGGCGCGCGCGGCGGAGCTCGCCGCCGGCTACCGGCTCGAAGGCTACGCTACGCTGAAGACCAAGATCGGCGTGAATCCGGACGACGACCTCGCGCGCGTGCTCGCCGTCGCCACCGCGAGTCCGGGCGCGCGCCTCGTACTCGACGCGAACGGCGGTTACGACGCGGATACCGCGCTTGCGATTGTCGTCCAGTTGCGCAACTTCGGGGTCGTGCCCGCGCTCCTCGAGCAGCCCGTTGCGCGCGAGGACTGGGACGGGCTAGGGCGCGTCGCCCGTGAGGCCGGCGTGCCGGTGGCCGCCGACGAGTCCTGCCGCGATCTCGACGACCTGCGCCGCATCGCGGCCGGCCGGCTGGCGCAGGTCGTCAACGTCAAGCTCGCCAAGTCCGGCGTGGCCGGCGCGCTCGATCTGGTCGCCCTGGCGCTGCGCAAGGGACTCGGACTGATGATCGGGGGCATGGTCGAGACGCGCATCGCGATGGGCGTTGCCGCCCACTTCGCGGCCGGGCTGGGGGCCTTCGAGTGGGTGGATCTGGACACCCCGATGCTCCTGGCGGCCGATCCGGTCAGCGGCGGCTACCGCCAGTCCGGGCCGGTGCTGGACCTCGGCCGGGGTACCGGCCACGGTGGGTCCCTGGCTGCGTCGGCGAGCGGCTGAACCGGCAGGCCCGAGCGGCACCGATCGGTCGGGCGCGCGAGCTTTTTGTCGCGCTCTTGGCCACAGGGATCGCAAGGGCACCCGGGGCGGTACGCTAACTCCCTCGAATCGTGGAATTATTGCAGCGCATCAACGTTGTTTCACAGCCACTGCGATCAATGCAACATTAATGTAATCAACCCTTTGCAGCGAGTTGGTGAAAAAACCGTTAGACATGGCGCGCGCCCCGCAGTAGAGTCCCTGCACACCGGTGGACGCCCGCACGACGGCGGCCCGCCGCCCCGGAAGGACCCGCGCGCAATCGCCGATGCGGGACGAGAATGCAACGGCTGACCCCCCCTGGACCGCGGGATGCGGATGGGCTAACTACCCATCCGTGTCCCCCGGCTCCAGTCAGCGCGAATCAGTTGTCCGAGAGTCGGACGAGTTCCGCATCGATCCTCGCCATCTCCTCCAGCGCAGTGCGATCCAGTTCGGCGAGCACGTCCGCATTCTCGAGTTCGATGGCCTGCTCCTGGGAATCGGCGGCGAGGCCGCGACGGTAGTCGGCGCGGATGGCATCGACGCGGGCCTGCAGTTCGGAGCGCCGGTGTTCGAGTTCCCGACGACGGGCGTCACGATCGGTCATGCATGTTCTCCTCAGCGCGCAAGAGTGGGTGAGCCTGCCGCCGTGCCCCGCGACTTCTGCCGCGTGCGCAGCCTCAATTGGCAATAGTGTAGACCGCCGCCGCGTCGCGCGACTTGACCGGCGCCAAGCGGCGGACCGGTCACGGACGCCGGCAACTGCCGCCCGCCGATGAATCTCGACGGCGAACTCTTTCCG
>CAYOJP010000223.1:0-6252 GCA_964404305.1 uncultured Gammaproteobacteria bacterium
TCCTGTAGGAGCGGGCTTGCCCGCGATGGCCCTCCCCGGGGTTGGCGCCAACGCTCATCGCGGCTGAAGCCGCTCCTACAGGAGTGCTGCCCAACGCTCGGTGCGAAGCGCCTGTAGGAGCGGGCTTGCCCGCGATGGCCCTCCCCGGGGTCGGCGCCAACCCTATCGCGCCGGTGGATGCCCAAGAATCGCATGAAATTCACAAGGACACGAAGGGTTGTGGACGAAACGCGCAATCGACGCCGGCAGTTTAGATGCTATGCGATTGATGGCACGATACCACCTGATGGGACGCACTGGCGCGGTTGATGTAGATTCTGCGCGTCGGGTGTTAGGGCGAGGCAGCATCGCGCGGGTCGGATAGTGCGAAGAATGATCTGCAAGTGTTTCCCAAGACAAAGCCCAGGTAGATCTCCGCCATGCCCACCCTCGCCCGCGCCATCGCACTCGCCGCCCAGGCCCATGACGGCCAGTTCGACAAGGCCGGCGATCCGTACATCCTGCATCCCCTGCGGATGATGTTCGCGGTGGAGTCGGAGCACGAGAAGATCGCGGCGGTTCTTCACGATGTCGTGGAGGACACCCCGTGGACGTTCGATCAGCTGCGGGCGGAGGGCTTCCCGAAGGCGGTCGTCACCGCGCTCGAGCACCTGACCAAGCGCGAGGGCGAGGACTACATGGCCTTCGTCGAGCGCGCGGGGCGCGATCCGGTCGCCCGCCGCGTGAAGCTCGCGGATCTCGAGGACAACATGCGCCTCACCCGCATGTCGACAGTGCAGCCCAAGGACCTCGAACGGGTCGAGCGCTACCACCGCGCCTGGACGTACCTGCGCGGCCTCCCCGCCGCCGCCGACTGATAAGCCGGACCAGCCGTACATCGCACTCTTCCTCGATGACGCCCCGCGCGCGCAGCTCATCGTGCGCTATCGCGACGCAGCAACCGATGCGATGCCGCGTCGGCGGCGCGGACTCTGAAATCGAGAGCGGCGGTCCGGTGCGATGCTGACTCCGATCAGTCCGCGCCTGCAATTGCCGGCGTAAGCATCTCCTAGCGTGCGGCAAGCCGAACGGCGGCCGCGGTCCGTCTCGCCAAACGCGCTCGACCGCGAGCCGTACGACGACTGGCCCCCGGGCTCACCGGATGAGCTTCCTTGCCGCGAACATGGTGCCGTGTTCGCGTCGTGTGCACGTACGTGACGAAACACGCCTGCCACGACATCCCTGGCGTGCCCGGTCGTCAGTGACGAGCGGGCGTGGAGTATCCCCATCAGGGCGGGGGCCGCCGCATGCGTCCGACCGGGCCCGAGCGCGTCATCGGTTGGCTGGCGGTCATCGAGGAGTTCGAGTCCAGGGCCGCACCGGGCGCGGCACTTGAGACGGCGACGAAAGTGCGGCCGGGTGCGTCCGTCGACAACAGGGGGTGACTATGTCCGTTCTGATCGCATGGGATGCATGGGGGCACGGCTTCGACATGTCGCGCCTGACGAACGGCATCGGCTTCTTCGGGGCTTCGGACGTCCAAGCCGTCTACCTGGGCGCCATCGACAACCGAACGGTAGCTTACGAACTGTACGGCGCGTACCCCGTCGCGTACATGACGGTGTCCGGCACGGTGAACGTGCAGACAGGGGACGCGCTCATCTCCGACATCCTGTATCTGGACGGGAACTTCAATTTCTGCCTGACATGGGAGGACGCGCGGCTTTCCATCAACGTTTACGACGACTTCCGGTTCGGCGGCATCGCGTCGATTCTGAACGGGCCGGACCGGATCTACGGAAACTCCTATGACGATCTGATCAAGGGGGGCAACGGCAACGACATGCTGTCCGGTCGCGGCGGGGACGACCGGTTGTACGGAGAGGCAGGGAACGATCGGCTTGTCGGCGGCGTGGGGGATGACTGGCTGAGCGGCGGCGCGGGCAATGACCGGCTCGATGGCGGCGCAGGCGACGACATCTACGTGCTCTCGGTTCAGGGAGATACCATTACAGAGCGCGCAGGCGGCGGCATCGACGAGGTTCGAATCGCCTCGACCTACACGCTTGGCGCTCACCTCGAGAACCTTACCTTGACCGGGGGCGCCGACTTGAACGGCACCGGCAACGGGGCCCATAACACGCTGGTCGGCAATCGTGGCGCCAATACCCTTGCGGGCCTGCGCGGCAATGACCTTCTCGATGGCGGGGCAGGCCGGGATCGGATGGAAGGTGGTCCGGGCAACGACACCTACTTCGTCGACCGCGCGACGGATGTCGTGGTCGAGCGTGCCAGAGAAGGCGATGACGTCGTCTTCAGCGCGGTCTCGTATCGTCTGCCAGCTAATGTAGAGGGGCTGGCCCTGCTTGGCAGCAACAATTCCACCGGTACGGGTAACGGCCTGGACAACGTCCTGCTCGGCAATGGCGGCAACAATGTGCTGAGTGGCGGCGGAGGCGATGACCTCGTCGTGGCCGGCGAAGGAATGGACTTGCTTCTGGGAGGCGCCGGAAGCGATGCCTTCGCGTTCCTGGCCGACCAGATGGAGTTCGATCTCTACGCCGACATCATCGGTGACTTCACGCCAGGCAAGGATCTCATCGTCCTGGACTCCGGGTACTTCGCTTCGTTGACGCCCGGAGAGTTACTCGCCGGGAACTTTGCCGTCATCGGCGACGCGCCCGATGGCGACAACTACGTCCTCTTCGACGCGATTGACGGCATGGTCTACTACGATCCCACTGGAGGTGACCCTGGTGGCGCTGTACCGATCGTGCTCATCGACAACGGTGCGTTGACCACTGCGGGTGATTTCCTCATCGTTTAGCCGAGTATCCTCACTGGAGGACTGGAACGGCCGACGCCGGGAGCGGGCTTGGCGTGGGTGGCCGTCGACCCGGAATGTCCGCTGAAGCCGATAAGCCCGACCAACCCTACATCGCACTCGTCCTCGATGCCGCGTCGCGCGCGGTGCTGATCGCACGGTACGCGACGCTGCCCGCGCTGCGGGCCGACCACTGCACGGTGGTCCACGGCACGACCGACCCCGCGGACCTGCCGCCGGCGTTCTCGGCTGGCGACCTCGGCCGCGCGTTTCGGCTGGTCGTCACCGGCACGGCCCTGCGCCCGGCGCGGGGGATCGAGGCGGTGGTCGTCGCCCTGCGCCGGGGTGACGGTCCGCCGCTGCATGCCGGCTTCTCCGCGAACCGCGTGCCGCACGTGACGGTCGCGACCGACGCGCGCACGCCCTCGCGCGAGTCCAACACGGTGCTCGCGGAGGGCTACGACCCGGTCAGCGACGGGCCGGAACTGGTCGCGCGGCTGCAGGTGGTGTTGCCGGAGACTGGCAGTCCCGCCTGACGGCGCCGCCCCGGGCGACCTGTACCGCGGCAGCGCCGGGCGCCCGCGGGCTCACCGCCTGAGCCCGCCGGCCCTCACGATCGCCGGCTCGCCCACGCAGGAGTGCCGCGCATGCTGCCGATCGAACCCGTCATCACCGCCCAGTCCCCCCGCGACGTCATCGCCGCCTGGTTCCCGAGTGCCGGCGAACTGCCCATCCGGGGCGGCTGGGGCTACACGCAGGCGGACGCCTGCATCATCGACCGGCACGATCCGGTCGTCGTGCCCGGCCTGCCGTTCGACGGCGTGGGGCTGGAGTACCTGTTCGTGCAGAAGCGCAACTACGTCGAGCTCATCGTCTGCCGCCCGCCCGGGGAGAAGTTCTCGGGCATCGAGTGGGACTGCGTGACGCAGCGGCTCGTCCAGGACGGCGACCGCCGCTACGACCACCTGGTGTTCGACGTCACCGCCTTCCACGAACCGGACTGGGAGGCACTGAAGGCCGAGTGGGAAGGCCCCGACGGCATCCGCTCGCCGACCTTCGACCGCCGCGCCCACGCCGCGAAGCGCGCGGGCGGCAGGTGCGGCTGCAGCGGGAATTCTGGTTCGACGTGACGAGCTTCTACGGCGAGGGGTAGGGGCCGGCTTGCGTCATGAATAGGGCTTCACATTCAGCGTGCGCTGGATCCTGTCGCGCACGACATCGGGCACGCCGGCCGCCTCCGCGAACGCTGGCCATCGCGCGACCGTCGCCTGCACCTCGGCGAGGATTTTCGCGGCGCGCCCCCGCTTCATCGAACCCGTCCTGGCGCAGGCGTTGAAATCCTCCAGCGTGAAATGGTCGCGCTTCCCGTTCATCGTCATCTGGTGGCTCGCTGTCCACGCCCCCGCGGGATTGAAGCTGTAGGTCACATCGAAGGCCGGCGACAGCGACCAGTCGCCGGCCTTGTTCATCAGGAAGGCGATGTTCTTCACGTGGTCATCCTGGTTGCGGGCCACGATGTTGAACGCCATGCGCCGGAACAGTTGCTCGATGGCCTGCATGGGCAGTTGCAACTGCCGCATGACCAGCAGGGCCTGCTCGTAGCTGTACGCGCCCGCCAGGTTGAAATCGTAGTGCGCCAGGGCGCAGAGCGACTGCATGTGAAGTTTTTCGCCGCCGGCCAGGCGGTCGAAGCGGCGCGTCATGAAATGCGAGCGGCCGTTCTCCTCGAACAGCCGGCATTCGCTCATGTCGATGCCGCAATCGAGCGCCATCCGGTAATACGCATACTCGATCAACCCGTAGCCCTTCGGGTCTTCCAGTTCCTTGTCCTTGTTGCCGCTGACGCCGTCGAACTTCAGCAGCCAGTACTCGAATCCCTGGCCGGCCTTGACCTGGCCCGAGCGGACTTCATTGGTTTGCGGGTTCCATGCGATCACCGCCTTCGCCCGCGCGCCCCCGGCGGAGGTGCCCACGCGCAGGATGTCGCGCAGCGCCTCTTCGCCGCCTTCGGCCGCGAATGACGCCTTCAGATCGTTACGGTGGGTCAACACCGCCGATGCCAGGTCAACCAGCTTGCCGACTTCAACGTGTGCGGCCGGCTGCGCCCTGGGGCCGATGGCGGGGGCGAACTCCAGCGCTCCCATGCCGCGGTCGCCGGTGTAGCAAAGCCGCTCAACCGCGTTGAAGGAACCCGGTTGCCGCCCCTGCGAAGCCAGCCAGGCATCGATCAGCGCGTTGCCGAACTTGTCCGGCAGCGAGTCGGCCAGCAGGCCGGGCAAGCCGTGAAACGTCGGGCGGGCGAGCTCGGGGAAGCGGTACACGCGCCGGGACAGCGGCATCGCCATCGGCGCGACCTGGATGCCGCTCTGCGCGAAGGCCGCGTCGTATTCGAAGCTGGCGACCTCCTCCCCGTCCTGCAGCGAGACCGCGCCGATGGTCCTGCCCCACAGCCTGACCTCGGCGAGCGTGCTCATGGCTTCTCATCCCAGTGCCAGGATCCGCCGGTGGCCTGCGCGGCACGTTTACCCGAAGCCCGTTGCCGGACCTTGCCCTTCTGCTTCAACAAGTCCATGGGGCGGGGCCCGGACTCCGGTATCAGGCCATCCAGCCCGGATGCGGCGTCCAGCACTCGCAGTACCCGAACCAGGGTGGACAACTGCGACGTCTGCCCGGCCTCCATCCGCTCCAGGGTGCGCTTGGCGATCCCTGCCTGTTCGGCCACGGCCGCCTGGGTGAGCTGCAATTCAACCCGGCGACGGGCGATCCGCGCGCCCAGTTCGGCGAGCACGGCATCATCGGTGAGCAGGTTAGTGATTTTCATAGTCGTCATTTATGGCGAGTAAACCCTGAAGAGGGCGATATATCGCCACGTGTTGCGATATATAGGTTACTCAAGTGCCTTGGTCAAGTCGTAAACGACAGCGAGTTACCGTCTATTGTGGCGCCTTATCGCAATACATTGCGATTTGGGTCAGGGGGTCGGTGGCGGCGCTCCTCCCCTGAACCGCGTTGCCGTTCCCGGACCGTTCGGGGCGCGCAGGTTTCAGGCCTGGGGGACGCCTTGTGAGGGCGAGCCCGGGTTGACAGGGCAATCGAGGAAGCTAAGCTCTCAAGAGCATATTAAGTGCAATAAAATGCTCTTGTGAGATCATGACTGCCCGCAATCCTCTCCTGTCCGCCCCGCCTTACCCGGTCGAGCAGGGCCTGAAGAGCATGATCTGCGTGCCGCTGTCGATCCACGACAAGCTGCTCGGCGTGCTGACCTGCTACACGGGCAAGGTGCGCAACTTCGGTCGCGACGAGATCGCAGCCCTTGAGACCCTGGCGCAACAGGCGGCGATCTCTATCGAGCACGCGCGGCTGCAGGTGCGAAACACGCTGATGCAAGAGATGCACCACCGCGTGAAGAACAACCTGCAGCAGGTGGCTTCCCTGTTGCGGCTGCAGCA
>CAYOJP010000224.1:0-6186 GCA_964404305.1 uncultured Gammaproteobacteria bacterium
GGTCCCGCACGAGCTCGAACCACTTCATGAACGTGAAGCAGCCGGTGTAGGACAGCAGCAGCAGGTCGGGCACGGGCAGCGGTCGGCCGGTGGGCCCCAGGTTGCCCTTGGCCATCATGCCCAGGTCCGCCTTCACGTAGGTGCAGACGTCCTCGGAATGGCCGGCGCGCTCGGCGTCCATGATGTAGCCGCCGGTCTTCTTGCGCATCGCGCTCTGCAGCGCGTTGACCTCGGGAAAGTTGCGCACGAAGTCGAAGCACATCATGAGTTCGTTGAGGTTGCCCGGCACGAAGGTCGACGACACCTTGCGGCCCTGGTCGTGCGCGGTCGCGAGGGCTTCGAAGTTCGCCGCGATCATCTCTTTCTGCAGCTCCATGGAGCGGTCCTTGCGGGCCTCGGCCGGATCGGGTGTGGCGCTCATCGGGGTGCCTCCTTCAGGACCAGAGCTTGATGGAATCGGCGAAAGTGCCGGCCTGCTCGCGGATCGGGGCCATCTGGCCGGAGTTCTCCGCGTACTTGAAGGCCGTGAACGGGATCCCCTCGCGTGTCAGCGCCTTCTGCAGCATCGGCCGCTCGAGCAGGGCCGGGTCGCAGAAGGACGGCGCCGCGAAGATCACGCCCTCGGCGCGGTTGCGGCGCACGGACTCGACCAGGAAGCGGCCCTTGTCCTGCTTGCGCGCGACGTACTTCGACGCGGTCTCGACCGAGTTGGTCAGGTAGGCATGCGAAAGCGCCTGGAGCGGATCGCCGGTCTCGGGCAGGTCGTCCTTGAACCAGCGGTGCACGAGCATGTAGTCGTCGTCCACGACGTAGCAGCCCGCCATCTCGATCGACTTGATGAGTCCGAGCGGGGGTTGCTCGCAGAACATCCCGGTGAGCACGACGCGGCAGTTGTCGCGCAGCGGACGATCCGCGGCGCGCGCGGCGGCGGCGTAGTCGTCGATGAGGCCAGTGTGGGCCTCCACCGGCATCACCAGGCCCGCGCGCAGGAGCAGGTAGATCTCCGAGGTCGGGTACTTCCAGGGCTCGGCGGAGCGCGCCTCGTACAGGCGGCGCAGCGCCTGGCGGTGCAGGTTGTAGGCGCGGATGGACGCGCGCAGGGCGTCGTCGGTGACGGGCGCGCCGCGCAGGGCGGCGAGGTCGTCGCGCAGGCCCTGCATCTCGTGCACGTAGTACGCGCCGCCGATGGCGGGATCGTAGTTCTGCGGCACGTCGAAGTACTTCACGTACTTGTCGGGGAACTTCAGCTGCCACATCCCCGAGAGGTTGCGGATGACGTCGCAGATGCTCGGGAACAGCATCCCGTCCAGGCAGTCGATGCGGCCGGTGACCGCCAGCTCGATGGTCGAGCGCGGGATTCGGCAGATGTAGCTCTGGTAGTAGGCGTCGCCGTGGATGACGTCGAGCTGGTCCCCGCCCCCCAGGACGCCGACCGGCAGCATGCCGGCCGCGTGGATGATCTCCCGCGGCACGTAGAAGGGCATGAAGCCGATCGCCTTGCGGCCCGGGTCCGCGGCCTTCCACTCGCGCACGGCGTTGAAGTTGAGATCCTCGTAGAGGTTCTGGCAGTGCTGCACGATGGCGGCGACGGTCATGCTCATGGGGTGCTCCTCGCTGCGCCCGGTTCCGGGCTTGGCTGGGGTATATTGGTATAGAAGTACCGGATTACATCTTTGATTTGGATCAATCAGGTATGCAAGACACCCAAGGGTCCCGCACCAGGTCCTCGGGCCGCGACACTTCAGGGATTGAGAACAACGGGTTGCGCGACAGGGGCGGAGGTGCGTTCGGCGGCGCCGCCGACAACGTCGATTCGTGGGTGTCCCCGATTGAACCCCCCGTGGGTGTCCCTGATTGAACCCCTCCCCGATTGAACCCTAGTTCGTGGGTGTCCCCGACTGAACCGCCCGACTGAACCGCCGATTGAACCGCCGATTGAACCGCCCGATCGAGGGGTCGACCCGCGATGGTGGGTGCCCGCGATTGAAGGGTCGGCCAGTCGGTATGATTCGTGGTCCGTCCCTGCCGCCGGCCACCTTCACCGATGCTCGAACTCGATCCGGTCCACACGCTCGCCTTCGGCGGCGTGGTCCTGTTCGCCGGCTACGGGCTGCGGCGGGCCGTGCCGGCGCTCGCGCGCATGAACGTGCCGCCGCCGATGATCGGCGGCCTGCTGATGGCACTCGCCGCGCTCGTCGCGCATGAGCGCGGCGTCACGCTCGTGCGTTTCGACACGGCGTTGCAGGCGCCGCTGATGATCGCGTTCTTCACCTCTATCGGCTGCGGCGCGAGCCTGTCCCTGCTGCGCATCGGCGGGCCGCAGGTGCTGCGCTTCTTTGCGCTGGCCACGGTGTTCGCGGTCGCGCAGAACGTGGTCGGCGCCGCCGCCGGCGCCGCGTTCGGGCTGCACCCGCTGTTCGGCGTGCTGGCAGGGTCGGTCGCGCTGACCGGCGGTCCGGCCACCGGGCTGGCGTTCGCGCCGCTGTTCGAGCAGGCGGGCGTGACGGGCGCCGCGTCGATCGCGGTCGCCGCAGCGATGGCCGGCATCGTCGCCGGGGGCCTCGTGGGCGGCCCGGTCGGCACGATCCTCGTCGAGCGCAGGCTCACCGCTACCGGTTCGGGCGGCGCCCCGGCGCGCGCCGGATCGCCGCCCGAACCGGCCATCCCCGTCGCCGTGCCGGCCGACATCGAGGCCTACGCGCTGCTGAAGACCATCGTGGTGCTGCTGGTGGTGATGTGGGCGGGGTCGTGGGTCAGCAGGGGCGCGGTCGCACTGGGACTGACGCTGCCGGCCTACGTCGGCGCGATGCTGGTCGCGGCGGCGGTCCGCAACCTCGACGACGCGACCGGGTGGATCGGCATGTCGCAGCGCCTGATCGACGACCTGGGCTCGGTCGCGCTGTCGCTGTTCCTGGTGACGGCGCTCATGACCCTGAAGCTTTGGGATCTGGCCGGACTCGCGCTGCCGCTGCTCGTGATCCTCCTGGCCCAGGTGCTGCTCGTGGTGGTGGTCTGCCTCGGGCCGGTGTTCCGGGCGATGGGCCGCGACTACGAGGCGGCGGTGATGAGCGCCGGGTTCGTCGGCTTCATGCTCGGCACCACCGCCAACGCCATGGCGGTGATGCGCGCGCTGACCGAGCGCTACGGCGCCGCGCCGCGGGCCTTCCTGGTCGCCCCGATGGTCGGGGCGTTCTTCATCGACTTCACCAACGCGCTGATCGTCACCGCCTGCCTGAACCTCTGGGGCTGAGCCCGACCGGCACCCGCACCCCGCCGCTCAGAAGTCCCGGGCCCAGGCGACATCGAGGGCGTGCTCGTAGATCCAGATCTTGACCGGCACGCCGAACAGCGCGCTGGCCGGATCGCGGTTGAGCTTCTTGAAGGCGTGCTTGTAGGTGAGTGACAGCTCGCCGCCGCCCGTGACGCGCCAGCTCGCGCCGATGCCGGCGTTGTCGTTGATGGTCGCGGGCGAAGCGACGTTGATGAGCGACTCGCGGTTGGGGATCTGGCTGGAGGCGTGGTTCCAGCCCGCGCGCAGGGTCAGCCGCTCGTTCCAGGCGTAGCGGGCGCCGAGCTTGAACACGGACTGGTCGATCCAGCCGAAGCCGATGCCGTCGTCCGCGCCGAGCCGGCGACCTGCGCCGATGATGCCGGCGATCTCGGCCGGCGTCGGGCCGGGGTTCGCGAGCGCGTCGATGTCGCCGAACAGGATGCGCTGGAAGTCGGCGGCGAGCGTCAGCTTCGGCGTCGCGTCCCAGGAGACGCCGACGGACCACTGCGGCGGCGCGTCGAAGCTCGCGCCCGCGACCAGGCCGTCGTACTCGTCGCTGCCCATGACCCAGTTGCGACTGGTGTATTGCGCGCCCAGGCGCAGGCCCGGTCGCAGTTCGCCGATCCAGCCGATGCGTATGCCGATCCCCAGGTCATACTCCGTGCCTCGGTTGGAGACGCTGGAAGGTTCCGCCGACAGGCGTGCGAAGCTCTCGAAGCCGCGCACGCTGAAGCGCTGGATGTTGACCAGCGGCGCGACGCCCAGCGTGTGGCCGGGCGCGAAGGTCCACGCCAGCGTCGGCGCCGCGTAGAGCTGGCTGAAGTCCGCCCCCAGCTTGCCGCCTTCCGGGAACCCTGGCATGCCCGGCCGCAGGCCGAGCACGCGCGCGACCGTCTCGTCGTACAGCGGGCGGCCGTAGCTCGAGTTGATGCCGCCGTTGCCGTAGACGCTGACGCCGACGGTGAGCCGGTCGGACAGATGCCGGCTCCAGCCGCCGTTCGGGATCAGGAACAGATCGCGGCTGGAGCGATCGCTCACGACCGTGTCGCAGGCGCCGATCCCGCGGCAGTCGAGTTCGGCCTCGCGCAGTCCGTGGAGCATGCGCAGGCCGGCATCCCAGCCCGCCGGCACCAGTGCCATGCCGGCCGGGTTGTTCGAGGCCGCGAGGCGATCCTGCGGGAACGATACCGTCGCGCCGCCGAGGGCGATCGACTTCGCGCCGTAGGCCGTCAGGAAGTAGCCGTCGGTGGCGGCGACGTCGGCTGCTCCGAGCACGGCGACGAGCAGCGCGAGGACCGGACGGATCGGCGCAGCGTGGCAGCCGGACGCGCCGGCGGTCATGGTCGCCGCCGCCGCCCCGGCGCCGCGGCGAGAGCCGGCGGCGGCGCTCATCGGGTGCCGGTCTGCAGCATGCCGCGCGCCTGCACGGCGAATTTCTCCGCCGCTGCCGCGTTCCCGCCGCCGCAGATCATGTCCCAGGTCTCGGACGTCGGGACGCGCACGCCCCGCTGCACCGCCGGCCGCGCCTCGATCGCCGCCAGCCACCGCTGCAGGTGCGGGAGGCCCTCGATGCCAATGCCGCCCCAGTCGTGGATGCGGGCCCAGCACCAGTTGGCGATGTCGGCGATCGAGTACTCGCCGGCGAGGTACTCATGCGCCGCGAGCCGGCCGTCGAGCACCTCGAGCAGCCGCCGCGACTCGCCCTGGTAGCGGTCGATCACCGCCGGGATCTTCTCCGGGAAGTAGCGGAAGAACACGTTCGCCTGCCCCATCATCGGCCCGACCCCGCCCATCTGGAACATCAGCCAGCTCAGCTGGCGCATGCGGGTCGCCCGCTCCGCCGCGAGCAGGCGGCCGGTCTTCTCGGCCAGATGGATGAGGATCGCGCCGGACTCGAAGATCGCCAGGTCGCCCTCGTCGGTGTCGACGATCGCCGGGATGCGGCCGTTCGGATTGATGCGCAGGAATTCCGGGCGCTTCTGCTCGCCCTGCATGATGTCGATGGCGTGCAGCCGGTATGGCAGGCCGAGTTCCTCCAGGGCGACGGAGGCTTTCCAGCCGTTGGGGGTGCCGGCGGTGTAGAGCTCGATCACGGGGCATGCTCCTCTCGTTGGGTGGAGTGGTCGGACCGCGCACGGCTATCGGTTCGGTCGAGCGCCCCGAGCATCAGCCCGGCGGCCGCGTGCAGCGTCGCCTGGTCGGTGCCGGCCTTGACCATCGTGCGCAGGCCGGCGACGCAGCTCATCAGGTAGGCGGCCAGCCGGCGCGCGTCGTGCGGCGCGGTGATGCCGCCTTCGCGCTGGCCGCGCTCGACCGCCGCGACGAACACGTCGAGCACGCCGTGCAGGCCGTCCTGGATCCAGGCGGCGACCCGGCGGTCGCCCTGCCCGAACTCCACGGCCGAGTTCATCAGCAGGCAGCCGCGTTGTTCGGCGTGCCCGGCCTCGGCCGCGACCCCGTACAGGAAATCGGCGATGAAGCGCCTGCCATCGGACGCGGCGGCCAGGCGCTCGGCAAACCGTGCGGCCATGCGCGCGGCGTAGCGTTCGATGCAGCGGCGGAACAGCGTCTGCTTGCCGCCGAACGCGTGGTACAGGCTGCTGCGCGACAGGCCGGTCGCCGCGAGCAGAGTCGCCAGCGACGCCCCGGCGTAGCCGTGGCGCCAGAAGCACTGCATCGCGCGCTCCAGCGCGTCCTCGGGGTCGAACTGGAGCGGCCGGCCGAGCGCCATTCCAAAAGTATTGGACCACTCGGTCCCGAAGTCAAACTGGCACGGCGGGCCTGCACATGCCGCGGCCTCCGGTGCGGTCCCTGCCACGGGCCTGCCGCTGCGGTATCGTGGTCGCGGGTACGGACGGAGGACCCGGCGTGCGACTGCTCAACGGCAAGCGACGGCTCGATGGCGGGTACGACCC
>CAYOJP010000225.1:0-6183 GCA_964404305.1 uncultured Gammaproteobacteria bacterium
GGTCCGGGCGACTTCTTCGCCTATCTGCAGGAAGGGGACACCTGGACGGTGGCGAGGAACTGACTGGACTACGATACCGCCGGAGCGCGCGGGCGCGGTGGCGTCACCGGCCGAGGCGAAATGGCGGAGCAGAATCGTGCTGCGCCAGACACCGGGAAAACCCGGGCGCCGGTGCCGGGCGGGTCCGCGGCGACCGTGAGCGCGCAGGGACGCGCGCGACGGAAGCGTACATGGACGTACTCGAGCGCGTCGCGGTGCGACCTCCCGGCACCCCCGGACCGCGCCAGCGGTGCAGCCCGGTCGCGCCCCGGCGCTCAGGGCAGCGTCCGCGACAGGATGATGGCGTCCTCGCGGCCGTGCCGGGCCGGGTAGTAGCCGCGGCGCGTGCCGACGCTGGCGAAACCGGCGCTCTCGTACAGGCGGATCGCCACCCGGTTGGACGGACGCACTTCCAGGAACATGATCGTCGCGTGGTGGTCGCCGGCGACCCCGAGCATGTGCTGCAGCAGGCGCCGGCCGAGGCCGCAGCCGTGGTCGTCGGGCCGCACGCACAGGTTCAGCAGGTGCGACTCGCCGACGGCGACGCTCATGATCGCATGCCCGGCCAGCCGCCCGGCGTGCTCGACGACCCAGCAGTTGTAGCCCACGCGCAGGCAGTCGCCGAAGATGCCCTCCGACCACGGGAACTCGTAGGCCTGGCGCTCGACCTGCGCGACGCCTCCCAGGTCGGCCTCCTGCATCGGGCGCACGCGCGTGAGGGCGGGCTTCAGGACCGCGCTCACGCGACCTGCGCCGCCACGCTCGCCGCGTACCGCAGGTCGTCCCAGGCCTTGCGCTTCTCGCCCGGCGAGCGCAGCAGGTAGGCCGGGTGGTAGGTGACCACCAGGGGGGTGTCGAGATCGCCGTAGGTGTAGCGCTGCCCGCGCATCTTGCCGATCGGGGTGTCGGTCCTGAGCAGATTCTGGGCAGCGATGCGCCCCACGGCAAGGATGATGCGCGGCCGCACCAGCACGATCTGGCGGCGCAGGTACGGCTCGCAGGCCGCCGCCTCCAGCGGTCGCGGATCGCGATTGCCGGGCGGGCGGCACTTCAGGACGTTGGCGATGAACACCTGTTCGCGCGACAGGCCGATGGCCGCCAGCATGGACGTGAGGAGCTGCCCGGCGCGTCCGACGAAGGGCTCCCCCTGCCGGTCCTCCTCCGCGCCCGGCGCCTCGCCGACCACCATCCAGCGGGCCTGCGGATCCCCGACGCCGAACACCGTCTGCGTGCAGCCGTCGCGCAGTTCGCAGTTGTGGCAGGCGGCCACCGCGGCCCGCAGTTGCGGCCAGTCCATCCCCGCGACGGCCGCAGCCGCGACCGGGCCCTCCTGCCCGGAGCCCGGGAGCCCGGCCGGGACCGGCGCCGAGTCCGGCAGCGGCGCGGCTGGCGCCGCGCCCGACCGCGCCCCGTACGCCGGCGCACGGGCCTCCCACACTTCGACCCCGAGGGCGTGCAGGTAGGCCCGGCGCCGGCTCTCGTCCACGCCCGGAACCCCTCAGACGGTCTCGCCGATCTGCGGGTGGGCGCGCTCGACGCCGCCCAGCATCCTGTTCAGCGCGTTGATGTAGGCCTTGGCCGAGGCCTGGACGATGTCCGTGTCGGCTCCCTGACCGTTGACGATGCGGCCGCCCTTCTGCAGCCGCACCGTGACCTCGCCCTGGGCGTCGGTGCCGGCGGTGATCGCGTTCACCGAGTACAGCTGGAGATCGCAGCCGCTGTTGGCGATGGCCTCGATCGCCCGCAGGGCGGCGTCGACCGGGCCGCTGCCCTCGACCTCGGCGGTCTGCTCCTGGCCGAACTGGGTGAGCGTGACCCGTGCGACGGGGGTCTCGCCGGTCTCGCAGTTAACGCGCAGCGAGACGAACTTGAAGCGCTCCTCCGCGCTCTCGCTCTCGGTCTCGCCGACCAGCGACTGCAGGTCCTCGTCGAAGATCTCGTGCTTGCGATCGGCCAGATCCTTGAAGCGCGCGAAGGCGGCATTGACCTCGTCCTCGCGCTCGAATTCGATACCCAGCTCCTTCAGCCGGGTGCGGAACGCGTTGCGTCCGGAATGCTTGCCGAGCACCATCCGGTTGGCGTGCCAGCCGACGTCCTGCGCGCGCATGATCTCGTAGGTCTCGCGATGCTTGAGCACGCCGTCCTGGTGGATGCCGGACTCGTGCGCGAAGGCGTTGGCGCCCACGATCGCCTTGTTCGGCTGCACCGGAAACCCGGTGACGTTCGACACCAGCCGCGAGCAGTGCAGGATCTCCTTCGTGTCGATGCCGGTGTCGCACGGGAAAGCGTCGTGGCGCGTGCGCAGCGCCATCACGATCTCCTCGAGCGCGGCGTTGCCGGCGCGCTCGCCCAGCCCGTTGACCGTGCACTCGACCTGCCGCGCGCCGGCGAGCACCGCGGCCAGCGAGTTCGCGACCGCCAGCCCGAGGTCGTTGTGGCAGTGCGCGGAGAAGATCGCCCGGTCGGCGTTCGGCACGCGCGCGCGCAGCATCGCGAACAGCTCGCCAATCTTCTGCGGCAGCGAGTAACCGACCGTGTCCGGCACGTTGATCGTGGTGGCGCCGGCGTCGATGACGGCCTCGAACACCCGGCACAGGAAATCGGGCTCGCTGCGGATCGCGTCCTCGGCGGAGAACTCGACGTCGTCGGTGTAGCGGCGCGCGCGCTTCACCGCGCGCACGGCCTGCTCCACCACCTCGTCGGGCGAGAGCCGGAGCTTGCGCTCCATGTGGATCGGGGAGGTCGCGATGAAGGTGTGGATGCGGCCGCGGCGCGCGTTGTGCAGGGCCTCCGCCGCCCGGTCGATGTCCTCGTCGCGGGTGCGGGCCAGCCCGCACACGATGCTGTCGGTGACCGCCTCGGCGACCGCCTTCACCGACTCGAAGTCGCCCGGGCTGGCGATCGGGAACCCCGCCTCGATCACGTCCACCCGCATGCGCTCGAGCGCCTTGGCGATGCGGATCTTCTCCTCGCGGGTCATGGATGCGCCGGGACTCTGTTCCCCGTCGCGGAGCGTGGTGTCGAATATGAAAAGTCTGTCGTTCATGGCCTTTCCTTCCACGGACGCACGCCCGTCGTCGGGAGCGCCCGCGCTGTACTCTAATCCGATGGTGTCGCGTTTACCCTCGCCAGGGTGGTTGCGCTTATCTGCCCTGGGCGGGCAGCAGCGGGGGCAGTGCGCGCAGGCGTAGCGCCAGGCGCCGGGCCGCGAGGCCGGAGGGGAGGGTCGGGCTGTGGGCGGGATGCGTCACGGGCCGGCTCGCGTCGATAGACTTCGGAATATACCCGCGCCCCCCCGGCGCTGACAACCGGGACGGTGCGCCATCCCGGCTCCGGTGGCAGAATGCGGTCATGCTTGCCGGCCCCGCACTGGCGCACCTGTTCGCCCGCGGCCTGGGCGACCTGCTGACCCTGCACGTGGTCGACGGGCAGGTGCTGCTCGGCAACCTGCTGCCCGAGAAGGGCCGCGTGGTCCTGAAGGACCGCGGCTTCATGACCGGCGTCAGCGCCGGCCAGATCGCGACCGCGTTCGAGTCGGGAGCGCTCGGCGCCGTGTGCGACCTGCCGGCGCAGGAGTGGGTGTCGCTGAGCTTCCTCGGGGCCCGCCACTGCCACCTGCCGGTGGACCTGAGCGCCACGCGCACGGGCCTGCTGCAATCGAGCCGCAACCGCCACGGCGATGCGCTGCACGACTTCCGGGGCAGCGTCTACCGCGGCTTCCAGCTCATGCTCGACAGCCACTTCCTGCCGGTCGTGTCCCTGAAGGCGGTCGGTACCGAGCTCGGGGTGACGGGCCTGACCGTGTACGACCTGCGCCTCGCCTCGATCGACCTCGATGCCGTCGCCGCGATCAACGACTACGTGCGGCGCGCGATCGACCGCCACCTCACGCTGGCGGTCGAGGACGTGTCGGTCACCCGGGACGACTTCGAGCGCCTGTTCGGCAGCTACCTGAAGCGCGACGGCGGCTGACGCCGCGACCGGCGGCCGCCTCAGGGCGGACCGGACGGCCCTGCGCCGTGTCGCCGCGCCAGGCGCCGGCGGCGCAGGTCGCGCACCGTCCCGACCGGGCCCCAGATGGCGTACAGCACGAACCCGCTGCACAGCACGAGCGAGGGGTCGAGCGAGATGAACACGAGCACCGCGACCATCGCGAGCACGGTGACGAAGGGCACCCGCCCGCGCAGGTCGAGATTCTTGAACGAGTGGTAGCGGACGTTGCTCACCATGAGCAGCGCCAGCGCCAGCGTCGCGACGAACGCGACCAGGGTCACGAGCCCCGCCGTCACGTAGTCGCCGCTGGCGCCGACCCAGACCATGCCGGCCAGGACGGCCGCGGCCGCCGGGCTCGGCAGGCCCTGGAAGTAGCGCTTGTCGGCGCTGGCCACCTGGGTGTTGAAGCGGGCCAGGCGCAGCGCCGCCGCGGCGGTGTAGATGAAGGCGGCGAGCCAACCGAGCTTGCCCATCGATTCGAGCGCCCACAGGTAGATCGTGAGCGCGGGCGCAAGCCCGAAGGCGATCATGTCCGACAGGCTGTCGTACTCGGCGCCGAACGCGCTCTGGGTGTTGGTCATGCGGGCGATGCGCCCGTCCATGCCGTCGAGCACCATCGCCACGTAGATGGCGATGGCGGCCGCCTCGTGGCGGGCGTTGACCGCGGACACGATGGCGTAGAAGGCGGCGAACAGCGCCGCGGTCGTGAACAGGTTCGGCAGGAGGTAGATGCCGCGGCGGCGCGGCTGCGGCGCCGTCGCGCCGTCATCGCTCATCGCGGCGTCACCGGCGGATGCACGGGCCGGCGGCGGCATCGCTCCCCGTCCCGCCACGCCGCCGCTCGAGCGGTCATCGCCTCGCGTCCGACCTCCTCGCAATGGACCGCCACCTCGCTGCGCTCCTCGCGGTGACCGCCGCCGCCCGCCCGCGACGGTCAGTTCTTCGACCGGTCGACGAGCTTGTTTCTGGCGATCCAGGGCATCATGCCGCGCAGGCGGGCGCCCACCTGCTCGATCGAATGCTCGCCCGACAGGCGGCGCTGCGCCTGCATCACCGGCAGGCCGGCCTTGTTCTCGAGGATCCACTCGCGGGCGAACTGGCCGGTCTGGATCTCCTTGAGGATCTCCTTCATCGCGGCCTTCGCCTCCGGTCCGATCACGCGCGGCCCCCGGGTGAAGTCGCCGTACTCGGCCGTGTTCGAAATCGAGTAGCGCATGTTGGCGATGCCGCCCTCGTAGATGAGGTCGACGATCAGCTTTACCTCGTGCAGGCACTCGAAGTAGGCCATCTCCGGCGCATAGCCGGCCTCGACCAGCGTCTCGTAGCCGGCCTGGATCAGCGCGGTCAGGCCGCCGCACAGCACGGTCTGCTCGCCGAAGAGATCGGTCTCGCATTCCTCGCGGAAGCTGGTCTCGATGACGCCGGCCCGCGCGCCGCCGATGGCGCTCGCGTAGGACAGCGCCACGTCCCTGGCGCGGCCGGACGCGTCCTGCGCGACCGCAATGAGCGCCGGCACGCCGCCGCCCTCGGTGTAGGTAGAGCGCACGAGGTGGCCCGGGCCCTTCGGCGCGACCATGATCACGTCGAGGTCGGCGCGGGGCACGATGGCGCCGAAGTGGATGTTGAAGCCATGGGCGAAGGCGAGCGTGCCGCCGCTGCGGATGCCGGGGGCGATCTCCGCCCGGTAGATGTCGGCCTGGTGCTCGTCGGGGGCGAGGACCATGACCAGGTCCGCGCCCTTGACCGCGTCGGCGACCGGCTTGACCTTCAGGCCCGCTCCTTCCGCCTTGGCCACGGACGCCGAACCCGGGCGCAGCGCAACGGTGACGTCGACGCCGGAGTCCTTCAGGTTGAGCGCGTGCGCGTGGCCCTGCGAGCCATAACCGACGATGGCGACCTTCTTCGCCTTCACGAGCGAGAGGTCGGCATCCTTGTCGTAGTACATGTTGAGCGCCATGGTTGCTCCGTCGTTGCTGGTCGCGACAGTCAGACGTGCAGTGCCTTGCGGCCCCGGGAGATCCCGGAGACGCCGGTCCGCACGACCTCGATGATGAACTTGCGGTCGAGCGCGTCGACGAACGCTCCGAGCTTGTCGCTCGTGCCCGTGAGCTCGACGATGTAGGTGGTTTCGGTCACGTCGATGATGCGGCC
>CAYOJP010000226.1:0-6158 GCA_964404305.1 uncultured Gammaproteobacteria bacterium
CCTTCACCAGCGGACGCTGCGTGATGCAGGTGTTCTGGTTCGAGCGCTGGAACTTGAGCAGGTTGTAGATGTCGACCGCCGGCGCGTTGCTGTCGTCGCCGCGCGCGCGGATCACGATGCGGGTCGCGTCGATCTGGTCGACGACGCCGGCGCGGCGCGCCACGATGGTGGCGCCCGAATCGCGCGCGACCACCGATTCCATGCCGGTGCCGACGAGCGGCGCCTCGGCCTGGAGCAGCGGCACCGCCTGCCGCTGCATGTTCGAGCCCATGAGCGCGCGGTTCGCGTCGTCGTTCTCGAGGAACGGGATCAGCGAGGCGGCGACCGAGACGAGCTGCTTCGGCGAGACGTCGATGTAGTCGATGCCCTCGGGCGTGACCATCACGAAGTCGCCGGCCTTGCGGCACGGAATGAGGTCTTCCTCGAAGCGGCCGTTCTTGTCGAGCGGCGCGTTCGCCTGTGCGATCGTGTACTGCGATTCCTGCATCGCCGAGAAATAGTCGACGTGCTCCGTCACCTTGCCCTTCTCGACCTTGCGGTAGGGCGTCTCGATGAAGCCGTACTTGTTCACGCGGGCATAGGTGGCCAGCGAGTTGATGAGGCCGATGTTCGGGCCTTCCGGCGTCTCGATCGGGCAGATGCGGCCGTAATGCGTCGGGTGCACGTCGCGCACCTCGAAGCCGGCGCGCTCGCGCGTGAGGCCGCCCGGTCCCAGCGCGGAGAGGCGCCGCTTGTGCGTGATCTCCGAGAGCGGATTCGTCTGGTCCATGAACTGGCTGAGCTGCGACGAGCCGAAGAACTCGCGCACCGCCGCCGCCACGGGCTTGGCATTGATGAGATCGTGCGGCATGACCGAATCGATCTCGACCGTCGACATGCGCTCCTTGATCGCGCGCTCCATGCGAAGGAGGCCGATGCGGAACTGGTTCTCCATCAGCTCGCCGACCGAGCGGACGCGCCGGTTGCCGAGGTTGTCGATGTCGTCGATCTCGCCGCGCCCGTCCTTCAGGTCGACGAGCACCTTCACGATCGCGAGCACGTCGTGCTTCCGGAGCACGCGCATCGTGTCGGGGACATCGATGCCGAGGCGCATGTTCATCTTCACGCGGCCCACTGCGGAGAGATCGTAGCGCTCGCTGTCGAAGAACAGGCCGTTCAGCAGCGTGTCGCCCGCCTCCACCGTCGGCGGCTCGCCCGGCCGCATCACGCGGTAGATGTCGAGCAGCGCTTCCTCGCGGTTGCGGTTCTTGTCGGCGGCCAGCGTGTTGCGGATGTAGGGGCCGACAGTGATGTGGTCGATCGCGAGGATCGGGAGCTCCTTGACGCCCGCCTGCATCAGCTTCTCGATGACCTGCGGAGTCACCTCGTCGCCGGCCTCGACGTGGATCTGGCCGGTCTTCTCGTTGACGATGTCGATCGCGGCGTAGGTGCCGTAGAGCTCTTCGTTGGGCGCGATGCGGTCCTTCACGCCCTGTTCCTGCAGGCGCTTCAGGAAGCGCGGCGTCATCTTCTCGCCGGCGTCGGCGATCTTCTTGCCGGTCTTGGCGTCGAGCATGTCGCCGGCGAGCTTCACGCCCTTGAGGCGCTCGGCATCGAACTTCGTGACCCAGCCCTTGTCGGCGCGCTTGTAGACGATCTGCTCGTAGAAGTAGTTGAGGATTTCCTCCTGCGACATGCCGGTGATCTCGGTCGGATCGACCGGCTTGCCCGCCTTCTTGCGTTCCTCGACGAGCTTCTCGGAGCCCTCGCCCGGCAGCGCCATCAGCAGCGTCGTCACCGGCAGCTTGCGCCGGCGGTCGATGCGGACGTGCACGATGTCCTTGGCGTCGAACTCGAAGTCGAGCCACGAGCCGCGATACGGGATCACGCGCGCGGCGAACAGATACTTGCCCGAGGAGTGCGTCTTGCCCTTGTCGTGGTCGAAGAAAACGCCCGGCGAGCGGTGCATCTGCGAGACGATCACGCGCTCGGTGCCGTTGACGACGAAGGTGCCGTTCTTGGTCATGAGCGGCATGTCGCCCATGTAGACGTCCTGCTCCTTGACGTCGCGGACCGACTTGGCGCCGGTCTCCTCGTCCACGTCGAACACGACGAGGCGCAGCTTCACCTTGAGCGGCGCCGCGAACGTCATGCCGCGCTGCTGACACTCTTCCACGTCGAACTTCGGCGTCTCGAGCTCGTAATGGACGAACTCGAGCGTGGCCTTGCCCGAGAAATCGGTGATCGGGAACACGGTGTGGAACACTTCCTCGAGGCCCCACGTGCCGCGCTGGGTCAGCGCAGTCTCGGCCTGCAGGAAGTGGTCGTAGGAATTCTTCTGAACCTCGATGAGGTTCGGCATGGGTGCCACTTCGGCAATGCGGCCGAAGGTCTTGCGGATGCGCGTGCGACCGGTGAACGCTTTCGCCATTGCTTCTTCCTCAAAAGGAGCCCGCCTTCGGGCCCCGCTCTTCGATCATGCCGCCGGGGCAAATCGCCCCTGACGGAAACTCCTCGACGTCCATCCCATGTCCCGCCCCGCAGGCGCGCGCCCCGCGCCTATCGGAGACGGCAAAACAGCGGGTGGGCCGCCGGACGCATGTCCGGCAGCCCCCGCCTTACGCTTCGCTCGGAGAGTGTGACGGCCAAGCTTACTTGAGCTCGACCGTCGCACCCGCCGCTTCGAGCTGCTTCTTGAGCTTGTCGGCTTCGTCTTTCGTCACGCCTTCCTTGACCGGCTTCGGTGCGCCCTCGACGAGGTCCTTGGCTTCCTTCAGGCCGAGGCTCGTGATCGCGCGCACTTCCTTGATGACGTTGATCTTGTTGGCGCCCGCGGCCGTGAGGACGACGGTGAACTCCGTCTTCTCCTCTTTCTTCTCGGCCGCCGCCGCCGCCGGGGCCGCTGCCGCCGCGGCCGGAGCCGCCGCCGAAACGCCCCACTTCTCTTCCAGCAACTTCGAGAGCTGAGCCGCCTCGATGACGGTCAGGCTCGAAAGGTCGTCCACAATCTTAGCCAAATCGGCCATTTCGCTTTACTCCTCGAACTTGGTCTGTTGCGTGACGGCTCAGGCCGCCTCTTTTTTCCCGTAGGCCGCGAAGACCCGCGCCAGTTGCGACGCGGGGGCCTGCGCCAGAACCGCCAGCCGCTGGGCCGGGGTCTGGATCATGCCGATCAATCGGCCACGCAGCTCGTCCAGGGACGGCAGTGACGCCAGGGAATCGACTCCCGCCTGATCGAGCAGGCTGCCGTCGAGGCAGCCGGCGACGATCGTGAGCTTCTGATTCGTCTTGGCGTATGCCGCAACGACCTTCGCCGCCGCGACCGGATCGGTCGAGTAGGCGATGGCCGTGGGACCCTTGAAGCGATCGGCGAGGCCGTTGAACTTCGTGTCCTTGAGGGCGAGACGGGCGAGCCGGTTCTTCGTCACTTTGAACCGGGCCCCGGCGGCGCGCACTTTCTTGCGCAGGTCCGTCGCCTCGGCGACCGTCAGCCCGCTCGACTGGGTGACGACGACGAGGGCGGCCTTGCCGAAAATGTCGCGCAGCTGAGCGACCTGGTTCGCTTTTGCCGCTCGATCCACCTTGACCACTCCTTGCACATGCCCGCCTTCGCTTGCGCTCCGGCGGACGGTTCACGGCTAGTAGGCGGGCTTTTCGGCCCACCTTCTCGATCGCCTGTCCCGGACGTTCGAGGTCGCGCTGTTCTTGCGAACGACGAAACCCTTCACCTCCGTCTATTGCAGGCCCCTTGCGGGCTTAGGTCGTCGGGCACGCGGCCGTCGGATACCTGCAGTCTCGGACAGGGCCGGAGCGGATCGGGCCGAAGCCCTCGCCGCTCCGTTAGGACGCCGACGCCGTGCCCAAGCGGGCCCAGCTTCGGCGAATTCCGTTCATCGCGGCTGGGCGGGGCCTCCGACCAGCTCGGCGGGATCGATCTGGAGCCCGGGCCCCATCGTCGAACTCACGCTCACCTTCTTGATATAGGTGCCCTTCATGTTCTGCGGCCGCGCCGCATTGATCGCGGCGACGATGGCGCGGACGTTGTCCTCGATCGCCTTCTCGGCGAAGCTGGCCTTGCCGATGCCGGCATGGACCACGCCCGACTTGTCGGCCTTGTACTGTACCTGGCCGCCCTTGGCCGCCTTCACCGCCTCGGTCACGTTCGGCGTGACGGTGCCGAGCTTCGGGTTCGGCATCAGGCCGCGCGGGCCCAGCACCTTACCGAGCTTGCCGACGACGGCCATCATGTCCGGGGTCGCGATCACGCGGTCGAAGTTGATCTCGCCCTTTTCCACCTTCTCGGCAAGGTCCTGCGCGCCGACGATGTCGGCGCCGGCGGCCTTGGCCTCGGCGGCCTTGGCGTCTTTGGCGAAGACGGCGACGCGCACGGTCTTGCCGGTGCCGCCCGGAAGCGTCACGGCGCCGCGCACGGTCTGATCCGACTGCTTCGGATCGATGCCGAGGTTGAACGCGATCTCGATCGTCTCGTCGAACTTCGCGGTGGCGTTCTTCTTCACGAGCTTCACGGCGTCGGCGACGCTGTAGAGCTTCTCGCGGTTGACGGTGCCGAACGCGGCGCGGAAACGCTTGCTGTGCTTGGCCATGGCCCTACTCCACCACCTCGAGGCCCATGGAGCGGGCGGAGCCCGCCAGCTGCTTGACGGCGCCCTCGATGTCGTTCGCGTTGAGATCCTTCATCTTCTGCTTCGCGATCTCTTCGAGCTGCTTCTTCGTCACCTTGCCGGCGAGCGCGCGGCCTGGCGTCTTCGAGCCGCTCTCGATGCCCGCGGCTTTCTTGATGTAGTAGCTGGCCGGCGGCGTCTTCGAGACGAAGGTGAAGCTCCGGTCCGAATAGACCGTGATGATCACCGGAACCGGCGTGCCCGGCTCCATCGCCTTCGTCGCCGCGTTGAACTGCTTGCAGAACTCCATGATGTTGAGGCCGCGCTGACCGAGCGCGGGGCCGATCGGCGGCGAGGGATTCGCCTGCCCGGCCGGCACCTGGAGTTTGACGTAGCCTTCCACTTTCTTCATCGCCACTTCTCCTCACGCGGGCCCCAACCCTTGGGTGCGGGGCCCATTGCGGAGGCGGATACGCCGCCTCCTCGCGCTGCGCGGTCCGGCTTTGGCTGGCCTCCCGCGCCGTCATCCTCGCCCTCCCTGCCTGCAGGGAGGAAGGACGGTCAGGTCTTCTCGACCTGACTGAATTCCAATTCCACCGGCGTCGGCCGCCCGAAGATCGAGACCGACACCTTGAGCCGGTTGCGCTCGCTGTCGACTTCCTCGACCACGCCGTTGAAGCTTTCGAACGGACCGTCGCTGACCCGGACGGCCTCGCCGACCTCGAACACGATCGAGCTCTTGGGCCGATCGACGCCCTCGCGCACCTGCTTCAGGATCGTCTCGGCCTCGCGGTCGCTGATCGGCAGCGGCTTGCCGTGCGCGCCCAGGAAATTCGTGACCTTCGCCGTGTTCTGGACCAGGTGCCAGGTGTCGTCGTTGAGCTCCATCTTGATCAGCACGTAGCCCGGGAAGAGCTTGCTCTCCGCCGAGACCTTGGCGCCGCGGCGCATCTGCACGACCTCTTCGGTCGGCACCAGCACCTCGGTGATGAGGTCGCCGAGACCCTTGGATTCCGCCTGCTCCTTGATCGACTGCGCGACCTTCTTCTCGAAGCCGGAATAGGCGTGAACGACGTACCAGCGCTGCGCCATGGTCTAGCGGCCCAGTCCCAGGAGCGACTTCATGACGTAGCTCAGGACCGTGTCGGCGGCGAGGAAGAAGATCGCCACGAGCGTGACCATGACGAACACCATGAGTGTCGCCTGCAACGTCTCGCGCCGGCTCGGCCAGGTGACCTTCGCGGTCTCCTGACGCACCTCGCGGGAAAATCTGATTAGGTTTGCCATGTCCTCGTCTTTGTCGCGGGCCTGGCAGGGGTGGAGGGCCTCGAACCCCCAACCTTCGGTTTTGGAGACCGACGCTCTGCCAATTGAGCTACACCCCTAGCCGGTTTTCGGAGGTCAGATGGTGACGAAACCTCCGAATTCCAAACTTTGTCCTTGCCTCGCCCTATTTGATGATCTTGGAGACGACGCCGGCGCCGACGGTCCTGCCGCCTTCACGGATGGCGAAGCGCAGGCCCTCGTCCATCGCGATCGGCTGGATCAGTTCCACTT
>CAYOJP010000227.1:0-6138 GCA_964404305.1 uncultured Gammaproteobacteria bacterium
CTGCGACCCGCTCGAGTACCTCCCTGTACGCTTCCGTCGCGCGCGTCCTGCGCGCTCACGGACGCCGCGGACGCGCCCGGCACCAGCGCTCGGGTTTCCCGACTTCAGGTGCAGCACAATCCTGCCCTCCCATTTCGACAGCGGAGCTCATTTGCGCTGCACCTGGCAACGGGCAGTGCCTGCCGCGGGCGCCGCGTCGGGGAACGGCGAACGAGGCCCGCCTCAGACGAACTGGGTCGCGAGCGGCTGGCCGAGCACTGCGGCGCCGTAGAGTTCGACGTTGTTGTCTAGATTGAGCGCCGCGTGCAGGCTCATGCCGTGCACGTCGCGGTGCAGCCGCGCGAGCGGGTGCGCCTCCTGCAGTACGCCGCCCCCGCTCGCCAGGTACAGCCCCTCGACCGCCTCGAGGCACGCCCGCACCGCCCAGGCGCTCTCGGCGCGGACGCGGGCGCGAGCCTCGAGGGTCATGGGCACGTTGCGCTCCGCCGCCGTCGCCACGGCGGCGGCGGCGCGCTCCAGCACGAGTTCGGCCGCGCCGATGCGCAGCTTCGCCTCGCCGACCTGGCGGTGCGTCTGTGCAGCGGCGATCTGCGGCGCGGCCGAGAACGGCAGCGTCCGGCCCTCCAGATGCCGCGTGAACTGCTCGACCGCCTGCCGGGCGGCGCCGAGCGCGGGGCCGGTGACGTTCAGCGACAGCATCGGCACGAAGGCCGCGCGGTACAGAGGCGTGCGTCCGGCGCCGGCATCGCCCGACAGGGCCGCCCGGAAGGCGAGCGCGCGGTGGGCGGGCACGAAGACGCCGCCGGCGGTGGCGATGCTCTTGCTGCCGGTGCCGCGCAGACCGGTCACGTGCCAGTCGTCGAACAGCGAGAATTCGCCCGGCCGCAGGAGCAGCAGCACGGCCTCGGGCGGCCCGCAGTTGCCGGGCACGAGCGCACCGACGAGGGCCCACTCGCCGTGGTCGCCGCCCGAAGCGAACGGCCAGCGGCCGGCCTCGAGCAAGTAGCCCCCGGCCTCCGGCCTCGCCGTTCCGCGCGGCTGCAGCACACCGGCCACGAGCGTCCCGGGCGCCCCGCCGAACACCTCCTCCTGCGCTGCGTCCGGGAACAGCCCCACGATCCACGCGTGGATCTGCAATACCGCCAGTACCCAGGCCGTCGACGGGCATGCCGACGCCAGCCCGGCGACGAGCGGCAGCACCGCGCTCATCGGCAGTTCCGGGCCCCCGAACCGCGCCGGCTGGAACACCCGCGGCAATCCGGCGGCCACCAGCGCTGCGATACTGGCGTCCGGGATACGCCGCAGGGCGTCCGCCTCCGCGGCTGCCGCGCGCAGGTGCGGCAGCAGTTCGGTCGCCCGTCCCGCCAGACCGGCCCCGTCCACGCGCGCCGCCTGTCCCCCGCCCGCTGCCGCCACCGCCTTCGCCATGCTCGCCGCTCCTACTCCCGCCGGGCCTCGACACGGCGCCCGGCGCCACGCAATCTGCCGCTCCCCGGTAGAATTAGATGCGCTGCACCGGCCCTAGACAACCCTGGCCGGCAGCGCGGACCTCGCGAGGAGACCCCAGTGAACAAGTTCATGCTCGTCCTGTTCAACCTGAAACCCGGCCGGACGCCGGAAGCGTTCCGCGCC
This sequence comes from uncultured Gammaproteobacteria bacterium, assembly GCA_964404305.1. GTDB lineage: Bacteria > Pseudomonadota > Gammaproteobacteria > JADZEE01 > JADZEE01 > CAYOJP01. The sequence goes on from CAYOJP010000227.1 coordinate 1,633, forward strand.
TGGATGGCGGAGCACGACCACCCGGTGGTGAGCAAACTGCCCAGCATCGACGAGTACAACCTGTGCCGCACGGTGGGCATGCTGGGCCCGGACGGCAAGCCGCCCTACTCGCACATGGAAATCATCCGGGTCAACGACTTCGACCAGCTCGGGCGCGACGCGCAGCTCGAGGCGGTGCAGAAGGCCGGCGGGCAGATGGTCGCGGACTGGGCGGAGAATCCTGTGTTCCTCCTCGTCGAGCAGATCCTCTGAATAGCGGAGCGGAATCATGCTGCACCGGAGGTCGGGAAGCCCCGGGCGCCGGTACCCCGGCCAGATCCGGCGGCGCGTGTACAGCCCCGGAAGGCTGCGCTACCATCCCCGGCCCGCGCGCCCGACCGCCGGCACGGGGCCGCAACCGAATGGAGAGGGTTCATGGCCAAGCGCATCAAGGTCGTCATTCCGATTCCCCTGAACGAGCATACCCGCGAGCTGGTCGAGTCGCAGATCCCGCCCGAGCTCGTGCGGCCCGGGTTCGACGTGGTGTTCGCGGGTTCCAAGCGCCTGATGTCGCTGGCCAACAGCTACTACGACATGGGGATCATGGAGATGATCCTGCTCGAGGCCGGGATGCAGGCCGAAGCGGAAGGGTACGATGCGCTGTGCATCAACACCGTCAGCGATTCCGCGCTGTACTCGCTGCGCTCCCGGCTGACGATCCCGGTGATCTCGCCGGGGCAGTCCGCGTTCCACATCGCCTGCATGCTCGGGCACAAGTTCTCCATCGTCACGATGTGGGACGAATGGTTCCCGCTCTACCGCAAGACGCTCAAGGATTACGGGCTCGAGGGCCGCTGCGCGTCGGTGCGCTCGATCAACACCCGGCCCGATCTGAAGGAACTGCTCGCCGGCAAGGAGGAGATCGTATTCGCCAAGCTCGAGGAGCAGGCGCGCCGCGCAATCGACGAGGACGGCGCCGACGTGATCGTGCTCGGTTCGACCACCATGCACCAGTCGCATCGCTACCTTGCCGAGCACCTGCCCGTGCCGGTCATCAACCCCGGAGTCGTCGCGTACAAGCTGTGCGAGATGTTCCTGGAGCTGGGTCTGTCCCACTCCAAGCACGCATTCCCGTCGCCGGAAACCCTGCAGGACGAGCGGCTGTTCCCGCCGGCCTGAGGCCAGGCCAGGAGCGCAGGCAGCCATGACGATCGCGAGCATCCCCGAGGTCATCGAGGACCTGCGCAACGGCCGCATGATCATCCTCGTCGACGACCCGGATCGCGAGAACGAGGGTGACATCGCGATGCTCGCCGAGTTCGTGACGCCCGAGTCCATCAACCTGATGGCGACCGAGGCCCGCGGACTCATCTGCCTCGCGATGTCGGCGGAGGACTGCGACCGGCTCAAGCTCACGCCCCAGGCGGCGCGGAACACCAATCCGCTGTCGACGGCGTTCACCGTGTCGATCAATGCCGCACGCGGCGTCACCCGCGGCATCAGTGCCGCGGATCGCGCGCACACCATGCGCCTGGCGGCCGATCCGTCCTCCCGGCCCGACGACTTCATCCGGCCCGGCCACGTGTTCCCGCTGCGGGCCCGCGACGGCGGGGTGCTCGTCCGCGAGGGTCAGACCGAGGGCATCGTGGACCTGGCGCGTCTCGCCGGCGCGCGGCCGGCCGGCGTGATCTGCGAGATCATGAACGAGGACGGCACGATGGCGCGGATGCCCGAACTCGAGGAGTTCGCCCGCCGCCACCAGATGAAGATCTGCACCATCGAGAGCCTCATCGCCTGGCGCAGGCGCAACGAACTGCTCGTCGAGCCACTCGAGACGGACGTGCCGCTGCCGACCGAGTACGGCGACTTCACTGCACACATGTTCCGCTCCAAGACCGACGGCAAGGAGCACATCGCCCTCACGGTCGGGATGCCCGCGCCGGACGTCTACGGGCGCCGCCCGGCGGTGGAGGACGTGTGCTACGTCCGGGTCCACTCCGAGTGCCTGACCGGCGACACCTTCCACTCCCTGCGCTGCGACTGCGGCCCCCAGCTCGACAAGGCCCTCGCCATCCTCGGCCAGCGCCAGCACGGCGTGCTGGTGTACATGCGCCAGGAGGGCCGCGGCATCGGGCTCGCCAACAAGCTGCGCGCCTACCGGCTGCAGGATACCGGCCTCGACACCGTGGAGGCGAACCAGGCGCTCGGGTTCGCACCCGATCTGCGCGAGTACGGCATCGGCGCCCAGATCCTGCACTTCCTCGGCGTGCGGCAGATGAAGCTGCTGACCAACAACCCGAAGAAGATGCACGGCCTCGCGGGCTACGGGCTGGAGCTCGTCGGCCAGGAGCCGCTCGAGACGCCGCCCAACGCCGTCAACCTGAAGTACCTGCGCGCCAAGCGCGACAAGCTGGGTCACACGATCCGCGCGATCGACGCGGACGACGAGGCCTGAGCGACGCCACGCGCGCCGGCAGCCGGCCTACTCTGCGGCGGCGGCCATCCGCATCCGCTCCCGCAGTTCCAGCACGACGATTCCGACCACGACGAGCGCGCCGCCGACGAGCTGCGCCGGCGCCAGGCGCTCGCCGAGGAACAGCCACGCCAGGACGAACGTCGAGACCGGCCCGACGGTCGACAGGACCGCGGCCCGCGGCGCGCCGATGCGTTTCACGCCCTCGGCCACCATGAAGATGGGCAGCGCGGTGATGGCGACGACGAGCACCGCCATGAGCCACCAGGCGTGGGTACTGAACTGCGGCAGGACCGCTCCCCGCGTCACGAACCAGTGGCAGCCCAGGGCGACGGCCGCCACGGTCATCGCATGGACGGTGAACGCGGCGCTGCCGATGCGACGCCCCGTGTGCTCGTTCAGCAGGAAGTACAGCGCCAGCGTGACCGCGCACAACAGCACGAGCGACGTACCGAGCAGGTTGGCCTGCAGAACGCCGGCATCGTGGCCGCCGGCGACGAGAACCACCCCGGCGTAGGTGACGAGGAGCGCGGCAATCATCCCCGGCGCCGGCATCCGGCGCGCCATCACCGCGTGCGCGATGACGACGAGCGCCGGGTAGCTGAACAGCACCACCCGCTCCACCGCTGCACTGATCATCGTCAGGGCGATGAAGTCGAGCAGCGCACCCGCGTAGTAGCAGGCGAAGCCCGCGAGCGCCGCCCCGGCCCAGTCGCGCGCCGGAATGCCGAGCAGACCGTCCCGGCCGCTGCGCAGCCAGCCCCATACCCAGAACACCGGCAACGACAGCAGGGTGCGGACTGTCACGAGCTCGGTCGGGTCGACGCCCGCCGCGTACATCAGCTTGGCGAAGATGCCCTTGGACGACAGGAGCATCGCGCCGCCGATCACCAGGGCGACGCCCAGGCCATTGCCGGAACCCGCGCTCACGCCCCGACCGCGAACGGCAGTGTCAGCGGACTGCGGAAGTTGGTGGAGGGCATCCACTCCAGGTCGCGGGTCGTGAGGCTGAACTCCGGGACCGCCTGCAGGAATTCGCCCATCGCGACCTCGGTGACGAGCAGCGCCACCGGTGAACCGATGCAGAAGTGCTTGCCGCCCCCGAAGCCCAGGTGCCGCAGCGGGCGGCGCTCGATGTCGTACGTGTCCGGGTCGGGAAACTCCCGGGGATCGCGATTCGCCGAGCCGTAGCACAGGACGACAGGCTGGCCGGCGGCCATGGACTGCCCGTGCAGGACCGCATCGCGCGTCAGCGTGCGCCGGAAGCGCTGGGCGGACGTGTTGTAGCGCAGGGATTCCTGGATCGCCGGCGCGAGCAGCGCCGGGTCGGCGCGGCAGCGCCGGCGCGCCTGCGGATGGTCGTGAAGGTTGAGCGCGAACATGGTCATGAAGCTCGACAGCGACTCCACCCCGGCCATGATCAGCGTGGCGGAGGTCATGGTGATCTCGGCTTCCGCGAGCCGGTCGCCGTCGATTTCGGCCTCCACCAGCCGGGTGATGAGGTCGTCGCGGGGCGCGCGCCTGCGCTCCTCGATCTGCCCGCGCACATACTCGACCAGGCGCTGGAAGCCGCCGATCTGCTCGGGTGTCTTCGACCGCGTGTCGACGTCGCTCTGGATGGAGAGAATGACGTCGCGACGCACCTGCGAATGGTCGGCGGCCGGCAGTCCCATCATGGTGAACAGCATCGAGACGGTGACCCGCGAGGAGAAGTCCTGCACGAAGTCGAAGGAGGAGCGCCCGTGCAGCGCCGCCAGGCACTCGCGCGCCGTCTCCCGCGCCGGCGCCGCCAGGTACTCGACGCTCTTCTTCGCGAACGCCGACTGCACCAGCGCCCGCAACCGGTCGTGCCGCGGCGGGTCGGTCGTGCCCAGCGTGGCGCCGGCCCGCCCCGGCAACTCGGCGAGCATGTTGCCTTGCGCCGACGAGTAGGTCTGCCAGTCCTGCAGGGCCGCCACGATATCGGCGTGGCGCGACAGGACCCAGCAGCCACCCGGCTCGCTCCAGTAGCACGGGAACTCGTCCCGCAGTCTCGCGTAGAGCGGGAACGGGTC
>CAYOJP010000228.1:0-6138 GCA_964404305.1 uncultured Gammaproteobacteria bacterium
CCGGCGCGGCAATGCACTGCAGCACGGAATCCGGACATGGGCCCCTCCACCATTGCCAACGATCGATGCGCCAGTCTATATAGAAGAGCGGAAATGTCGATCACTGCGCCCCGGCGGCGATGCCGGGCGTCTCCGCCGCGCCTCGCTCGAGTACGTCCCTGCAGCGCTCGGTCACGCGCGTCCTGCGCGCTCACGGTCGCGGCGAACCCGCCCGGCACCGACGCCTGGGGCTTCCCAACGTCATGTGCAGCACGATGCCGCCCTGTTATCCGGGCCGTGGCTCAGGTCACGCCCATGCGGGCCGCCATCTCCGCGCGCCACTGCGCGCGCGGGCGGAATCCAGGCAGCGCGCGGGCGTGGTGCTCGGCCCAGGCGAGCAGTTCGGGCGCCGGCAGATCGAAGGGCGCGGGCACGCGGAACGGCTGGTCGACATACCAGGGCAGGTCGATGAACAGTTCCAGCCGGTTGCCCTCCGGATCGCGCACGTAGATCGACAGCGCGTTGCCGTGCGAGGCCGGCTGCATGTCGCTCACCGGGGCCGACTGCAGTCGCCGGTGGTAGTCGAGCAGCGTCTCCAGCGAGTCGGCGCGCAGCGAGATCTGGTTCACGACGTTGAAAGGGATCTGCGCCGGGCGGCCGGTGGCGAGGACGATCTGGTGGTGTTCGTCGGGGTCGCGGCTGAGGAACACGATCGACACGCGGCCGGCCGGAGTGGGCAGTTCGCCGGTGTCGGTGATCGTGAAGTCGAGGACGCCGGTGTAGAACCGCGTCATCGCTTCGAGGTCCGTCACGAAGATCCCGACATGGCTGAAGCTGAGGCCCGGACGAGCGGACATGGTGACGTTTCCCCTGGTGCGGCGTGGCGCAGGCTGCGCCGCAATCTACGGCGCCACCGCGAGAGCGTCAACGAGCGGCGCAACACGCCGCGGCGTGGTCACCCGCCGCGTGCCGCCGGGACCGTCACTGCCGGGCGGGCGCGTTCGCGCCGGTAGCGCCACAGTGCGCGCAGGAGATTCGCCTCGAGCCACAGCGCCGCGCCGGCCCCGAGCAGCGCGGCGAGCGGCGCCAGCGCCGGCCAGGCGACGGTCGCGAGCGTCGCCAGCAGCGCCGCGACGTGCAGGCGCAGGTGGCCGCGGGCCTGCGCGTCGGGCACGAAATCCTGCATCAACGTGCCGCGAATCCCGGCCCGCGTGAGGTGCAGCCAGGCGAGGAACGGGACGATCTTGTACAGCATGCCGACGATCACGGACTGGCCGAAGCCCCCCAGCACGAGCACGCCGAACGCCACTCCGAGCGGGCCCGACTGCCCGGCGGCGACCGGCACGACGAGCGGCGCGATCCGCAGGGCGACCGCGGCGACCAGGCTCAGCATCGCGACGCGCCAGAAATCGGTGGTGACGTCGGGGATGCGGCGGCGGCGCTGCGACTGCAGGCGCAGCGTCGCGACCGCGAAGCCCGCCGCGGCGAGCGCGATCGCCACTGCCAGCGCGGTCGCGAGGGGGGCGGCCGCCGGTTGCAGCAGTGTCACCGTCCAGGCCACCAGCAGTGCGGTGACCAACGGCCCGAGGAGCCGCTGCAACGCCTGCGGGTAGGGCGGGGTGATCTGGAACATCGGCACCACCTGGTAGGCGACGCCGGCGACGAGCAGCCCGAGCCAGCCGGCCAGGCCCCAGCCCGCGTGCGCGGTGGCGGTCGCCGCCGGCAGCCACGCGGGGCCGAGGCCCGCCCGCAGCGACGCTGCAGCGAGGCCGAGCAGCACGGTGACGACCAGCGCCGCGAGCGCGAGGCGCAGGGTGACGACGCCGGGTCCCCGGCCCGGTGCGCGCGCGAGCGCACCGGCCGCGAACACGAGGAAGACGGCGAAGGCGAACGCCAGCAGTCCCATTGCCACCGGCAGGACCGGCGCCGTGCCGGCGAGGCCCGCGGCGAGGAGCGGCGTGCCGAGCGCGAGCGGCATGTGCACGAGGGCCGCCGCCAGCCGCGGGCGCGGAAACGGCGCGCCGCACAGTACCGGGATCATCTGGAACAGTGCGCCCAGCATCGTCATCGCCATGAAGCCGAGCGTGAGCAGGTGCGCGGTCGCGATCGTGGCGGGCAGCGCCCGGTGGCCGAGGAGTCCGCCGCCGTGGAGGCCGAGCGCGGCGGCGGCGGCGAAGGCGAACAGCGGGGCGGTGAGGAAGAAGCGCATCGGCACGGACAGCGGCGGCGCGAACTGCAGCGAGAGGTCCTGCCGGCCGGGGACGGCGCTCATCGTCGGTGCGCGGCGGCGGCGGTCGCGGCCGCCGTGTCGAGCGTGCGCCACAGCAGCAGTTCGAAGCCGTCGCCGTCCGGCTGCAGGTGCCAGGACCAGCCCGCGTCCTCCAGCAGGGGGAAGAGCAGCCAGGGCTCGCGGCGGTGCCGCACCCGCAGGCACTCGCCTGGCCCGACACCGGGCAGCGCCGCGAGGATGCGATCGAGCGGTTCCGGCGGGGCCAGATCCCGGACATCCAGTTCCTGGATGCCGGCGGCGGAGGTCACGGCGCCGCGCCCCCGGCGGTCACGGCCGCAGGCGCGCGATGGCGTCCTGTTGCTGCGGTTCGCCGAGCAGTTCCTGCGCCAGGGCATAGACGATCTGCTCCTCCTTGACGTTGTGCTGCTGCATGAGCACGAGCAGCGTGTCGGCGACCCCGAGGAACGTGCCCGGGTCGCAGGCGTCCAGCGCGGGCTCCAGGCGGCCGGCGAGATCGCGCATCTCCTCGTGCTCCATGCGCATCACCGCCAGCGGTCCGCCATCGCCGATGTGCGCCTCCAGCGCCGGGAAGACGGCGTCCTCCTCGGCGCGCAGGTGGCGCTCGAGCTGCGTGCCGAAGGTGTCGAGCAGCGGTGCGGCCTTTTCCCAGTCGCCCCCGGCGACCGCCTCCTCCAGCGCGGCGAAGCTCAGGTCGCAACGGGCGTGGTCGTCGGAGAAGGTTCTGGCGATGGTGGTCATGTCGGGTCTCCTCGGGGTCGTCCGCCGGTCGGCTCTCAGTCCTGGAACACCGGCGGATCGGGGTCGTCGGGCAGCGTGCGGTCGGCGGGCGGCAGCCTGGCGAGTTCGGCCTCGACCAGGCGCACGTGCTCGCGTTCCTCGGCGGCGAGTTCGCGGGCGAGATCGAGCACGTCCCCCTGCGTGCGCCGCGCGGCGCCCTCGAAGAACTCCGCGGCCCGGTGTTCGGCGGCGAGCGCGAGAGCGAGCGCCTCCCGTTCGCCGAGCAGGTAGCTCACGGCGATCGGATCGATCGATTCGGGCGGCTCGACGCCCGTCCAGGGCTGCTCCCAGGGCGCGCGGTAAGCCCGCTCGCGTCCCGCGCCGCGCGACTGCAGGCGCCCGGCGTGCAATCCCTCGACATGGGCCATGCGGCGGAAGAATGCGGCGGCGCGCGCATTGTTGTGCATTTCCATCTGGGCGGCGAGTTCGGCGTAGCGCTCGGCGGCCTCCAGCTCGATCGCCAGCGCGTGCTCGAGCAGTTCGTCGACATTCTGCATGCGGGCGCTCCTTCAGACCGCGAACTGCGCGTCGAGGTCGGCGGGCACCGGCGTCGCGCCCGCGCGGACCGAGTGCCGGTACGGCTCGCGCGCGCCGCGGTAGAGCACGCCGAGGTTGAAGCCGTCGTCGCTCATCAGGCGTCGCGCCGCGCGCGCCGGGTCGTCGGTCGCATCCACCGGCGCCGGGCGCACCCGGTCCTTCCACGTCTTCTGGTCGGGGCGGAAGGTGACGCACGGACTGAGCACCTGCACGAACGAGAAGCCGGGGTGGCGTACGGCCTCGACCAGCATCCGTGCCGTCGCGTTCGGATCGCCGGCGAACGCGCGCGCGATGAAGTTCGCCCCGGAAGCGAGGGCCACCACCAGCGGGTGGAAAGGCGACACGCCGGTCCCGCCCGGGGTGAGCGCGCTGTCCCAGGTCGGGTCGGTGGTGGGAGAGGGCTGGCCCTTGGTCATGCCGTAGACCTCGTTGTCCATCACGAGATAGGTCAAATCGACGTTGCGGCGGCAGGCGTGCAGGAAGTGATTGCCGCCGATCGAGAAGCCGTCGCCGTCGCCGCCGGCGCAGACGACCGTCAGATCGGGTCGGGCCACCTTCACGCCGGTGGCGAGCGCCAGCGCCCGCCCGTGCACGCCGTGGAAGCCGTAGCAGTGCGTGTACGCGGGGATCCGCGACGAGCAGCCGATCCCGGAGATGACCGCGACGCGTTCCGGTGGCAGGCCCAGGTGGGCGAGCGCGCGGGTGAGCGCGAGCAGGACGTGGTAGTCGCCGCAACCGGGGCACCACACCGGATTGACGTCGGACTTGTAGTCGCTGGCCCTGGGCGCCTGCTGCACGGCGTTCATGACGACCTCCAGTCCTCGACGGCGCTGACGATTTCCGCCGGCCGGATCGCGAGCGGCCCCGCGCGGTGAAAGCTGCGCACCGGCACGTCGAGGTCGTAGTGCGCGCGCAGGTAGCGGTGGAACTGCCCGGAGTGCGTCTGTTCCAGCACCAGCACGCGGCGGGCGCCGGCGAGCGCCGCGTCGAGCGCCGCCGGGCGCGCCGGCAGCAGCAGCCGCAGGGCGATGAGCCGGACGCCGCGGCCCGTGGCGTGCAGCCGCCGGGCGGCCTCGCGCGCCGCGCCGGTGAGGGAACCCCAGGTCAGGATGACCGTGTCGCCCTCGCCTTCGACGTCGGCCCAGTGCGCGCCGTAGTCGTGGCCCTCGAGCTTGCGAGCGCGCTTGTCGAGCTGCGCCGCGTGGTCGGACGCCTTGCTGGACGGCGTGCCTCGCGGATCGTGCTCGAGGCCGTCGGCGGTGTACTGACCGCCGGGCGTGCCCGGCAGCACGGCCGGCGAGATCCCGGAGTCGGTCACCGCGTAGCGGCGCCAGGCGGCATCCGGCGCGCGCTCGACGAGCCGGTCGGCATGGAACGGGGCGGCCGCCGGCGGGTCGATGACCGCGCTCGCCTGGCCGAGGAACTGATCGGACAGCACCAGCGCGGGGGCCTGCAGCCGCTCGGCCAGGTGCACCGCCCACTGCGTCGTGAACAGGCAATCGGCGGTGGAGGTCGGCGCGAGCACGAGGTGTGGTGCGTCCCCGTGCAGCCCGTAGACGGCCAGATTCAGGTCGGACTGCTCCGACTTGGTCGGGATGCCGGTCGAGGGTCCGCCGCGCATCACGTCGATCACCACGACCGGCACCTCCGCGGCGACGGCGAGTCCGAGGCTCTCGGTCATCAGTGAGAGGCCGGGACCGGACGTCGCCGTGAGCGCAGGCACGCCCGACCAGGCGGCGCCGATGGCCATGTTGAGCGAGGCGAGTTCATCCTCGGCCTGGACCAGCGTGCCGCCGGCACGGGCGAGGTTCGGCGCCAGCCACTCGAGGATCTCGGTGGCCGGCGTGATGGGATAGGCGGCGACGAAGCGGACGCCGCCGCGCAGCGCACCGAGGCCCGCCGCCTCGTTGCCGGTGATGAGCCAGCGTGCCGGGCCGCCCGCCTCGGGCCCCGCGCGCACCTCCGCGGCGATGCCGGCCGCAATCGCCGCGAGCCGTCCCGCCTGCAGGGCTGCCGTGCCGGCCGCGATCGCGGCCTGCCCCTTGGCCTGCAGGGACTCGCGGATCACCGCCTCCGCCACGTCCTGCGGCACGCCGGCCACCGCCGTGGCGATGCCGAGGGCCACCATGTTCTGGCGGCCCTGCTCGATGCCGCGGGCCAGGGCCGTGAGCGGCAGTTCCACGATCCGGGCGCCGCCGCCCGTGATCGCGGCGGGAATGGCGCCGGCCTCGGGATCGGCGACGATCAGCGAGTGGGGGGGCAGCGGGATCTCGGCGGCGAAGCGCTCGGCATTGCGCCAGTCGACGGCGATGAGGCAGTCGCAGCGGTCGTCCAGGCAGGCGACCGGCGCCGTGGCGATGCGGACCAGCGCCGCGGCTTCGCCGCCGCGGATCTGCGGCCCGACGGCGCGCGTCATCAGCCCGTAGCGCCCGGCCCGGCCGGCGGCCTGCAGCAACATCTGGCCGGCGGTGATGACGCCGGCGCCGCCGCTGCCGACGATGGCCACGGAGGTGGACTCTTCCGACCCTGCGGTGTGTGCGTTCACGCATTCCCCGTCCGGCTGCTTGCGTGAGGCACAGGGCACCAGAACCGCG
>CAYOJP010000229.1:0-6116 GCA_964404305.1 uncultured Gammaproteobacteria bacterium
TGAAAGGCGCCGTCAGAACTCCCGCACCTCGCACACGCTCCATACCAGCTCGCAGTCCGTGTAGTTCGGCACGTCGTCGCGCAGGGGCTCGACGGCCGGATCGGCGGTGAGAAACCGGCGGAAACCCTCGACGTCCGCGAGGCTGTCGAGATAGGCGCAGAAGGTCAGCGGTGCGCGCAGCGTCCCGCCATCGAGCAGCAGGCGTTCGTCGCTCTCGACCTCGATGCGACGGATGTTCACCCGGCCCGCGGTCTGGCGCCCGGCGAGCGCGACGTGCTCGCGGAAGTAGTACGCATGATCGAAGTGCATGCCGGCGTGCGGCAGGTAGGTGGCGCGGACCTTGTACATGATCGTCCTCCCTCAGCGTGCGGGGGCGCCGGCTTCGGCGTCCACCAGCGAGCGGACCAGCCGCCGGGCCTGGATGCCGAGCCGATCGCCCTGGAACGAGACGTTGCGGTGGTCGTGCACGTCGCTGGCGCCGAGCGCCGCCTGTTGCGCCTCGAGCAGCACCTGGTCCTCGGTGAACGCGGTCGTCACCTGCGCGTGCCAGTAGGCGGTCTCCTCGCGGGCCTGCGGCGCGTACCGCTGGCAGGTGCGGTAGAAGTAGTGATGCGAACGCGCCGTCTCGGGCGTGAGCAGGATCGGGACGTGGAACTTCAGGCCCTGCGCGCGCGGCACGCCCGGTTCCTTGATCCAGGGCGCGAAGATCCACAGCCCCGGCGCGCGGAACACGAACTCCATCTCGAAGTCGAGATGACCCCATTCCTCGCGGCCGTGGTGGCGCGCGTAGCCGCGCTCGAAGGCCGGCGCGATGCGCGTGTCGTGGATCCCGACCTCGAAGTCGATACCGCCCGGCCGGACGTCGGCCCGGAACGAGTGCCGGGCCCCCTCCGGCGGCGGCCGGCCGTCCTGCCGGGCCACGCGGATGTCCGGCATCCCGAGCGTGGAGCGGTGCACGAACTCGGCATGCGTGACGTCGGCCAGGTTGTCGTTCATCAGTTCGTACCCGCAACCGATGTGCAGGTAGCCGTCGAGCGTGTCGAAACCGCCGGCGTCGAGGAACGCGAGGATGGGGGACGGCGCGTGCGCGCTCGCCAGGGCCGGATCGCCGGTCCACACCCACACGAAGCCGTGCTGCTCGACCGCGGGGTAGCTGCGCACCCGGGCGCCGGCCGGCGGCTCCGCCTGTCCGGGCACAACCGCGCAGCGTCCGTCGCCGTCGTACTCGGCGCCGTGGTAGGGACACTGGATGTGCTCGGCGACGACGCGGCCGCGCGAGAGCGGGAGCAGGCGGTGGATGCAGCGGTCCTCGAGGATCGCCACGCGACCGGACGCCGTCCGGAAGAGCACCAGCGGCTCGTCGAGGATGCGCCGCGCGAGCGGCTGCGGGGTGATCTCCGCCGAATGCGCGGCGACGTACCAGACGTTGCGTGGAAGCATGCCACCTCCCGGCCGTGGAACAACGGTGCACGCGGACTGTAGGCCCGGCGCTGCCGCCGCGGCGAGCCGGAACCCGACACGTGCCGGCCAGCGGGTGACAGCCTGCGACGCGCGGCAGTACCATCGCCGGACACCGGCCGGCACGGCCCGTGGGCAACAGGGGGCAGCATGTTCGCAGCAGGTTCCGGACCGGAACTGCCGCTGGCGCGGTTCTCGCGCTTCGCGCTGCGCTCGGCCGCGGACGTCAACGCGCAGTACTCGCGCCTCATCCGCGAGCATCGGCTGCGGCTGGCGCACGCTGGCCGCAGCCTGGTCGCCGAGCTGCGGCACGCGCCGCTGCGGCGCGTCGCGCTCAGCACCTCCAGGATCGCGAGCGACATGACGGTGGACGCCGCACCGGCGGTGGATGACTACCTCGTGTTCCTGTTCCGGGGCTGCCCCGGCGGTTCGATGCGGTTCGCGCGGCGCCGCCATGCGCTGGCGCGCGGCGCGGCCGCGATCGTCGCCCCGGGGAACGCGTTCCAGCTCTCGGTACCCGCCGGCTCCGAGACCGTCATCCTCACCGTCAGCCGCGAACTCGTGGACCTGGTGCTGCGGGCCGCCACCGGTCACCTCCCGGACGGCGTGCCGGTCTTCGCCGACGACGGGTTCCTGCCGCCCGGGCGCACGGCGGCCCTCGCCAACCTGCTGGCGTTCCTCGAGGCCGATATCGCGGGCGCGAACCCGGCACTCGCGGCGCCCGCGCACCTCGCGCGGCTCGAGGAGTTCCTCGCCACCGCGATCCTGTGCGGTACCGAGCACGACCGGTCGGTGCTGCTGCGCCGGTCCGATGCCGACCCGCGGCCGCGACACGTGCGCCTGGCGCAGGCGTGGATCGAGGCGCATGCCGACGCCGATCTCAGTCTCGGCGCGCTGGCGCGCCGGGTGGCGGTCAGCCCGCGCACGCTCATGCGCGGCTTCCGGCGTCACGCCGGCTGCAGTCCGGCGCAGTACGTGCGCGCGGTGCGCCTGGAGCGGGCCCGTGCCGAGCTGCTGGACGGCCCGTCCGACCGGCTCTCGGTGGCTGCCGTCGCCGCCCGGTGGGGATTCGGTCATCCGGGGCGGTTCGCCCGCGCCTACCGGGCACGCTACGAGGAGTATCCCGCCCGCACCCTGCAGCGCCGGCGCGGTGGCGCCACCGGCGCCGCGACCGCGCCGGCGGCCGGGAGCGAAGTCGGCAGTTCCCTCGAAGGCCGTTACTGAAGGAGACAGCATGAAGACCCAACGCGTGAACCCCTGGACCTGGCAGGACGCCTACGGCTTTTCGCAGGCGCTGGACGTGAGCGGCGCGCAGCGCCTGCTGCTGTGCTCGGGGCAGACCTCGGTCGGTCCGGACGGGCACCCCTTGCACGCGGGCGACATGGCCAGGCAGGTGGCGCAGGCGCTCGACAACCTGGAAGCCGTGCTGGCGAAGGCGGGACTGTCGCTGCAGGACGTCGTGCGCCTGAACTACTACACGACGAACGTCCCCGCGTTCATCGAGGCGATGGGCACCGTGGGCGAGCGCCTCGGCCGGGCGGGGAACCTGCCGGCCTCGACGCTCCTCGGCGTCGCCGCGCTGTTCCACCCGGACATCCTGGTCGAGATCGAGGCCACGGCCGCGGCCTGAGCCGTCGCGCGGTCGCGACCGGTCGCGGCCCGTCGGGAGCGGCCGCGCACCCGCCGGCGCCTCAGACGGCGCCGGGCAGCGACACGATCCGCAGGCGCCCGTCCCCCGCAGGGGCGTCCGCGGCGCGGGCGATGCGATTGCGCCCCGCCTCCTTGGCCGCGTACAGCGCCGCGTCCGCGGTGGCGATGAGCGTCTCCGCATCCGGGGCGTCCCCGGGCAGGGCCGCCACGCCGATCGACACGGTGATGCCGCCGAGCGGCTGCTGCTGGTAGCGCACCACGAGCTGCTCGACCAGGCGCCGGATCTCCTCCGCCCGCCCGCAAGCGCCCTCGGCCGGGCAATCCGGCATCAGCACCGCGAATTCCTCCCCGCCGTAGCGGCAGGGCACGTCCGCGCCGCGCACGGCCTGGCGCAGCACCGCGCCGAAGGCGTCCAGCACCGCATCGCCCGCGCCGTGCCCGTGCAGGTCGTTGAAGCGCTTGAAGTGGTCTACGTCGATCATCAGGAGCGCGAGCGACGACCCCGCCTGCCGGGTGCGGTAGATCTCGCGTTCGAGCGTCTCCATCAGGTAGCGGCGGTTGAAGAGCCGGGTGAGCGGATCGCGGATCGACTGCTGGTGCAGCCGCGCGCGCAGCTTGAGCTCCTCGATGGCGGCGGCGATCTCGTCGGCCGTCATGCGCGCGAGGTCGTGCAGCTCCTCCGTCTCCGGCCCCTGCGCCGATGGGGCGGCGAGGCTGATCTCCATCACGCCGATCGTCTCGCCGAACGCAGTCATCGGCTGGCACAGGTAGCTGTCGCCGGCGCAGGCGCGGCGGTTCGGGCAGATCGAGCCGTCTCCGTCGCCCTGCTCCAGGTGCGCCTTGCCCTTGCGCAGCGCCCAGCACTGCTCGGGGGCGAACATCTGTGCCGGCGCCCCGCCGCCCCAGGCGACGAAGGGTTCGACCAGGTTGCGCGAGTTGTTGTACAGGTAGATGTTGACCCGGTGCCGCGGGAACAGCTGGCGCCCGTACAGCATCAGCACCGGCCGGGTCTCCTCCACGGTGCGGCAGACCTGCAGGTCCGCCTTCAGGTCGTAGAGGACGCCCAGATCGCGCGAGCGCCGCGCCGACTGGGCGTGCGCCTGCGCGAGGGCGCGTTCCTGCTCCTTGCGTTCGGTGATGTCGACCGTGCAGCCGATATAACCCTGGAACTCGCCACCCGCGCCCCGATGCGGACGGGCGAGGTCGAGCATGTGCCGGTACTCGCCGTCCGCGCGCCGCAGCCGGTACTCGAGTGCGAGCGGCGCGTGCTGGCGCAGGGCGTCGATGTAGCCCCGCATCGCCCGCTCGCGATCCTCGGGGTGGACCAGCCCGATCCACGTTTCCGGCCGCAGCGCCGTGGCGAGATCGACGCCGGCGAAGTCGAGATAGCAGCGGTTGAGGAAATTCATCGCCCCGCCGGCGTCGCTGCGCCACAGCATCGTCGGCGCATATTCGGCGATCCCGTCGGCGGCGGCGGTCGCGGAGCAAGCACGACGACGCCCCGGCCGATTGCGCGGCTGTGCCGAGCGGCTCATGCGGCGAGCAGCCCCCGCGCCTCTGCGATCTGCGCGGCCGCCTCGGCCAGGATGCACTGGCCCAGTTCCGGGCCGACGGCGCCCGGGAACAACCGCCGGAAGGCCGGCAGGCTCGGCAGCGCCGGCAGCCGCGGCCGGCCCGGCTTGCCGATCCAGGCGTGCAACTGCGCGATGGCGATGATGTCGGCGAGTTCCGCGTCCGGGTGCGGATCGCGCCACCAGTCGTCGGCTTCGCGCGCCGCGGTGATGAACGCCGGCGGGAAGTTCCAGCGCTGCAGGATGGTCGCGCCGAGTTCGGCGCGCAGTTCGGACACGAGCGCGTCGATGCCGGCCGGGTCCGCCGCGAGCGCCGGTTCCTGCGCGCAGCGGTGCAGCACCGGCAGCACGCCGATGTCGTGCAGCAGGCCTGCGAGCATGGCTTCCTCCGGTTCGAAGGTGTCGCTCAGCCGCGCGATCACGAACGCGATCGCGGCGACCTCGTTGCAGTGCTCCCAGATCCGGCGCATCCGCTCGGTCAGGGCCGGCGAGCCGGTCTGGAACAGTTCGCGCATCGCGAAGGCCAGCACCAGGGCGCGCGTGCTGCGCAGGCCCAGCCGCTGGATCGCCGTCTCGCAGGTCGATACCGGCGTCTGCCCGCGGTACAGCGGGCTGTTGGCGGCCTTGATGAGCTTGGCGGCGATGGCCGGATCGGAACCGACGGCCGCGGCGATCCGGGCGGTGTCGGAACTCTCCGAATCGATCAACCGCCGCGCGCGCAGCGCGACTTCCGGCAGGGTGGGCAGCGTGAGGCTGCCGCCGAGCAGCGCCTCGCGCGTGCTGGCCGGCACTGCCGCAGCCTCGTGGCCGCCGCCATCGCCCACGTCGATATCGATGTAGTCGACATCCATTTCCGCCTTGCACGGCCGCGCCATCTCGTGCAGCGGCGACAGTCCGCTCGTGTCCAGGAAGACCAGCGTCGCCGGGCCGCGGGTGCGCGCCGTGTGCAGGCGCGGCTTCAGCGGCGAAAGCGGCTTGCCGGCCGCCGACGTGCCGGCCGTGATCGTGATCGCGCGGCCATCGGCCGCGACCAGCTCGACCGTGCCCTCGACGAGGCAGAAGGTCCACAGGTCGTTGTCGCCGACGTGAAAGAGCGTCTGCCCGGGACCGACGCGGTCCTGGTGCGCGCGACTGGCAAAGACGAGCAGGTCTTCGGCGTCGTAGGCGTCGAAGGGCCGGAAGCGCTGGAGCCTGGCGGCGAGGTCGTCTAGATCGTCCATCGGCGGATACGGTCCGGTGCAGGCCGACGGGCAGGATGCCCGCGGTTCGTACCACTTATCGGCCGCCGGTGCCGCGGACTTGAGGGCGGTGTCGACGCCTGTCGCGGCTGAAGCCGCTCCTGCAGGAGCCTTGCTCCAGCGTTGATGCGTAGCGCCTGTAGAAGCGGGCTTGCCCGCGATGGCCCTCCCCGGGGTTGGCACCGACGCTATCGCGGCT
>CAYOJP010000230.1:0-6111 GCA_964404305.1 uncultured Gammaproteobacteria bacterium
TCGAGGCGGCGCAGTTCATGAGCCACCTCGCCAACATCGGCGACGCGAAGACGCTGGTGATCCATCCCGCCTCGACCACGCACCGCCAGTTGAACGAGGATCAGCAGCGGGCCGCGGGCATCAGCCCGGAGATGATCCGGATCTCGGTGGGGCTCGAGACCCTCGACGACATCCTCTGGGACATCGACCAGGCGCTCGCGGCCGCGCAGACGTGAGCGGTGCCGACAGCGGGCTTCAACCTGCGGCGCGCGTCGCCACCAGCACGTCGCAGCTCGATTCGGCCAGCACGTGCTTGGTCACGCTGCCGAGCAGCAGTTCTTCCAGCGCACTGTTGCCGTGCTTGCCCATCACGATGAGGTCGCAGTCCTGCTCCTGCTCCTGCTCGAGGATCAGCGGCGACGGATCACCGTGCTGCACGATGCACGGCACCGCGCCCGGCTCGAGACTGGCGTCCGTCATCAGCCGGCGCATGCGCTCCAGCGCTTCGCGGCGGGCTTCGCTCCGGTACAGCCGCATCGTCACCTCATCCACGCCGGCGATGCGCATCTTGCCCTCGAAGGGCACGTCGCAGGCATGCACCAGCACGAGTTCGGCGCCGGGCGCCACGCTCCGGGCGAAGTCGATCGCCGGCAGGGTCCAGGGCGAGAAATCCACCGGCAGCAGCACCCTGCGGTAGGCTTCGTGCGCGGTCTGCTTGACAACCAGCAGCGGCCGCAGCGTCTTGCGTAGCAGCCGTTCGGCCGTCGTCCCGAGCAGGATGTGCCGCAGGAAACCCGCCCCGCGCGCCCCGAGCACGAGCAGATCCGCATCGATTGCCTCGGCCCGGGCCACGATTTCCGCAACGACGCCGCCGCGGCCGAGGTACGCGGACGGGGTCAGGCCGAACGGCTCGCCCACGGCGCCGGCGAGACGCTGCAGTTCCGCGCGCGTGGACTCCAGCAGTTGCCCCTCCACCGCCGCGCCCTGCTCCCCCAGCGCGCGGCGCAGGCTCTCCAGGGCGCTGCCATTCAGCACGTGGACGAACGCAAGCGCCGCGTCCGCTTCGCTGGCGATGCGGGCCGCGCGAGCGGCTGCATGACGGGAGGGCGCGGACAGGTCGGTGGCCGCCAGCACGGTGCGCAGTCGCGTCATGGGGTTTTCTCCCGGGTCAGAATGTCGGTAACGAGCGTGTGGGCAGCATGGTCTGCGCCGTCATCGAAGGGATTCAGTACCCGCTCGACGCCCGCCTGCTCGAGCGCCCGGCCATGCCCGTCGTCCCGCACGACCGCGGCGATGCGGCCGGTGAACCCGGCGGCGCGCAGCGCATGCAGGAAGGCGCGGTTGGACTCCCACGCGGGGAACGTCGTGACCACCCAGTCGGCGCCGCGCAGGGGCAGCAACTCGAGGAAGTGCTGATCCTCGCCGTCACCGTAGCGCACCGGCAGTCCGCGCTGGCGCAGTTCGCGCACCACCTCCGGATCGAAGTCCATCCCCAGCGCCTCCACGCCGCTCGCGCGCAGGCGGGCGAGGAGGCGACCGCCATAGCGTCCGAGGCCGAATACGATCACCGACGGTTGCCCGGACGGTCGCGTCTGGCGCTCCACGGCCATTTCGCGATGCGGCCGGCGCCGCTCGAATACCCGCAGGTACGGCGCGAGCCGCTCGTACAGCGGATACGAGTACAGGATCATGTAGGTCGACAGCATGATGGTGACGAGACCGACGAGCGTCGTCAGTCCGAGCACGTCCTGGCCGACGTGGCCGAGCGAGATGCCCATGGCGACGAACACGATCGAGAATTCGCTGATCTGCGCTACGGTCAGCCCGGCCAGGAAGCCGGTGCGTCTGCGATAACCCATATAGCCCATGATGGCCATCACTATCAGCGGATTTCCGATCAGCACGAACCCCGACAACACGACGGCCGACGTCACTTCGGTGCCCAGCGTGGAGAGATCGAGGCGGGCTCCCAGATCCAGGAAGAAGAACAGCAGGAGGAAATCGCGGATCCCCGCCAGGCGCGCGCTCATCGCCCCTCGGTACGCGGTCGAGGCGAGCGAGAAGCCGGCGAGGAACGCGCCGGCTTCCTTGCTGAACCCCGCCCATTCCCCGAGCGCCGCCAGCACGGTGCCCCAGGCGATGGCGAACACGAGGAGCAGTTCCTGCGAGCGTGCCATGACCGTGACCACCCTGGGCAGCACGTAGTGCATCAGCAGCGCGATCGCGGCGACGCCCAGCACCAGCCGCAGCGCCAGCGAGCCGGCCAGCTCGAGCAGCGTCACTTCGGCCGCCCCGCGCAGCGCGCTCATGACCATCATCGCCAGCACGACCGCCAGATCCTGCACGATCAGGAACCCGACGGCGATCCGCCCGTGCAGCGAATCGAGTTCGCGCTTGTCGGAGAGCAGCTTGACGATGATGATGGTGCTCGAAAAGGTGAGGGCGACTGCGACGTACAGCGCCTCCATCGCGCCCTTGCCGAGGGCCAGCACCAGCGCGAAGCCGATCACGATCGTGAACGCGAGCTGACCCAGGCCCGTGGCGAGCGCGACGGGCCCGATGTGGCGGACGTGCTGGAGATCGAGCTTGAGGCCGACGACGAACAGCAGCACGGTGACGCCGACCTGCGCCAGCAGGTCGATCTGGTCGTGCGCCTGCACCAGGCCGAGCACGGAGGGGCCGGCAATGATGCCGACGGCGATGTATGCTATCAACGCCGGCTGTCGCAGGCGCACGAACACCGCCGCCGTGACGGCCGACAGCAGCAGCAGCAGCGCGAATTCGGCGTACGGACCATGCATAGTCACAGGCACCGCCAGTCAGTCGACACTACGGTCAGCGCGGACGTGCCGGGCGATAGCGACCCGCCCTCGCGCCGGCGCACGCCCGGCCCGGCTCCGGCGCCGCATTGCGCCACACCCGGCGCAACCGTTCGAATTGTACCTTGACCGGCGACGACATCCGCATCTGGCTGGGAGTGGCCGGCGTGGCGCCCAACGAGGACGCGGTCGCACGGCACTGGGACCGGCGCCTGCACTGGCTCATGATCATCGTCGCGCTGGCCGCGCTGCCGGCGTTCTACCTGATCGAGCACGCCGAGGATCCGCTGCCGCGCGCGGCAGGCTACGGTATCGAGGCGCTGGTGCTGTTCGCCTTCATCGCCGAGTACTGCTGGATGCTGGGCCGCGTGCGCGCGCCCATGCGCTACGTCGCGCGCAACTGGCTCGGCCTGGTCATCATCGTCACCGGATTCCTGAGCCTCGCTGGCGCGAGCACAGGCTGGATTGCCATCGGCCGGCTGCTGCGCAGCGCGCTCGTGGCGCTGCTCCTCACGCGCGCGGTCGGCGCCGTCCGCCTCGCGTTCCTGCCGTCGAGCGTGCCCTATGTCGTCGGGTTCGCCATCCTCTCGCTCGCGCTGGCCGGCGCCGGCTTCTACTACATCGAGCCCACGATCAATTCGTACGGCGAGGGGCTGTGGCTGGCGTTCGTCACCGGCACGACCGTCGGCTACGGCGACTACGTGCCGACCACGTGGCCGGCGCGCCTGTTCGCCGCGCTCATGGTCGTCATCGGCTTCACGCTGCTGTCGGTCGTCACCGCCAGCATCGTCGCCTTCTTCGTCGGCGAGGACGAGAAGCGCCTGCGCCGCGAGACGCACCGTGACCTGCGCGACCTGCGCGAGCGTTTCGAGGTCCTCATCGGCGACGAGGAGCGCGTCCTGCGGCGGGAGATGCACCAGGGGATCCGCGAGCTGCTGGACAAGGTCGAACGCCTGGTCGGCGAGGAGGAGCGCGAACTGCGCCACGAGATCCGCGCCGACATGCGGGAACTGCGCGACGAGCTGGCGGCGCTGCGCGCGCGGTTCGACCGGCTGCCGCCGGGCTGAGAGCCGCCGCTCCTACGGCCGCGCCGCGAGGCGCAGCAACGACACCGGCTCCCCGGCCGCCAGCGGCGGCGCGAGGCCCGGGCCGGCCAGCGCCAGCACCCGCGCCGGGGCGAAGTACTCGAAGGGGATGTCCACGGGATCCCCGGCCCGCGCGCCCGGGATCGGCATCAGCCGCGCGGTGAGCGGCTTGCCGGTCCGCAGCGCCAGCGCGGCGAGATCGGCGAGCACCGCCGCCAGCTGCGCGACGGTCGCGGCGCCCGGCAGCGGCACCGTGTCGAGGCCGGTGCCGCACACCGCGCACATCGCGAGCAGCGCGGACAGCGTCAGCGTGCCGTCGCGGGCCCGCTCGCCGAGCACCGCGTCCTCCAGCACCGGCAGCATCAGCGAGGAGAACCCGCAGCGCGGGAAGCGGGCGCGCTGCACGGCATCGGCCAGGAAGGCCGCCGCCGCGACGCTGCCCGGCCCGCCGGCCGCCGGCACGCCGAGCGCCTCCAGCGCCGCACCGATGCTGCGCTCGCGGGCCGGGTGCGGGGCGAGTGCGTAGTCGATCCCGCCGAACGCGACGCCGTGCGCCAGCGCCAGCGCCGCCAGCGCCTGCGCGACCGGCGCGCACTCGGCCTCGATCGCGGCGACCAGCCGCTCGCGGGCCTGCGCGAGCGTGGCGGCGCCTCCGATTGCCGCGAGCGCGGCGCCGGCGCCCTCGACCGCCAGTGCGCAGGTCGTGCCGCCGCCGCCGTGCCAGCTCGCCGGGAACCACGGCGTGCCCGCATCGCAGCCGGCCAGCGCGGTGAAGTACAGGTTCGCGAAGCCGTCCGCGCGCTGGCGCGCGAGGGCGACGACGAGGCCGGCCACCGCCTGCAGCCGGGCGGTGTCGAGCCGGCCGTCCGCGGCGATCTCGGCGCAGGTGAAGACGGGCTCCGCTGCGCCGACCAGCTCCGGCACGCGGGCGAGCCAGGCCGGGTCGTGCCGCAGCAGCACCGGGCCGGCGGCGACGTAGTGCGCGCCCGCCGCGCGCCAGCGCGCCGCGGCGCGGGCGACCGCCGCGGCGTCGGCGGCCCAGTCGGGAAACGGCGGCAGCGCCACCCGGATCGACTGCGGCGCGTCCGGCAGCACCGCGCGGGCCGCGGCCACGAGCGCGCGGACCGGCGCCGGATCGGCGTCGGCGGCGCACAGGATCGTCAGGGCGCGGATGTGCATGGTGCCTGGCTGCGGCGTCCCGGCTCCGCTCCCGCGCCGTGCCCGGGAGGACTCCCGCCCCGGCCGGCCGCGCGATGGCGAGAGCGAGTCATGCCCCGCCCTTCAGCCCGAGGCGGCCAGCGGCGAGGGGGCACGGCGCAACACCTGCGTCACGAGTGCGGTGCCAGCGAGGATCACCGCACCGCCCGCGACCATCTCGAACGTAATCGGCTCGTCCAGGAACAGGGCGCCCCACAGCGTGCCGGTGACGGGAGTCAGAAACGTGATCGTGATCGCGCGCGCGGCGCCGACGCGCGCCAGCAGCCGGTAGAACAGTGCGTAGCCGCCGCCGGTGCACAGCGCGCCGAGCGCCGCGAGGGCCAGCCACGCGCGCAGACCCGGCATCTGCGCGGGCCAGGCGAGGAGCGCGAGCGGCAGCAGCATCAGGGCGGCGAGCCCGACGCTGACCGACGAAGTCACGAGCGCCGGTACGGTGCCGAGCCGATCCTTTATGTACGGCGAGACCGCCCCGTACTGCAGCGAGCCGAGCGTGGCCGCGAGCACGGCCAGGCCCGCGCCCCCGGCACGGAAGTCGAGCTTGTTCCAGGCGAGCAGCACCACGCCGGCGAACCCGAGCACGAGCCCGGCCATCTGCAGCCGCGTCAGCCGCTCGCGCCACCACAGGTAGCCGGCGATCGCGCCGAACAGCGGCGCGGCGGCATTCAGGATCGACGCATAGCCGGCGGTGAGCGACACCATGGCCCAGGCGTACAGCGCGAACGGCACGGCCGAGTTGAACGTCGCGGTCACCGCGAGTGCCGGCAGGTGGGGCCGCACCCAGCGCGCGCCGCCGCGCGCCAGCATCAGGGGCAGCAGCACGAGCGCGGCGATGCCCAGTCGCAACGAGGCGACCGGCAGGGGCCCGAACTCCGGCACCGTCATGCGCACGAACAGGAACGAGCCGCCCCACAGGCAGGCGAGGAACAGGAACACGGCGAGATCGCGCAGCGACACTGTCGCATTATCGTCGATCCGGTCGGGTGGAGAGTGGGAGCTGTCCGCTGCCGCGG
>CAYOJP010000231.1:0-6103 GCA_964404305.1 uncultured Gammaproteobacteria bacterium
CGGATAGAAGTAGTTCTTCCGTTCGAAGACCGACCGCGGAGCAATCCGCGCGCCGATGGCCAGGCCGAAGCTGACCGCCATGCGCACCACCTCCGCGTTCACGACCGGGAGCACGCCTGGCAGTCCCAGATCGACCGCGCAGGCCTGGGTGTTGGCCGCGGCCCCGTAGGCCGTGGACGCGCCGGAGAAGATCTTGCTCCTGGTGCGCAGTTGGGCGTGGATTTCCAGCCCTATGACTGTTTCCCAGCTCATTACGCGCTCATCTCGCGTAGTCCGGCGGAACCTGCCGATGATGCCCGGTCGCCTGCTGAAATGCATGCGCCACCTGCAGCAGTCGCTGCTCGGCGAAGTAACCGCCGATCAGTTGCAGGCCGACGGGCAGCCCGTGGGCGAAACCGGCCGGCACCGACATCGCCGGCAGTCCGGCCAGGTTGACGCCGATCGTGTAGACGTCGGACAGGTACATCGCCAGAGGATCGTCCATGCGTTCGCCGAGAGGGAAGGCGACGCCCGGACTGACCGGGCCGGCCAGGATATCGACGCCCGCCAGCGCGCGCAGGAAGTCGTCGCGCACCAGCCGGCGAACCCGCTGGGCATTGAGGTAGTAGGCGTCGAAGTAGCCGGCCGACAGCACGTAGGTGCCGATCATGATCCGCCTCTTGACCTCCCGGCCGAACCCCTCGCCGCGCGAGCGGCGGTAGAGATCCTCCAGGTCCCGCGGCGACTCGCAGCGATGGCCGAAGCGCACGCCGTCGTAGCGCGCGAGATTCGACGAGCATTCCGCGGGCGCGATGACGTAGTAGGCTGGAATCGCCAGCTCGGTGTTCGGAAGCTCGACGTCGACGAGCGTGGCGCCGGCGCGCGCCAGATCGGCCAGCGCTGCGTGCACGGCGGCGCCGACGTCCGCGTCGAGACCCGCGCCGAAGTACTGGCGTGGCACGCCGATGCGCAGCCCCCGGATCGGCGCGTCGAGCCCTGCCACGTAGGCGTCGACCGGGTGCTCGACGCTGGTCGAATCCCGTGGGTCGAATCCCGCCATGGCGCCCAGCAGGAGCGCCACATCGGCCGCGCTGGCGGCCATCGGGCCTCCCTGATCGAGACTGGAGGCGTACGCGATCATCCCGTGGCGGGAGACGCGCCCGTAGGTCGGCTTCAGTCCGGTCACACCACACAGTCCGGCCGGCTGCCGGATTGAACCGCCGGTGTCGGTGCCGGTGGCGGCAGGCGCGAGGCGGGCCGCGACGGCGGCCGCCGAGCCGCCAGACGAGCCGCCGGGCACGCGGGTCTTGTCCCAGGGGTTGCGCACCGGGCCGTACCAGCTAGTCTCGTTCGACGAGCCCATTGCGAACTCGTCCATGTTGGTCTTCCCCAGCATCACCATGCCGGCTGCCCGCAGCCGCTCGACGACAGTCGCGTCGTAGGGGGCCACGAACCGGTCGAGCATTCGGGATCCGCAGGCGGTCCGGATCCCCTCGGTGCAGAAGATGTCCTTGTTCGCGTATGGGATGCCGGTAAGCGGGCCGGCAGTACCCGCTGCCAGCCGCCGGTCGGCAGCGCCGGCCTCCGCGAGGGCGCGTTCGGCACAGACGGTGACGAAGCTGCCGAGCCCGGAGTCGTGCCGCCCTATCCGGTCGAGGAACAGGCGCGTCAGTTCGACGCTGGAGATCTCGCGGCGGCGCAACGCGACTGCGAGTTCGGTCAGTGACTTGCGATGCATGCTGGATAGGAGGCCGCGCGCAGCGGCCGGCGGCTGCAGGGATTATTCGATGACCTTCGGCACGAGGAACAGCCCGTTCTCGACCGCCGGGGCGCAGGCCATCAGGACCTCCCGTCGGTCGCCTTCGGTGACGGCGTCCGGACGCAGCCGGGCGGCCAGTTCCAGCGGGTGGGCGAGCGGCTCGATACCGACGGTATCCGCCTCGTCCAGGCGCGCGACGAAGTCCAGGATGGCGCCGAGGTCGCGTGCCAGTCCGACTCGTTCGCCGTCGTCGAGCGCCAGCTTGGCAAGTCCTGCGATGCGGTCCACCTCAGCCGAGTCGATGTTCATGGTGTGGTTCGCATTTCCGTTCTAAAACCGCAATTTAGCACACCGCCGAGCTTGCCGAAATCGTGGCGCACTGTTAGATTAACCGCAATGCACTACGACGGTTCGCACCGGCTTCTGCGCCGGGGCGTCGCCGACGTCCTGCCCCATCAGCCCCCGCGTGTAGATGCCGCCCGTCAGCGTGACGGAACGGATGGTCCGCTAACCTTGGCTGGTGGGGGTCTGCGTCGCGCCCCGCGCCGTGCACCCGGCAACCATAGCTGCAACCGCTCACGGACGGTCTTCATCACCCATGTTCTCCAGCATTCGCGGGCTCTTCTCCAACGACCTGTCGATCGATCTCGGCACCGCCAACACGCTCATCTATGCCCGCGGCAAGGGGATCGTGCTCAACGAACCCTCGGTCGTCGCCATCCGGCAAGGCCGCGATCCCGCGAGTCCGAAGTCGATCGTCGCCGTCGGCGCCGAGGCGAAGCGCATGCTTGGCCGTACTCCAGAGCACATCCAGGCCGTACGTCCGCTGAAGGATGGCGTGATCGCCGACTTCACCATCACCGAGCGGATGCTGCAGGACTTCATCCGCAAGGTCCACAATACCCGGCTCCTGAAGCCCAGTCCGCGGGTCCTCATCTGTGTTCCGTGCGGCTCGACACAGGTGGAACGGCGCGCCATCCGCGAGTCGGCGGTGGGCGCGGGCGCACGGGAGGTCTACCTCATCGAGGAGCCGATGGCAGCGGCAATCGGCGCCGGCATGCCGGTCAGCGATGCCAGCGGCTCGATGGTGCTCGACATCGGCGGTGGCACGACCGAGGTGGCAGTGATTTCGCTGAATGGCATCGTCTACGCGGACTCGGTTCGCATCGGCGGCGACCGCTTCGACGATGCCATCATCCAGTACGTGCGCCGCAACTACGGCAGCCTGATCGGCGAGGCCACCGCGGAGCGCATCAAGCTCGAGATCGGCTGCGCCTACCCCGGCAACGAAGTGCGCGAGATCGAGATCAAGGGGCGTAACCTCGCCGAGGGCCTGCCCCGCACCTTCACCCTGAACAGCAATGAAATCCTCGAAGCGCTCCAGGAGCCTCTCACCGGCATCGTTCAGGCCGTGCGATCGGCCCTGGAAAAGACGCCCCCCGAGCTCGGCTCCGACGTCGCCGACCGCGGTATGGTGCTCACCGGCGGCGGAGCGCTGCTGCGGGATCTCGACCGGCTGCTCATGGAGGAAACCGGGTTACCTGTTATCATTGCAGATGATCCGCTCACGTGCGTCGCGCGCGGCGGCGGGCGGGTGCTGGAAATGATCGAGGAGCACGGGCCCGACATCCTGGCCCTCGAGTAGGGCACCGGGTCCGTTCACGGCAGGCAGCGCGGCAGGGGGAGAACGGTCATCAAGCCGCTGTTCCTCAACGGCCCGTCACCCGCGGTGCGGCTGGTAGCCGCGCTGCTGGCGTCCGCCGTCCTGATGACCCTCGATCACCGCCTGGGCTACCTCGAGGCAGTGCGCTCGGCACTCTCCGTCGTCGTCTATCCCGTCCAGTACCTGGTCAATCTCCCGGTCGCGGGGACCCGCTGGGTCGACGAGTCGCTCGTCGCTCGGCGGACACTCCTGCGCGAGAACGCCCGCCTGCGCGAGGAGAACCTGCTGCTGCAGTCGCGCTTCCAGCGCTACGCGGCGCTCGAGGCCGAGAACGACCGCCTGCGCCGGCTCCTGGAATCGTCGCTGCAGGCCGGTGATCGCGTGCTGGTAGCCGAACTCCTCGCCACCAATCCGGAGCCCTCGACCCACGAAATCGTCATCAACAAGGGTTCCAACGCCGGGGTCTTCGCCGGGCAGCCGGTGGTGGACGCCTCCGGCGTGATGGGACAGGTCGTGCACGTGGGCCCGCTCACGAGCACCGCCATGCTGATCACCGATGCGGCGCATGCGCTGCCGGTCGAGGTGAACCGCAGCGGCCTGCGCGCGATCGCGGGCGGCACCGGCGTGGACGACGTCATCGAACTCGCGTACGTGCCGACCAACGCCGACATCCGCGAGGGCGACCTGATCGTGACGTCGGGCATCGGCGGGCGCTTTCCCCGCGGCTATCCCGTGGCCGAGGTGAGGCGCGTGGAGATCGCACCGGGGCAGTCGTTTGCCCGGGTGCTCGCGCGCCCGACCGCCCGCCTGACCCAGTCGCACGAAGTCCTGCTCGTGTGGCCGCGCGCCGGGACCGGTGAGCCCGACGTCGGTCCGCTCGCCCGCCAGTAGTGAAGTCCCGCCGAACCTGGGTCATCGCCCTCAGCTTCCTCGTCGCGTTCATGCTCGCGGCGGTGCCGCTGCCAGATATCGCGGCGGCCTGGCGGCCCGCGTGGGTCGCGATGGTGCTGATCTACTGGTGCATCGCGCTGCCCCAGCGCGTGGGCGTGGTGACCGGCTGGTGCACGGGGCTTCTCCTTGACGCGCTGACCGGCGGCTCCCTCGGGCTGAACGCCTTCGGGCTGGCCGTCGTCGCTTACGTCTCGGTTCAGCTCCACCAGCAGATCCGGGTGTTTCCGCTGGGCCAGCAGGCCCTGGTCGTCGGGCTGGTACTCGGGGTCTACCTGACGCTGATGCTGTGGCTGCGCGGCCTGGTCGGTTCGAGTCCGCCCGATCCCCGCGCGCTGCTCGCGGTGCCGACCAGCATGGTGCTGTGGCCGTGGTTGTTCATCGTCCTGCGTGACGTGCGCAGGCGTCTGCAGGTGACCTGACGGTGCACGTGCCGCGGACGGCCGGACGGGCGGCAGCCCGCCCCGACTGGGTGCGGGGCAGACCGCTTTGAGCCCGTCGTTCGCCCTCAAGAACCGGGGCCGGGAGGCCGAGATCGTCCGCGGCCGGCTGCTGGTCGCCGGCGTGGGCATGGTCCTGCTGCTCGCGACCGTGATCGGGGGGCTGTTCGTGCTGCAGGTGATCCGGCACGAGCACTTCCGCACGCTTTCGCACGAGAACCGCGTCAAGGTGCAGCCGATCGCCCCGGCGCGGGGACTGATCTACAGCCGTGACGGCGTCGTGCTCGCCGAGAACCGGCCGAGCTTCAACCTGGAGATCGTCCCCGAGCGGGTACCGGACCTGGAGGCCACGCTGGCAGGGCTGCGGGGGGTCATCCGGCTCGGCGACGAGGACGTGGAACGGTTCCGCGCGGAGCTGAGGCGCAAGCGCCGGTTCGAAAGCGTCACGTTGCGCGGGAATCTCGATCAGGAGGAAGTCGCGCGATTCTCGCTCGATCGCCACCGGTTCCCGGGCGTGCAGATAGGCGCCGAGCTCGCACGCTACTACCCGCACGGGGAGCTCACGGCACACGTCGTGGGCTACGTCGGCCGGATCGACGAGCAGGAACTGAAGGTCATCGACGCCTCGAACTACAGCGCCACGCGCCACATCGGCAAGCTGGGTGTGGAGTTCACCTACGAGCGTGACCTGCACGGCGCGGTCGGCTACCAGCAGGTTGAGGTCAACGCGCTCGGGCGCGTCATCCGCGTGCTGGAGCGCGCCGACCCCACGCCCGGCAAGGATCTGTACCTGACACTCGACGCCGCTCTCCAGGCCGAGGCTGCGGCGGCGCTGACCGGTCGCCGCGGCGCAGTGGTTGCCCTGGAGGTGGCGACAGGGGGCGTGCTCGCGCTGGCGAGCGTGCCGTCGTTCGATCCGAACCTGTTCGTGAGCGGGATCCGCGCCGGAATCTACCGGGTGTTGCAGGACTCTCCCGACCGGCCGCTCTACAACCGAGCTCTGCAGGGACAATACCCGCCGGGCTCGACGATCAAGCCGATGGTCGGGCTCGCGGGGCTGCACAGCGGCCTGCGCACCGAGTCGTCCTCGACCTGGTGCCCGGGCTGGTACAGCCTGGCGGGTCACAGCCACCGGTACCGGGACTGGAAGAAGGAGGGCCACGGCCACGTCGACCTGCGGCGCTCGATCGCGGAGTCGTGCGATGTGTACTACTACCGCCTGGCACAGGATCTGGGCATCGAACGGCTCCACGATTTCCTTGGCCGCTTCGGCCTGGGGCGGCGCACCGGCATCGACATGCCTGGCGAAGCTGC
>CAYOJP010000232.1:0-6099 GCA_964404305.1 uncultured Gammaproteobacteria bacterium
GGGCAGGAACTTCGGCACGATGAACAGCGAGATGCCCTTCACGCCGGGCGGCCCGCCCGGCACTTTTGCGAGCACCATGTGCACGATATTCTCGGACAGGTCGTGCTCCCCGCCCGAGATCCACATCTTCGAGCCCGTGATCCGGT
Organism: uncultured Gammaproteobacteria bacterium; assembly: GCA_964404305.1. GTDB lineage: Bacteria > Pseudomonadota > Gammaproteobacteria > JADZEE01 > JADZEE01 > CAYOJP01. The sequence continues at coordinate 147 of CAYOJP010000232.1, forward strand.
ACCGCCCGCCGCCGATCGGTTCGGCCCGGGTGCGGATGTCGGCGAGCGACGAGCCGGCCTGCGGCTCTGACAGGCACATCGTGCCGAACCAGCGCCCGGCCAGCATCGGCGGCAGGTACACCGACTTCTGTTCCGCCGAGCCGAACGCGTTCAGCATGTTGGCCGCGGCGATCGTCAGGAACGGATAGGCGGTCGTCGCGATGTTGGCCGCGCTGAACACCGCGCCGCAGGCCTGCACCACGGTCCACGGCAGCTGCAGTCCGCCCAGTTCCTCGTCGAACGCCGCCGCCACGAAGCCGGCGTCGCAATAGGCCTGCAGCGCGGCCCGGACCTCCGGAATGACGACGACCCGGCCGTCGACGACTCGCGGTTCCTCGGCGTCGCCGCGCGCGGCATGCGGGGCGAACGCCTCGGTCGCGATCCGCCAGGCCGTGTCCAGCACCCCGGCGAACGTCCCGCGGTCGTGGGCGCTGTAGCGCGGTGCGCGCGTGAGGGCCTCCACCTCGAGCAGTTCGTACAGGAGAAAATCGACGTTGCGGCGTGACAGGGGCATGGGTGTGCGGACCTCTGCGGGTAGTCGGCTCAGCTCGCCGGGCCGCGCCGGATTCCATGCAGTCGCAGCGCGTCGTACAAGCTGATTCCGAACCAGAAAGCTTCGACCGCGAACGCGGACAGGTTGAAGTTCCCGGTCAGCGAGACGAGGATCAGCCCCGCGCCCGCCGCGTTGGCAAGCGAATACCGGAGGTCGTCCGGCGACGTGCGGCCGGCCTGGAGCCGCCAGTACTCCAGCAGGACGACCGCCACGCCGATATTGCCGACCAGATCGAGCCACGAGTAGGTCATTTGCGTCAGTCTGCCGGGTGTCTGGGGCTATGATAGCGGCCGCCCGCCCGGGCCGCGATCCAGCCCTTGACCCCGTCGGAGAAATACCGCCGTGCCGTCCCGAGAGCCCCCCCTGGCCCGCTCCGCGTTTCCGCACCATCGCGTCATCACGACACGCTGGCACGACAACGACGTCTACGGTCACGTCAACAACGTCGTCTACTACGCGTTCTTCGATACCGCCGTGAATGCCTACCTGATCGAGCGCGGGGCGCTCGACATCGCCACGAGCCCGGTCATCGGGCTGGTGGTGGCGACCGAGTGCAGCTACTTCGCGCCGCTGGCATTTCCGGATCCGGTCAGCGCCGGCGTGCGGGTCGCGCACCTGGGCACGAGCAGCGTGCGTTACGAGATCGGCATCTTCCGGGGCGACGCGCCGGAGGCGGCGGCGCAGGGCCGCTTCACCCACGTCTACGTCGATCGCGACACCCGGCGTCCGGTCCCGTTGCCCGGGCGGCTGCGGCTCGCACTCGAGGCGCTGTGCTGAGGCGCCATCGATGCGGGTGATCGTCGTCGGCGCGGGACTGGCCGGGATCGCCTGCGCCTGGTACCTGCGGCAGCAAGGCTGCGAGGTGACCGTCATCGACCGTCAGCCGGGGCCGGCGCTGGAAACCAGCCACAGCAACGGCGGCATGCTCACGCCGAGCCAGGCGGCGCCGTGGAACGAGCCCGGGATCCCGTGGCGCATGCTGGGCTGGCTCGGCCGGGAGGACGCCCCGGTCCTGCTGCGCGCGGGCGCGGTGCCGTCGCTCGTCGGCTGGGGGCTGCGATTCCTGCGCAATTCCACGCCCGCGCGCTTCCGCGCGCACACGCTCGACAATGCCCGGCTCGCGGCCTACAGCGTCGCCGCCCTGCAGGAACTGCGCGCGAGGCTCGGTTTCCGGTACGACGAAACCACGGTCGGCACCCTGAAAGTCTTCCGCACGCCGCGCGAGTTCGAGGCCGCCGCTGTCGCGGCGAGCGGGCTGGCGAGCGTCGGTGTCACCGCGCGGGTGCTGGACCGCGGCGGGCTCGCGGCCCTGGAACCGGCGCTCGCCGCGGTGGCGGACCGGCTTGCCGGGGGGCTGCATTTTCCGCGGGACGAGTCCGGGGACGCGCGACTGTGGTGCGAACGCATGGCCGTCGCGTTGCGCGTTGCCGGCGGTGAATGCCGGTGGAACACGCCAGTACTCGGCTTCGACCGCGACGGCGCGCGGATCGCCGGTGTGCGCACCGGGACCGGAACGCTGCCGGCCGATGCCGTCGTGGTCGCGGCCGGCAGCTACTCGCCCGCGCTCGTGCGCGTCCTCGGATTCGACCTGCCCGTGCGGCCGGTCAAGGGCTACTCGCTTGGCATCCCGATGACGGGCTGGCTCGGCGCGCCCCGCCTGCCGATAGTGGACGAGCACCTGCACCTCGCCGCGACGCCGATCGGCGCCGAATTGCGCGTGGCGGGCACGGCGGAGTTCGCCGGCTTCGACCTGACCGTGAGGCCCGAACGGATTGCGAACCTGTGGCGGCTCGTGCGCGAGTTGTTCCCCGACTTCGCCGGGACCGATGTCACGCCGCGCGGCTGGCCGTGGTGCGGCCTGCGGCCGATGACCTGCGACGGCATGCCAATCCTCGGTGCGACGCCCGTGCCGAACCTGTTCCTGGACACCGGCCACGGGCATCTCGGCTGGACGATGGCGGCCGGATCGGGCCAGGCAGTCGCCGACGTGGTGATGGGCCGGGAGCCCGGCATCGACCTGCGGCCATTCGCCCTGGCGCGCTTTGCCAGGGCGTGAGGCGGACCGCGACCCCCCCGGGCCCGCGTGCGCGGGCCCGGGGGCGACTGTCAGGCGCTCAATCGAACGAGTAGCGGATGCTGCCGCCGAACCAGCGCGGCAGCCCGTAGTACTGCTCGGTCATGCCCAGCACGGAGCCGAGGTCGAAGGTCTGCACGAGGTATTCCTCGTCGGTGACGTTCTTGACGAAGAACGCGCCTTCCCAGTTGCCGCCCTCGTTGGTCCAGCTCAGGCGCGTGTTGGCGAGGACGTAGCCATCCTCGGTGCTCGCTTCGGCCTGCGTCAGGCTGAAGAAGTGCTCCGAGCGGTACACGAAGTCGCCCTGCACCGCCAGGTTGCCGCCGAACGCCGGCCAGCTGTACCGGGCCATGCCGTTGACGGTCCAGTCCGGCGACTGCACGGGCTTGGAATCGATCGGGCCGAAGCCGATGTCGATGCCCGGGATCTCGACGTCCACGTAGCCGACGCCGGCCAGCAGGTCCAGGCCGTCGAGCGGCGAGGTCTGCAGTTCCAGCTCGAACCCGTGGCTCTCCGCATCGGCGTTGAGGATGAAGGTCGACAGGCCGACGATGCGGAAGGCCTGGTAGTCCTGGTAGTCGTAGTAGAAGGCGGCGCCGTTCAGACGCGCGATACCGCCGAACAGGGAGGACTTGAAGCCGATCTCGTAGGCGTCGAGCATCTCCTCGTCGAAGGCCATGAGGTCGTCGGTGAGGGGCTCGAAGCCGGTCGGGCAGCGCACCGGATCGAGGCAGGTGAGATCGAGCGGCGAATTGAAGCCGCCGCCCTTGACGCCACGGTTCCAGCTCGCGTACACGAGCCAGTCGTCGTTCGGCCGCCAGTCGAGCTGGATGCGGGCCGACCACAGGCTCTTGTCGAAGGTGCCGTCGTAGGTGCCGGCATTCAGGAACACGTTCGGGTTGCCGTTGCGATTGGTCGAGCCCGGCTGGAAGTCCACCAGGTTGTTCTCGTAGTGGTGATCCTTCTCCTCTTCGATCCAGCGGAAGCCGACGATGCCGGTGAACTGCTCGGTCAGGTCGTACTCGAGCTGGCCGAAGATCGACCAGCTGTTGGTCTCGGTCGTGTATGGATTGTCATTGCCGAGGAAGGTGCCATCGCCCTCGGCGATCTGGCCGAATGCGCCGGTCGGGGAATCGATCAGGCCGCCGGGGACCAGACCGAGCAGCGGCGTCTCCGCGCCGTTGGCGTCGTTGACCTCGATGTCGAGGTAGTAGAAGCCTGTGACCCAACGCATCCGCTCGACTTCGCCGTTCAGGCGCAGTTCCTGCGAGAACTGGTCGGCGTCGGTCGAAAGGAAGAAGTTGAAGTCGGAGAACGGTGAGGCGTCCGAATCCTCGCTGTAGTCGCGCTCGATCGTCTGGAAGTCGGTGATGGAGGTCAGGGTCCAGGCATCAGTCGCCCACTTCAGCGTGCCCGACGTGCCCCAGGTCGACATGTCCTGGTGGCCGAACTTGTCGTAGTCGCCCGCGAACACGTCGCCGTCGCTGTCCTCGTAGCCGTTGAAGTTGCCCGCGCCGGGGGTGTAGAAGCCGCGGCCCTGGGCGTCGAAGCCGCTGGAGGCGTTCTCGAAGAAGCCGGTGCGGATCTGCTGCAGCGCGCCGCGCACGTTGACCAGCAGCGAGACGTCGTCGGTCACGTCGAACAGCAACTGGCCGCGGCCGGCATAGTCGTTGGCGTTGTTGATGTCGTCGTCGAGGATGCGGTTCTCGACGTAGCCGCCGTTGTGGTGGGTCGCGATCGAGACGCGACCGGAAACCCGATCCGTGAGCGCGCCGCCGGCAGCGCCCTCGAACTTCACCTGTTCGTAGGAGCCGACCGTCACCTCACCGTAGTAGCTCGTCTCCTGCGTCGGCTTGCGGGTGACGAACTGCGCCAGGCCGCCGGTCGCATTGCGGCCGAACAGCGTGCCCTGCGGGCCGCGCAGGATCTCGACGCGGTCCATGTCGAACAGCAGGAAGCCGGCGCTCGACATCTGGGAGATGTAGACCTCGTCGACGTAGATGGAGACCGGGCTCTCCTGGTTGGAGACGAAGTCGTTCTGGGCGACGCCGCGGATGGCCAGCGCATAGTTCGACGGGCCGTTCGGCTGGATGGTGCTCACGCCCGGCGCCATGGCCGAGACTTCCTGCGCGTTGGTATAGCCCAGCGCGTCCATCTGCTCGCCGGTGAAGGCGCTGACGGAGATGCCGACGTCCTGCACGCTCTGCTCGCGCTTCTGCGCTGTGACGACGACTTCTTCCAGCACCTGCGCGGTCGCCTGCGGCGCCGCGATGACGGCGCCCAGCAAGGTCGCCGCCGCGGCGCGCGAGGTCCGTTCGAATCTGGCCATGGAATCCCTCCTGAAACTTGGCTCGTGGATGGCGTGCCAGACGGTAGCTGTGGCCCCGAACACAACATACAGCGCCGCTGATGTTGCGGGAAAATAGCTGAAACTCGGCTTTTGGTCAAACGTCCTACGCGCGACTGTGGCGTCAGGGCGACGTGCTAAGATTCTTCCACGAGTGACTCGCGACCGGCATCCCGGGCATGGCGACCAAGGTTTCCGGCAAGCATCGTCCCGGCACGGCGGGTTCGGCCAAGGGCCGGGCCCGGCTTCGGGACATCCGCGCGGCGGCCCTGGCGGTCCTGGTCGATGAGGGCTACAGCCGGCTGACCATGCGCCGGATCGCCGCCGCCGCCCGGATCACCGTCGGCAACCTGCATTATTACTTCGCCAACAAGGACGACCTGCTGCGCGACCTGCTGGAGGACGTGATCGAGGGTTATCTGCGGGAGTTCGACGACATCCGGGCACGCGTCGGGGGAGCCGCGGCGACCGAGCTGGAGGCGATCTGCCGCTACCTCGTGGAGGATCTGGGGAGCCGCCAGACCACGCTGTTCTTTCCGGAGCTGTGGGCGCTGGCGAACCACGACCCGCATGCCGCCGCGCTGCTCGACCGCCTGTATGCCCGGGCGCGAATCGTCCTCAACGAACTCATCGACGGCTTGAATCCTAGCGTGTCGACCCGGGAGCGCGAGGTGCTCGCACTCATCGTGTCGGCCGGCATCGAGGGCCTGACCATGTTCGTCGGCCACGGCAAGCCGTGGGCGCACGAGCGCCCGCTCGTCTGCGAACTGGCCGTCCGCGGCTACCTCGACCTCATCCGCAACGTGCGCGGCACGCGCGGCGCCGCCGGCGCGCGAGCGGCCCGCCCCCGCAAGGAGATCCGCAACCCATGAGCGGCCCGAGCTACCTGCGATTCGACACTCTGAGCTTGCACGGCGGCCAGCAGCCGGACCCGGCCACC
>CAYOJP010000233.1:0-6088 GCA_964404305.1 uncultured Gammaproteobacteria bacterium
TTAGCACGGGGGCATGATCGACACCGCCATCGACGCGCTGCGCGCGCACGCAGCCTATGGGGAACTCGTGCGGCGCCGGCGCCGCCTGGCGTTCGGGCTCGCCGGCACCCTCTGCGCCCTGTGCCTGGCGTTCGGCGTCGCCTCCGCCCTCGCCCCCGCGGCGCTCGCGCGCCCGCTGGGGCCCGGTGCCCCGTGGTCCCTGGGTGTCGCGCTCGCCTTCAGCCTGTGCGTGCTCGCGGTCGCCTTCGCGGCCTGGTACGCGTGGCGGGCCGAGGCGGTGCTGGCCCCGCTCGAGCGGCGCCTGCTCGACGATCTGTCCGAACCACGATGAACCGCGTCCGACCGCTCGCGGCGGCCGGGCTGCTGGCGGTGGCGCCTGCCGCCCGTGCCGCGGCCGACGCTCCGGTCAACGCGACCGCGGTCGCCACGTTCCTCGCGTTCGTCGCCGGGACGCTCGCCATCACCTGGTGGGCGGCGCGGCGCACGCGCAGCAAGGCCGACTTCTACACCGCGGGCGGCCGCATCGGCGGCCTGCAGAACGGGTTCGCCATCGCCGGTGACTTCATGTCCGCCGCCGCCTTCCTCGGCATGGCCGGCCTCACCTTCGTCGCCGGCTACGACGCGGTGCATTTCTACGTCGGCCTGACGCTCGGCTGGGCGGTCATCCTGCTGCTGATGGCCGAGCGGTTGCGCAACCTCGGCCACTACACCTTCGCCGACGTCGTCTCGCTGCGGCTGGAGCGGCGCAGCATCCGCACGCTGTCCGCCTGCGCGACCCTGGCAATCGCCATCCCCTACCTGCTCGCCCAGCTCGTTGCGGCCGGCACGCTCGTGCAGGGGCTGTTCGGCGTGCCGTTCATCGACGGCGTGGTGGCCGTCGGCGTGCTCATGACGGCCTACGTCATCTTCGGCGGCATGCTTGCGACGACCTGGGTCCAGATCGTCAAGGCCATCCTGCTGGTGGGGGGCGGCACCGTGCTCGCCCTGGCGGTGCTCGCGTGGTTCGACTTCAGCTTCGCGCGCATGACGCAGGCGGCCCTCGACCGGCATCCGCGCGGCGCGGCGCTCATGGCCCCCGGCGGGCTGTACCCGGACTGGGTGTCGATCGTCTCGCTCTCGATCGCCTTCATCGGCGGCACCGCCGGCCTGCCGCACGTGCTGATGCGCTTCTTCACCGTGCCCGACGCCGCCCAGGCGCGGCGCTCCGCGGCGCTGGCCATGGCGCTCATCACCTATTTCAACTGGATCGTGTTCGTGATCGGCCTGGGCGCCGTGGCGCTGCTGGTCGATCACCCTCACTACACGACCGGCGGCACCGCGCTCGCCGGCGGCAGCAACATGGCGGCCATCCACCTCTCCGCGGCGGTGGGCGGCGACGTGTTCCTGGGCTTCATCTCCGCGGTGGCGTTCGCGACCATCGTCGCCGTGGTCTCGGGCATCACGCTGTCGGTGGCGGCGACCGTCTCCCACGACCTGTACAGCGGCGTGCTGCGCGACGGCCACTCCGACGAGCGCGCCGAGCTGCGCGTGTCGCGCGTCGCGGTGGTCGTGCTGGGGGTCATCGCCATGCTCGCGGCCACCCGCTTCGAGGGCCAGAATGTCGCCGTACTCGCGACGATGCCGCTGTCGATCGCGGCCAGCGTCACCTTCCCGGTGCTGATGCTGGCCATGTACTGGCGCGGGCTGACGACGCGCGGCGCCCTGTGGGGCGGCTACACCGGGCTGGCGGTGTCGGCACTGCTGGTCGTGCTCGGGCCGACCGTGTGGGTGCCCGCGTTCGGCTTCGAGCGCCCGCTCTTCCCCTGGGCCTACCCGACGCTGTTCTCCCTGCCGGTGGCCCTCGCCGCCTGCTGGTGGTTCTCGCTCAGCGACGCCAGCGCGCGTGCCGGCAGCGAGCGCGCGGGCTACGATGCGATGGCCGTGCGCGCCGAGGTCGGCCCCCGGATACTGGAACGCCTGCAGAGAAAGACGACGTGACTTCCGACAACCCGCAGAAAAGCGTCTTCGACACCTTCCGCGCGACCGCCGCCCGCCATGGCGCGCGGCCGTTCGTGCACGTCCCCGCCCATGCGACCCGGGGCTACGCGACCGGCCCGATCGACTACACCTACGCCGAGGCGCTGGCGGCCGCCGGCTACCTGCAGGCGCGCTATGCGCAGGCCGGCTACGGCAGCGGCCAGCGCATCGCGCTGGTGCTGGACAACCGGGCGGAGTTCTTCCTGCATTTCCTCGCGCTGAACGCGCTCGGCGCGAGCATCGCGCCCGTGAACTCCGGGTTCACGCCCGCGGAGGCCGGCTACGTCCTGTCCCACAGCGACGCCTGCCTCGTCGTCGCCGTGCGCGAGCACGTCCCGCGGATGCGCGAGGCGCTGGCGGCCGCCGGCCTCGACCTGCCGGTGGTGGAGCCCTCGCTCGGCGACCTGCCGGCGGCCGCGTCCGCGGCTCCGCCCGCAGTTGCCGATCCGGCCACCGAGGCGGCAATCCTGTACACCTCCGGCACGACCGGGAGACCCAAGGGCTGCCTGCTGTCGAACGACTACTTCACCCGCATGGGCCGCTGGTACGCGGAACTGGGCGGCTACTGCGAGCTGCGCCCCGGGCTGGAACGCCTCGTGACGCCGCTCCCGCTCGTGCACATGAACGCGCTCGCCACCTCGACCATGGGCATGATCGCGACCGGCGGCTGCATCGTGCAGCTCGATCGCTTCCACCCCTCCTCCTGGTGGACCACCGTCCGCGAGAGCGGCGCCACCTGCCTGCACTACCTGGGCGTCATGCCCGCGATCCTGCTCTCGCTGCCCGAACGGGCGGACGACGATCTCGGCGGGCAGGTCCGCTTCGGCTTCGGTGCGGGCGCCGACCCCCGTCACCAGGAACGCTTCGAGCACCGCTTCGGTTTCCCGCTGATCGAGGGCTGGGCCATGACCGAAACCGGCGCCGCGGGCTGCATCATGGCGAACCACGAGCCGCGCCATGTCGGCACGCGCTGCTTCGGGCGCGCGCCGGCCCACCTCGAATGGCGCATCGTCACCGAGGACGGCGCCGACGTGGCTGCCGGCGCACCGGGAGAGCTGCTCGTGCGCACGCGCGGCCCCGATCCGCGACTGGGCTTCTTCTCCGGCTACTACAAGGATCCGGCCGCCACCGCCGAGGCCTGGGCCGACGGCTGGTTCCACACCGGGGACGTCGTGCGGACCGGCCCCGACGGCTCGTTCCACTTCGTCGACCGGCGCAAGAACATCATCCGCCGCAGCGGCGAGAACATCGCCGCGGTCGAGGTCGAGGGCGCCCTGCTGCAGCACCCGGCGGTGCGCAACTGCGCGGTGGCGCCGGTCGCCGACGAGCTGCGCGGCGAGGAGGTCATGGCCTGCGTCGTGCTGCAGGACGGCGCGAGCGCCGACGCGGCGACCGCCGACGGCATCTTCGCGCTGGCGCTGGAGAAGCTCGCTTACTACAAGGCGCCCGGCTGGCTCGCCTTCGTGCCGGCGCTGCCGACGACCCCCACGCAGAAAGTGCAGCGCGGCGAGATGAAGGCCCTGTGCCAGGGGCTCATCGAGCGCGGCACCGCCCTCGACCTGCGGTCGCGCAAGAAGCGGTCCCACTGATGCGCGCCGGCCCGCACCGACCGTCCGGAGCCCGTCGATGAGCCCCTCGTCCTACGCCGGCATCGCCATCGTCGCGCCCGTCACCGTGCCGTACGTGCGCTCGAGCGAGCACGGCGCGACCTGGTTCCTCGGCCGCGCGCTGCGCGCGCTGCTCGACGCCACCGGCCTGAAGAAGCCGCAGATCGACGGCTTGTCGGTGACGAGCTTCTCGCTCGCGCCGGACACCGTCGTCGGCCTGACCGAGCACTTCGGCATGACCGCTCGCTACATCGAGCACCTGCCCTACGGCGGCGCGGCGGCGGTGATGGCGCTCAAGCGCGCGGCGCGCGCCGTGCAGGCGGGCGACGCCGAGGTGGTGGCGTGCCTCGCCGGCGATACGTCGCGGCCGGGCATGTTCCGCAACCTGGTCGCGGAGTTCTCGCGGTTCTCCAAGGACACCGTGTACCCGTACGGCGCCGCCGGGCCGAACGGCACCTTCGCCCTGCTCACGCGCGCATACATGGAGCGGCACGGCGCGACCCGGGAGGACTTCGGCCGCATCTGCGTCGCTCTGCGCTACAACGCCAACCACTCCCCCCACGCGATCCTGCGCGACAGGACCCTCACGCTGCAGGACTACCTGGCGGCCCGCCCGGTGGCCGGCCCGATCCACCTGTTCGACTGCGTGATGCCCTGCGCGGGAGCGGAAGGCTTCCTGGTCACGACCGTCGACCGCGCGCGCGCCCTGGGTCTGCCCTACGCGACGCTGCTTGCCGCCGGCGAGCGCCACAACGCGTGGTTCGGCGACGACCTGCAGATGCGCGGCGGCTGGGCCGCCTACCGCGACGAGCTCTACGCCGCCGCGGCTCTCGCGCCCGCCGACATGCACTTCGCCCAGGTCTACGACGACTACCCGGTGATCGCGATGCTGCAACTGGAGGATCTCGGCTTCTGCGCCAAGGGCGAGGGGCCGCGCTACGTGCGCGAGACACCGCTCACCTTCGACGGCGGCGGCCTGCCGCTCAACACCGGCGGCGGGCAGTTGTCCGCCGGCCAGGCGGGCTTCGCCGGCGGCTACCTCGGGCTCGTCGAAGGCCTGCGGCAGGTGCTGGGCCAGGCACTCGGCACGCAGGTGCCCGGCGCCCGGCACGGCATCGTCAGCGGCTACGGCATGGTCACCTACGATCACTGCCTGTGCACGTCGGCGGCGATCCTCGGTCGCGGTGACGCGCGATGAGCGCCGACGCGTTGCCGCCGTCGGGACGCACCCCGACCTGGGCGCCGCTCACGGACGCGGCGCGCGAGGGTCGGCTGGTGCTGCAGTCCTGTGCCGACTGCGGCGCGCTGCAGTACCCGCCGCGCGAGATCTGCCACGCCTGCCTCGGGCCCGTGCTCGCCTGGGGCGAGGTCAGCGGCGCCGGCGCGGTGCTGGCGGCGACCACCCTGCACGCGTCGAACGAGCCCTGGTTCGCCGCGCGGCTGCCGTGGCACATCGCCAAGATCCGGCTCGACGCGGGCCCGATGCCGATCGTGCATCTCGACGCGACCTGCCTGGCGACCGGCACGCGGGTGACGGTGCTGAACCGGCTCGATCGCTCCGGCACCGGCGTGCTCGTGGCCGTGCCCGAGGGCGCGACGACCCTCGAGGATGCGAAGCTGCGCGACCTGTTGCACACCTGACGGGCGCCTGCGCACGGCCCGCTGCCCCGCCCTGCGAGCGTGGCGCGCCGGCGGGACGGACACGACGCCGCGACACCGGAGGATCCGACATGCAGGACACGACGACAGGAACCGCCCTCCTCACCGGCGGCAGCGGCGGGATCGGCGCCGCGATCCGCGCCGATCTGCTGGCCGCCGGCTATCACGTGCTCAACCTCGACGTGCGCCCCTGCGACGACGCGCATCCGCGCCTGGAGACCCACGTCGTCGATCTCGCGGACACGGCGGCCACCACCGCGCTGGCGCACGAGCTCGCCGGCCGCCACGCGATCACGACGCTGGTCCACAACGTCGGGGTGATCCGCCCGGCGCTGCTGCCGGAAGTGAAGCAGGACGACTACGAGTTCCTCTCGCGGCTGCACGTGGGCGCTCTGATCGCGCTCGGGCAGGCCTGCCTGCCGGCCATGCAGGGTGCCGGCTACGGCCGCATCGTGTCGATCTCCTCGCGCGCCGTGCTGGGGCTGGAAACCCGCACCGCCTACTCCGCCACCAAGGCGGCACAGATCGGCCTCACCCGCACCTGGGCGCTGGAGCTGGGCCGCCACGGGATCACCGTGAACGCGATCGCGCCCGGTCCCATCGTGACCGACCAGTTCCGGGCCGTCGTGCCGCAGGGCGATCCGCGCGAGGAGCAGATCGCGGCCGGACTGCCGGTGCGGCGCATCGGCCGGCCGCAGGACGTCTCGCGGGTGGTGCTGTTCCTGATCGCGCCCGAGAGCGGCTTCATCACCGGCCAGACGTGGTACGTCTGCGGGGGCGCGAGCCTCGGCGCGCTCGCGCTGTAG
>CAYOJP010000234.1:0-2423 GCA_964404305.1 uncultured Gammaproteobacteria bacterium
CTCGAGTACATCCCTGTAGCGCTCGGTCGCGCGCGTCCTGCGCGCTCACGGTCGCAGCGGACCCGCCCGGCACCGGCGCCCAGGGTTTCCCGATATATGGTGCAGCACAAATCCGCTCTGCTATCTAGCCGCGGCGCCGCGGGCGCAGGTGCTCACTGGCCGGTATCGGCGGGGGAATCGGCGCCGGGCGCGCTCGGCGCGCCGCCGGCCACCCAGTCCACGAGCAGCGTCCAGGTCACGGCCAGCAGCACCGGGCCGATGAACAGCCCGATGACGCCGAACGCGACGAGGCCGCCGATGACGCCGCCGAAGATCAGCAGCAGCGGCAGGTCGGCGCCGCGGCGGATCAGGAGGGGGCGCAAGACATTGTCCATGAGGCCGACGGCGACGGACCAGGCCAGCAGCGCCGCGGCCCAGCCCGCGTGCTCGCTCCAGTAGAGCCAGCCGCAGGCGGGCAGCAGCACCAGCAGCGGGCCGAGCTGGGCCACGCACAGCAGGAAGGCGATGGCGGTCAGGATGCCGGGGTAGGGGACTCCGCTCGCGAGCAGGCCGAGGCCGGCGAGCGAACTCTGGATCAGCGCGGTCCCGATCACGCCGAGCGCCACACCCCTGACTGCCTGTCCCGACAGCAGCACCACGCGCCCGCCGCGGTCGCCTGCCAGGCGCACCGCGAAGGCGGTCAGGCCGGCGGCGGCGTCCTCGCCCCGCGCATACAGGATCGCAGCGAGCACCACCGTGAGCAGGCAGTGAATGAAGACGAGGCCCATCCCGCCGATGTTCGCCAGCAGCCAGCGCGCGGCGCCGCCGACGTGAGGCGTCAGTCGCGCCGACAGCTCTGCCGGACTCAGCGCCGCCAGCGCAGCCCAGCGTCGCTCCAGCGACTCGCCGGCGAGCGGGATCCGGTCCAGCCAGTCGGGTGGCGCCGGAACGGCGATACCCTCGAGGGACTTCGACCAGCCGACCAGCGTGTCCGCGTTCTGCGCCAGCGCCGCGATGGCAACCGTGAGCGGCGCCACGAACAGCAGCAGGATGGCCAGTGTCATGACCGTGACCGCCGCGGATCGCCGGCCGCCCAGGCGCCGCTCGACGCCGCGCATGAGCGGCCAGGTGGCGACCACGAGCATCGTGGCCCACAGCAACGAGGGCAGGAACGGCTCGAGCACCCACAGGCTGCCGGCGATGAGGACGCCGAGCGTCAGGACGGCCAGGGTGGTGCGGGTCAGGTCCGTCGGGGGAACGATCATGGGCGCGGCGGCAGGCTCGCGGGCAGGCGCGACGCCTCCGTCGCCCGCGGTGCGACCCTGGGCGCAGCCCCGTCCCGCGGGATGTGCGCCGCGGTCACCCGCCGGCCCGGCCGCTACGCCGTGCGCAAGTCATTGCCGCGGTGCCGGTGAACCGGATCGGCACGGCGCGCCCGCGACTCAGCTTGCGCCCGGCCCCATCGGCCCCGTGCCCACCACCATGTAGGCGAGCTCGGTGCCGTCGTAGATCGGCGTGTAACGCACGTTGTTGTAGACCATGTAGACGGCGCCTTCCGGCCCCGCTTCGCGCGTATAGCCCTCGGGCAGGCTGGGCACCACGGCGCCGCGCGGCGCCGGGACCACGGTGTACGTGTCATCCTCCGCGTAGGTGTAGAAGGCACCCTGGTGATAGCAGTACGGTACGCCGTCGACCGCCAGCGCCTGGCAGTCCGGTGGCGGACGGGGTACGGAGATTCCCTCCGGCGGTGCGACGACGACGTAGCTCGTCGGCGCGGCACCGGCCGTCGGGGCGGGCGCGGGGGCGTAATACACGCCGCCATAGTAGTAGTAGCTCACGCCACCCCACGGCACCGGGTAGTAGTAGTACGGTACCGACGCGATGGCCGCGCCCAGGGTGACGGCACCCAGCGCAAACCAGCAGCCGTCGCAATCGCCGTCATACCAGTCGTCGTCGAAGAGATCCTCGACATCGTCCCAGTTGTCCTCGAGCCAGTCCTGGCGGTCCTCGCGCGACTGCGAACGGTAGTCCTGCCAGTCTTCCCGGCGCTGCTGCGCCGACTCCTGGCGCTGCTGCTGCCGATCCCCGCGCTGCTCCTGGCGGTCGGCCTGCTGTTCGCCGCGTTGCTCCTGCCGATCCCCGCGCTGCTCGCCGCGCTGCTCCTGGCGGTCGCCGCGCTGTTCCTGGCGCTGGCCCTGCTGCTCGCCGCGCTGCTCCTGCCGTTGACCGCGCTGACCCTCGCCGCCGGCCTGTCGATCCTGCACGCCGGCCTGACGGTCCCTGCCTGCCGCTGCGCCACCGAGGTCCCGTTCGCCGCCGCCGATGCCCTGACCCAGCTGTGCCGCACCCGCGCCGAGACCGGCGCCTGCCGCACCCGCGGCGAGGTTTCCGAGATCCCGCTGGGCCGCGCCAGCCCCCAGGTCGCGTGTTCCCGCGCTGCCGCC
>CAYOJP010000234.1:2523-6073 GCA_964404305.1 uncultured Gammaproteobacteria bacterium
CCGCCGAAGTCCCGCTGCGAGGCACTGCCCCCGCCGAAACTCCCGGACCGCTGACCGCCACCATAACTGCCGGTGCGCTGGCCACTGCTGTTGAAGGTGCGCTGGCTGCCGCCGGACGGTCGACTGGCTCCCGAACTGCGCATGGAGCCCATGCTGCTGCTGCGAGAGTATCCGCCGCCGCCACCGCGCGCGCCGCCGCCGCCACGCGCGCCCCCACCGCCGCCGCGCCCGCCGCGGGCATGTGCATCGGCGATGCCCAGCGCCGCGTACCATTGCCCGCCTTCCAGCGTCGCGGTCGGATTCACGGCGACGCCGGCCCACAGGCAGGCGAGCATGGCGAGGAGCGCTGTCCGGATCGGATGGCGACCGGGCTGCGCGAGTTGAAGGTCCGGCCGGCCGGCGCCGGCGCTGCGTGCGATCATGGTCATCACTCCTTCGTTGCCGACGCCTTGGTCGCGGCGTCGGCCTTCGCGGATCCGGCGTACTCGACGAAGCCGATCCTGCGGGCGCCGGGCGGCGGCTCGAAGGCGAACTTCCCCTCGTCGACCGCCGGTGCAAAATTCCAGTCCGACAGCAGCACGGTGTACTGCGGCGTTCCGGGTTCGTCCTTGTAGGTCAGCACGAGCTTGCGCAGCAGCGGCGCGTCGCCGTCGCTCACCCAGACCTGCAGGTCCACCGCCACGGCCGAGAACAGCAGGTGGTGATGCCGCTCCCCGGCGAGGTAACTGCGGCCGAGATACCAGCCTCCGCTGACGCCCGTCTGCAGGGCCGCACAGGGGTCGGCGGAGACCAGGTCCGCCAGCGGCATGTTCAGATTGAAACGGGTCATGGCCTCGTCCAGCGTCTCCTCGATGGTCGCCGGTGCCGCGAAGCTGCCATAGACGCCGGCGTCCGGGTCCGCAATCGTGAGCGTCCGGCCGTCATAGATGAATTCGCGGTGGCCGCGATCGCCGTCGATCGCGGCGTGCAGCCGGTCGGGTCGCCGGACGAGCGCGGTCGTATCTCGCGAGTGCTGCACGCGCTGGCCGTTCTGGTAGGCGCCGTCAAAGGTTGATTCAGCATGAACCGAGAAGGCGTTCCTGCCGCGGAGGTACTCGCAGGCCCGCAGCATGTGATCGCGGGCTTCGGGCTCGATCCGCGGACCGGGCGCGGCGGCTTGCGCAGCCGCGGTCGCGGCCTCGTCGGCGCGCGCCGCCGGCAGCGCCAGCAGCAGGGTGGCCGCCGCCAGCAGCCATGCGCTCCGGCGCGTCGGCCCGGCCGCGGGTTCGGTAAATCGCTCGTGCATGCACTTATCCCCTGTTCTCAGGACCGCTGGGCCGGCCGCGGATCGCGCTGACGATGCGCACCGGCAAGGCGCTATGCTGCCACTTCTCATCGACTTACTAAAGGGTGGACGCAGTCGTCCTCGCCCGGAGTCGCTGCCACCCGGACGGGATCTCGATTCAAACTGATCCTGAGCAAACCCCGGGAGCACCCTCTCCCCGCCGAGCCCTCCGGACGTGGACGGAGACGGGTCGTTCCCCGGCCGACCCTGTTCGGGGAGACCGACCGCGCGGGTGCTGCCGATAGTCGCATGGACAATGCTGTTGAACGATTCCGGCCGTTTGCCCCGCAGTGCCGGGCGAGATACCACTGGTGTTTCGTTTTCGACCGCTCCCGGGATATCGGTCCGCTTCCGCAGGCCTTAGAATCGCGGCCTGCTCAATGAGTGCGGCCGTGGCCTGCGTGCCGGCATGGACGGGTGCCCGGCTCCCGCCACCCCGCGACGCGGGCACTTCAGGGTGCAGCCGATCGGTGGCAAGTACACGTCCCTCGGGTTGACGGCCCTCGACATGCAAGACAGAGCGAACGCCATGCAGCACTGCGCCTTGACACTGCCGCTGACCCGCGCGGCCGCACTCGCTGCCTGCATCGACGGCAGGCGCGCAGTGCCTGCGGCTGTCCCGGTCCCGGAGAACCTCCCGACGCGGGGGAATTGGCGGTGCGGCTCGGCGCTCCTGCTCGGCGCCACACTGCTGTCCGGCACCAGCCCCGCCGGAGCCCAGGGACCGGTCGAGGTCCCGCCGACCTGGGGCGGGGACCTGTCGTCCCGGCCCCGGCTCACCGGCGACTGGAGCGGATCGCGCGACGAGCTCGGCAGCAAGGGGGTGGTCGTCGACATCGACCTGGTGCTGACCCCGCAGTCCGTGATGAGCGGTGGCAAGGACACCGGCACGGTCGCCTGGGGCAACGCCACCTACACCCTGAATGTCGATACCGGCAAGGCCGGCTGGTGGCCGGGCGGCTTCTTCAACGTCAAGGGCGACAGCGGCTTCGGCAACAGCGGCTACGGCGAGAACGGGGCCTTCGTGCCGGCCAGCACCGCGACCCTGGTGCCCGATCCGCTCGAACCCGGCAGCGGGCTGGAGAGTGCGACGTTCACGCAGTTCCTGAGCCCGAGGTTCGGTCTGCTGCTCGGCAAGTTCTACACGCTCGATCTGGCGCACGGCGAGTTCTACGGCAATTACCAGACGCAGTTCATGAACATGGCGCTGAGCGTGCCGATGACCACCGCGCTGGTGCCGATCTCGGCCTTCGGCGGCGGCGCCGTGTTCCTGCCGGTGGCGGGCGTGTCCGTGCTGGGGCTCGCGCTCGACCCGAGCGGCACGGTGATGGATAACGACGTCGGTGACGCCTTCGACGACGGCGTGCTGTTCCTGGGCGCCGCCACCGTGAAGGTTTCGCCCCGGGGCCTCGCCGGCCACCAGAGCCTCACCGGCGTGTGGAGCGACAAGACGCGGCTCTCGCTCGACCAGGATCCCTCCAACCTCGCGCGCTTCCTGCTGACCGAGCGGTTTCCGCGCCTCGGCGATCCCGGACGGGTGCTGACACGGATCCTGGAGCGGCACTTTCCAGGCCTGCTGGTGCCCGTCCAGCCCGCGAATCGCGAGGACAGCACCTGGATGATCGGCTATGCCCTCGATCAGTACCTGTGGCAACCCGGCGGCGATTCCGGGCGCGGCATCGGGATCTTCTTCAACGTCGGCGCGACCGACGGCAACCCGAACCCGGTCGAGTACAGCTATGTTGCGGGCATCGGCGGCAATGGCGTGGTGCCGGGGCGTCCGGACGACAGCTTCGGGATCGGCTGGGCGCGGACGCAGTTCAGCGACGACTTCGTGCCGTTTCTGCGGCAGCGGCTCGACCTGGGACTCGACCACGAGGATGCCATCGAGATGTACTACAACGCGGCGATCACCCCGTGGCTCCGCGTGAGCCCCAGCATCCAGATTATCGACTCGGGCCTCGAGCGGTCCCTCGATTCGAACGACCGCCTCGCGGAACTGGACACGGCGGCCGTGTTCTTCCTGCGGACCCAGGTCCGGTTCTGATGGTCCGTCGGGCTGCTGCGGGCCGCAGGGCGACCCGGCAGGCACCGGTCCGGGATTGACGCGGATCACCGGGAACGGCCGGCGTCGTGATATACACTGAATAAGCATCGGAGTAGAAAGGCGCTGCACTCGACGGTGAAAAGCTGAGGGCGGCGGTGCCGGGTGGCTCCGCGGCGACC
>CAYOJP010000235.1:0-6067 GCA_964404305.1 uncultured Gammaproteobacteria bacterium
ATCTCGGCGAGCTCGGGCAGCACGGCGACCGTGCAGGCGGAGGTATGGATGCGGCCCTGCGACTCGGTCGCCGGCACCCGCTGCACGCGGTGCACGCCCGACTCGAACTTCAGGCGCGAGTACGCGCCCTGCCCGATCACGCGCGCAATCACTTCCTTGTAGCCGCCCAGCTCGCTCTCGTTCGCGCTCATGATCTCGGTCCTCCAGCCCCGGCGCTCGGCGTAGCGCAGGTACATGCGCAGGAGATCGGCGGCGAACAGCGCCGCCTCGTCGCCGCCGGTGCCGGCGCGAATCTCGAGGAAGATGTTCGAGTCGTCCGCCGGGTCGCGAGGCAGCAGCAGCACCTGCAGCTCGCGCTCCAGGTCCGCCGCGCGCCCCTGGGCCTCGCGCAGTTCCTCGGCCGCGAGGCCCCGCATGCCGGGCTCCGGGTCCTCCAGCAGGGCGCGCGCGCTGGCGATCGCCGCCTCCGCGGCGCGGTAGTCCTCGTAGCAGCGCACCACCGGGCCGATCTCGGCGTGTTCCTGCGCGTAGCGCCGGAACGCGGCCTGGTCGCCGATCACCTGCGGGTCGGCGAGCAGCCCGTCGAGTTCGACCAGGCGATCCGCCAGCGATTGCAGGCGGGAGAGGAAATTCGGCGACAGCATCGACGCATTCTAATGAATGCGCGGCCCGCTGCGGTCCCGGCCGCGCGGGTGGCGCTCAGCGCGGCCGGTCGAGGTCGAACAGCTCGACCGCGGCGTCCAGGATCTCGGTGCGTCCCTCGGCCCCGGCCTCGCGCAGTCGCACGCTCGGCTCGTGCAGCAGCTTGGCGACGAGCTTGTTCGCGGTCATGGTCAGGACGCCGGCCGGATCGGCGCCGCCGGCCAGCTGCCGGCGCGCGTTCTCGAGGATCGCCGCCTTCGTCTCGTCGGCCCGCGCCCGCAGGCGCGCGACCGTGCGCGCCGCATCGTTGGCGCGCAGCCACTCGAGGAACTGACGCGTCTCGGTGACGACGATCTCGTCGGCCTGGAGCGCGGCGAGCTGCCGCGAACGCAGGTTCTCGGCGATGATGCCGTCGAGATCGTCGACCGTGTACAGGTAGGCGTCATCGAGCTCGGCGATCTCCGGCTCCATGTCGCGGGGCACCGCCAGGTCGACCAGGAACATGGGCCGGTGGCGGCGCGCGCGCAGGGCGCTCTCCACCGCACCCTTGCCCAGCACCGGCAGGCGGCTCGCGGTGGCGGACACCACGATGTCGGCCTCGGCCAGGTGCTGCGCCAGGTCGCCGAGCGGGATAGCGTAGCCACCGTGGCGAGTGGCGAGCAGCTGTGCCCGGTCGAGGGAGCGGTTGGCGACGATGAGACGGCCCAGGTGGTTCTGGCGCAGGTGCAGCGCGGCCAGCTCGATCGTCTCGCCCGCGCCGATCACGAGCGCGGTGCGGCTCGCGAGATCGCCGTGTATCTGCTGCGCGAGGCGCACGGCGGCAAAGGCCACCGACACCGGGCTCGAGCCGATCGCGGTATCCGTGCGGATGCGCTTGGCGACCGCGAAGGAGCTCTGGAACAGGCGGTTGAGGATCTTGCCGGCGCAGCCCGCCTCCGCCGCCACCCGGTAGGCGTCCTTCATCTGGCCCAGGATCTGCGGTTCTCCCAGGACCAGGGAGTCGAGGCCGGCAGCCACCCGCATCGCATGCCGTACCGCGTCCGGCTCGTCGTGCCGGTAGAGGTAGGGCACGAGTTCGTGCTCCGGCAGGCCGTGGAACCCGGACAGCCAGCGCAGGGGCTCCTGGTTGTCCGGCAACTCGAGCTCGCAGTACAGCTCGGTGCGGTTGCAGGTCGAGAGAATGGCGGCCTCGTTCACCCCCGGCAGACGTTTTACCGCCGCGACCGCCTCCGGCAAACGGTCCGGGCCGAACGCGACCTTCTCCCGGATGCCGACCGGTGCCGTGGTGTGATTGAGCCCGAAGACCGCGAGCGGCATATGCGCATGGCCGCGCCGTTCGCGCGGCGCTCCCCGGCCCGGGATTCTGAGCCATGCCCGGTCGCGCCGACAAGGCACGGGCCCGGGCGCAACGCCCGCCCGGATCGGCGGTCTCAGACGCCGGAGACCGGCCGCCCGGGCCGGCGTTGCGCCCATCGGATTCCGGTAAACTGCCACGCCATGACCCACCGCCCGTTCCTGCCCGTGGCGGCCCTGCTGGCGGCCGGATGCGCCACCGTGCCGCCGTCCGCGCCGCCGCCAGCCGCGGGCACGGCGGCACTCGTCTTCGACGAGGCCACCATCCGCCGGACGCCTCTCACGGGCGCCGACATCAAGGGCTTCAGCGAAGAGGCCCTGTTCAAGCTGCTGGCGGCGGAAATCGCCGGCCAGCGCGGCCAGGTCGATCTCGCGCTGCAGAACTACATCGAGATCGCCCAGGCGACCGAGGATCCGCAGATCGCCGAGCGCGCGACCCGCATCGCGGTCTTCGCGCGCGACAACGCCCGCGCCCTCGCCGCGGCCGAGCGCTGGGCGGCGCTGCAGCCGGCCTCGGTCGAGGCCCACCAGATTGTCGCGGCGATGAAGATCCGCACCGGCGACGTCGAGGGCGCCCTCGGCCACCTGGAGCAGGTGCTCGCCTCCGACGGCGCCGCCGCCGGGCAGAAGCTGCGCATGATCGCCAACTTCCTCGGCCGGGAGCAGGACAAGGCCGCGGCGCTGGAGGTCATGCGCCGGCTGGTCGAGAAGCGGTCCGACGACCCCGACGCCCTGCTCGCCTACGCGCTGCTCGCCATCCGCACCGACAACGTGGCGGAAGCGCGCACGGCGATGGACCGGCTGGCGGCCGGGGGACCGGTCAACCCGGGCCTCGCCATCGCCTACATCGGCCTGCTGCAGAGGCACGAGGACCTGCCGGGCGCGCTCGCCTGGATGGAGGCGGCGCTCGCGCGCGACAGCGGCAATTTCGACCTGCGCCTGGTGTATGCCCGCCTGCTCGCCGACGCCCGCCGCTACGACGACGCGCGGGTGCAGTTCGAACAGCTCGCGACGCTGAACCCGGAGCACGGCGACGTGCAGTACGCGCTGGGTCTGCTGTACCTGCAGGCCAACCGGCTCGACGACGCCGCGAAGCGCTTCTCGGACCTGTACGCCCGCAACCAGCGCGTCGAGGAGACGGCCTACTACCTGGGGCAGATCGCCGAGGCCCGGCGCGATGCGGCCGGAGCGCTCGACTGGTACCGCAAGCTCGACTCCGGCCCCAACCACTTCGACGCGCAGCTGCGCATCGCACTCCTGCTCGCGCGCAGCGGGGACCTGCCGGGCGCGCGCGCCCAGCTGCAGGGACTCACCCCCACCGACGAAGCGGAGTCGGCGCGCCGCACGCGCGTCGAGGGCGAGATCCTCACCGAGCACGGCCGGCTCGACGAGGCGATGGCGGTCTACGACCGCGCGCTCGAGGCCGGCTACGACGGGGACATCATGTACACGCGGGCGATGCTCGCCGAGCGCATGGACCGCATCGACGTCGTCGAGCGCGACCTGCGCACGGTGCTCGAGCACGACCCCGACAATGCCCAGGCGCTGAATGCGCTGGGGTACACGCTGGCCGATCGCACCGACCGGTACGCCGAGGCCTACGAACTCATCGCGCGTGCGCTCCAGCTCTCGCCGCAGGACTACTACATCCTCGACAGCATGGGCTGGGTGCTCTACCGGCTCGGCCGGCTCGACGAGGCCGTGGACTACCTGCAGCGTGCCCGCGCCATCCGCGACGATGCCGAGGTGGCCGCGCACCTGGCCGAGGTGCTGTGGGTCAAGGGCGACCGCGAGGCGGCGCGCGAGGTCTGGGAGGCGGCCCTGAAGTCCACGCCGGACGACGCCACCCTGCTCGAGACGATCAAGCGGCTGCAGCCGTAAACCGGGTGCTTGCCATCCCCGCCATGGCGCCGGCCGCGGGCTCCGTCGCCCGGCCCGGACGCGGCCACCGCGGGACGGCGGTTCGTCCCCTCGTCGTGCTGGCGGCAGTCCTAGGCCTGCTGCACGTCGGCGGGTGCGCCGTGGCTACCCGTCAGCCGACGACTGCGGCCCCCGCGACACCGCCGGACTGGGACGGCGAGCGCGCCCGCCTCGCCGCGCTCGACTCGTTCTCGCTGGCCGGCCGCGTGGCCGTGAAGACCGGCAGCGAGGGCTTCAGCGCCTCCTTCGACTGGACACAGGACGGCCCGCGCTTCCGCCTTGCCGTCAATGCCGCGCTCGCCCGCACCGCGATCGCCCTCGCGGGCGAGCCCGGCCAGGTCACGCTGCGGGGCCTGGAGGGCGGGCCGCGGACCGCGGCCGACGCCGAAGGCCTGATGCGCGACGCGCTCGGCTGGTCGGTGCCGATGGCCGGGCTGCGCTGGTGGGTGCGGGGCATACCGGACCCCGGGGTCCCCGTGGACGCACTCGAGTTCGGCACCGACGGCCGCCCGTCCCGCCTCGACCAGGCCGGCTGGCGTATCGCCTTCGACCGGCCCGTGGCCGCCGGCGGCCTGCGCCTGCCGGGTCGAATCACGCTGGAACGGGAGCAGGCGCGCGTGCGCCTGGTGATCAGGCGATGGACGACCGGTTGACCGACGCAGGTCGCGAGTGGCCGGCGCCGGCCAAGATCAACCTGTTCCTGCACGTGGTGGGTCGCCGTGCCGACGGCTACCACCTGCTGCAGACCGGCTTCCAGTTCCTCGACCTGTGCGATTCGCTCGATTTCGGCATCCGCGACGACGGCCGGGTCCGGCGCGGCGGCGGACTGGACGGGGTGCCCGAGGACGAGGACCTCGTGGTCCTGGCCGCCCGCCGCCTGCAGGCCGACACCGGTACCTCCCTCGGGGCCGACATCCACGTCACCAAGCGCATCCCGGCCGGGGGCGGCCTGGGCGGCGGCAGTTCCGACGCCGCCACCACCCTGCTGGCGCTCAACCACCTGTGGCGCCTGGGGCTGGCGCCCGACCGCCTGGCCGCCCTGGGGCTGGCGCTGGGCGCCGACGTCCCGGTGTTCGTGCACGGACATGCCGCCTGGGGCGAGGGCGTCGGCGAGGTCCTGACCCCCTTCGACCCTCCCCAGGGGTGGGTACTCGTCCTCCACCCAGGCTGTCACGTCCCGACCGAGACGGTGTTCAAGGACCCTGAATTGACACGAAATTCCCCGCCAATCACAATGCGCGACTTTCTCGAGGGCAGGGCCCGCAACGACTGCGAGCCGGTCGTGCGGCGGCGCTTCCCCGCGGTGGCCGGGGCGCTCGACTGGCTGTCCGGGCATGCGCCGGCGAGGCTCACGGGCACCGGTGCCTGCGTGTACGCGACCTTCGCGTCGCAGGCGCAGGCGGACGCGGTGGCGGAGCAGGTGCCCGCGGGCTGGCGGGGATACGTCGCCCGCAGCACCAACGTGTCGCCGCTGCGGGCGCGGCTCGCCGGATACCGGACCGCGCCGGAACGATCGCAATGAGAACCACTGGGGCGTCGCCAAGCGGTAAGGCACCGGGTTTTGATCCCGGCATTCCCAGGTTCGAATCCTGGCGCCCCAGCCAGAACCCCGTGACGGCGTGACAGGATCCCCGTGGCACTCGACTCGATGACGCTCTTCGCCGGCAACGCCCATCCGCGGCTGGCCGAGGCGATCGCCAATCATCTGCACGTCCGCCTCGGCAAGGCGGTCGTCGGCCGTTTCAGCGACGGCGAGGTGATGGTGGAGGTGATCGAGAACGTGCGCGGCCGCGACGTCTACATCGTCCAGCCGACCTGCGCGCCGACCAACGACAACCTGATGGAGCTGCTGATCATGGTCGACGCCATGCGGCGGGCATCGGCCGCCCGGGTCACCGCCGTGGTGCCGTACCTGGGTTACGCCCGGCAGGATCGCCGCCCGCGCTCGGCGCGCGTGCCGATCTCGGCCAAGGTGGTCGCGAACATGGTCGCGGTCGCCGGCACCGACCGGGTGCTGACGGTGGACCTGCACGCCGACCAGATCCAGGGCTTCTTCGACGTGCCCGTGGACAACGTGTACGCGTCGCCCGTGCTGCTGGGCGAGGTCTGGAAGCAGAAGTACGACAACATGATCGTGGTGTCGCCGGATGTC
>CAYOJP010000236.1:0-6025 GCA_964404305.1 uncultured Gammaproteobacteria bacterium
ACGAGGAGGCGCCCGCCGGTTCCTTGCCGCCCGTGCGTGACTTCCTCGCAGGCTGGTGACAGTCTGCCGTGGAGTTCCCAGCGGAGATCCCTGCATGAGTCGCCCCTTCGAAGGCGTCCGCGTGATCGACGCGACGCACGTGCTGGCCGGGCCGTTCACGACCTACCAGCTCGCGGTGCTCGGGGCCGACGTCATCAAGGTCGAGCACCCGCGCATTCCCGACCAGGTCCGCGAGCAGGGTCCCGATCGCGCGCTGAACGCGGAGCTGATGGGCACGTACTACCAGACGCAGGGCGCGAACAAGCGCTCGCTGGCGCTCGATCTCGCCACGGACGCCGGCCGCGGGATCCTGACGGCGCTCGTGCGGACCGCCGACGTGTTCGTCGAGAACTACCGCCCCGGGGCGCTCGCGGCGCTGGGCCTGGGCTACGAGGATCTCGCGCGCGAACAGCCGACGCTGGTCTACTGCTCGATGACCGCCTTCGGCCAGGGTGGCCCGCGCGGCGGGCAGACCGCCTACGACATGCAGATCCAGGCGACTTCCGGCGTGATGGCCGCGACCGGCACGCCGCAGGTCGCGCCGCTGAAGATCGGTCCGCCCGTAATCGACTACGGCACCGGCACGATGGGCGCCTTCGCGATCGCGGCCGCGCTGTTCCAGCGCTCGCGCACCGGCCGCGGCCAGCACATCGACCTGGCGATGTTCGACGTGGCGCTCATGCTGATGAGCGCCGACGTCACGAACACGCTGCACACCGGCCGGTCCCCACAGCCCGCGGGCAACGACCATCCGCTCTCGGGAACGCGCTGCTACGCGACGCGCGACGGCCTGCTGATGCTGGGCGCCATGAACCGCCGGCAGCATGCGCGGCTGTTCGAGCTGTTCGGGCACCCGGACATCGCGGCGCTGGACGACTACGACAGCCGTTTCGCGCAGGCCGGCCCCCAGACCGTGATCCTGCGGGAGGTCTTCGCCACGCGCGGCGCGCAGGACTGGGAGGACCACCTGCAGGCGCACGGGATCCCGGCGGTGCGCGTGCGCGCGCTGGACGAGGCGCTCGCCGATCCGCAGCTCGCCACCCGCGCCGTTACGCAGACGCTGCCGGCGCGCGCCGGCGCATCGCCGTCGCTGACCGTGCCGCTGGCGGCGTTCCGGCTCGCGCACGGGGGCGCCCGCATAGACACGCCTCCGCCGCGGGTCGGCGAGCATACCGACGCGATCCTCGCCGGGCTGGGCTATGCGCCGGAGATGATAGCGGCGCTGCGGCAGGACGGCGTCGTCGCCTGACAACCGGCGGGCGTTGGTGGGCGAGGGCTGCTCGCTACGGGGTCGGCGCCGACCTCGGCGACGGTTCGCATCCGGCGGGCGCGCACTGCCCGGACGCTCAGCCCGGAGGCGCGTCGTGCACCTTCGGCGCCGGGCCGCCGACGCCCCAGTCCGCGGTGACTTCGCTGATCACGATGCGGTACCACTTCAGGAATCTCTCGCGACCGAGCCGCTTGGCCTCGACATGATCCGGGTGGCGGGCCCACGCGGCGACCGCGGCGCGATCCCGCCAGTAGGACACCTCGAACAGCCGGGCACCGTCCTCCATGCTCCGCGCGGGTTCCTGGCGGATGAAGCCGTCGATCTGCGCGACCGCCGGCAGCAGCGTGCCGAGCATCGACATGAAGTCCGCATGCACGCCGTCGTTCAGCTCGTACTCGATGATGACCACGATCACTTGTGCCTCCCGGGCCGGAGCCCCGTCGACGGACAGCCGCGCGGGCCACGCGGAACTTCGCCGGCGCGGTCGCGCAGCCCGCGGACCCGTAAGCGTGCCCTACGCCGGCAGCATGCCGGTGATTGCCTCGTAGCCCGCGCTCGCCAGCATCCTGCCGCCCATCTGCACGGGCGCTTCGTCGGCCGGGATACCGAGCCCTCCCACGACGCGGTTGTAGAAGTTGGCGATCCCGGTGACCATGGCCGCGTGCACGAGCGCGGTCTCGTCCCAGCCGGCGGCGAGGATCGCTTCCGCGTCGGTCTTGACCATGCGCTCGGGCGTCTTCGTCAGCTTGCGCGCGTAGCGCAGCACCGGGGCCAGCTTCGGAGGAGCGGCCGCCAGCGCCGGATCGGCGAGCAGCGCGTCGATGCCGCCCGCCGGCGCGCCGAGTGCCTCCACGCACACGGTGTGGGATGTGCGGCAGAAATCGCACTCGTTGACGCCGGAGACGTACGCGAAGATCGTCTCGCGCTCCTGCGGCGTGAACGGTGACGGACCCCGCATCAGCGCCTCGGTGTAGGCCATCAACGGCGGGGTGAGCGCCGGGTGGTCGAGCAGCACGTTCAGCAGCGAGTGGTCGGGGTGGCTGGGCAGGAAACTCATTGCAGGTCCTCCGCGTCGGTGCAGGGGCGGGCAGGGTGCCGTGGCCCGGAAGCCTACCGCAGCCGGTCCGGGATGGACATGCGGGGGTCGGGCGCCGGCCTCGGGAACGGCATCGCGGGCAAGCCCGCTCCTACAGGAGCTACGCACAGAGGGTTGAACAGCGCTCCAGCAGGGGCGGCTTCAGCCGCGATGGAGGCTGGCGCCGACCTGCTAAGGCGCCGGTCAGCCCCGCGCGTCGTACTCCCCGGCGGGCGTCACCGTCACCCGCACCTCCAGGCCCTGCGCTCCACCGCCGGTGATCACGCCCCGCAGCGGGCTCACGTCGGCAAAGTCGCGGCCCCAGCCGAGGGTGATGTGCTCGGTGTCCGGCAGCAGGTCGTTGGTCGGGTCGAGATCGACCCAGCCCAGGTCCGGCACGTAGACCGAGATCCACGCGTGCGAGGCGTCGGCGCCGACGAGGCGCGGGCGGCCGGGCGGCGGCGAGGTGAGGAGATAGCCGCTGACGTAGCGCGCGGCCAGTCCCCGCGAACGCAGGCAGGCGATGGCGAGATGGGCGAAGTCCTGGCACACGCCGCGCCGGCGCTCCAGAACCTCGCCGACCGGCGTGGCGATGGTGGTGGCCTGCGGGTCGAACTCGAACTCGCCGTGGATGCGGCCCGACAGCGCAATCGCGGCCTCCAGCAGCGGCCGGCCGGGCGTGAAGTCGGCGGCGGCCCAGGCAGCTAGCCGCCCGTCGATCGCCACGAGCGGCGAGGCCCAGGCGTAGGCCGCCGCCTCGAGCACCGCGGGCGTGCGGCCCGCGCGCAGCAGGGCGTGGACCTCCTCCCAGGGTGAGCTCGCGGCATCCGCGCGCGGCGCGTGCGGGCTCACCTCTACGGTCGAGTCGGCATGTACGTACAGTTCGGTGTGGGGGGCGAGCAGGACGATGCGCTCGATGCGATTGCCGTGCGCGTCGACCTGCGCCACGCGCTCGGCGGGCTGGGGATCGACGTCGATGCGGTGCGCGACGAGCCGCTGCCAGTGGCAGCCGCGGGGCGTCAGCCGCAGGAGCTGCTGCGAGGCGAGGGCGGCGGAGGCGTAGCGGTAATGCGTCGTGTGCTCGACGCGGTAGCGGGCGGCGCTCACATCGACACGCTGGCCTGCGCCTGCTCGCTCACGTGGCTGAAGTAGTGCTCCGTGAGCCGTTCGGAGAGCTGGCAGGCGGCGTGACCGATGCCGGTGAGCAGCGTGGCGAGGCGCATCGCGCCGGCGTCGCCGTGCACCAGCGACGCCAGTTCCAGTCCGGCGAGCGTGTGCAGCAGCGGGCGCAGCAGTTCGTCCGCCGCGCCGGCGGCCTGCGGGCCGGTTCGGCGCAGGAAGTCGTCCACGCCCCGGAGCTGGAACAGCACCGAGCGCGGGTTGGCCGGCTCGAGCAGCAGCAGGTCGAACACCGGCAGCCGTTGCGGCCGCACCATGTAGCGCGAGCGGTAGGTGATGATGCTGTCGGCCAGCTCCAGCAGCCATTCCAGTCCCGCGTCAGACGGCGTCGTCGCCGCGTGCCGCAGCGCGCGGGAGAGGAAATGCACGCGCTCGATGCGCCGGCCCATCGACAGGAAGCGCCAGCCCTGGTCGCGCGTCATGCCGTCCATCACGAAGCCGGCGAGCGTCGTGCAGTCCTGCACCGTGCCGTCGAGCAGCGAGAACGCGGCCTCCAGCGGCAGCGAGGCGTGGGCGGCCTTGAGCCGGTCCTCGATGCGGTTCAGCGCGCGCAGGTGGTCGAGCGAGAGCCGCTCGCGCAGATGGAAGGCGACGCGGGCGAGCTGTCCCACGCACGAGAGCAGGGAGGCCGGCTGCGTGCCGTCGAGCATGCCGGCGACCAGTGCGCGCTCCCACGGGGCACCTGGAGGGATCTCGGCCGAGGCGAGCTGCGGCTCGCCGAGCAGGCCGCGCAGCGGATCGGCGTCGGCCTCCAGGGCGGTGCCCTCCAGCAGCCGGCCGAGCGCGACGCGCAGCAGGCGCGCGGTGCTGTCGCAGCGCTCGGCGTAGCGCCCGAACCAGTACAGGTTCTCGACGATGCGGCTGGAGAGGTTGGCGCCGCTGCGCACGATATCGGCCGGGCCGATGGTCTCGCGCAGCAGGCTGGTCCGGGAGACCTGTCCGATCGCCGGCACCCAGGTGTCCTTGCTGGCCCCGCCGCGCTGCATCGACAGCACGCGCGCGTCGGCGTCGCCCGCGACGCGCGTCAGCCCGCCGGGCATCACCACGTAGCCGTCGGGGCCGTGGCAGACGAACACGCGCAGGCCGACGACGCGGGCGCGCAGGCGACGCGGATGGTGGCGGTCCCACACCGGCGCGCGCGCGAGGTGCACGAGTTCCTGCGCCAGGAACTGCTGCGGGTTCGCGCGCAGGCGGGCGGTGAGATCGATCCGGGCCGCGGCGTCGAGATCGTGCCCGAAGATCGGTTCGCCGCGATCGCGCGGGAAGGCGGGCTTCACCACCACGTGATCGAGGTTGGCCAGGGCGTCCTCGAGCGCGGCCGGTTCGCCGCACCACCAGGTGGCGACCGAGGGCAGCGCGAGCGGCTCGCCCAGCAGGCGCTCGGCGAGGCGCGGCAGGTAGCCGAACAGGGCGCCGCCCTCCAGGAGCCCGCTGCCGAGTGCATTGGCGATCACCACCTCGCCGCGACGCGCGGACTCCAGCAGGCCGGCGACGCCCAGCGCCGAGTCGCCGCGCAGCTCGAGCGGGTCGGCGTAGTCGTCGTCGAGCCGGCGCAGGATCGCGTGCACGCGCTGCAGGCCCTGCAGCGTCTTCAGGTAGACGCGCCCCTCGCGCACGGCGAGGTCCTGGCCCTCGACCAGCGGGAAGCCGAGGTAGTGTGCGAGGTAGGCGTGCTCGAAGTAGGTTTCGTTCCAGGGACCTGGCGTGAGCAGTACGATGCGAGCAGGGCCCTCGTCCGCGACCGCGTGCTGCGACAGGCCGTCGCGCAGCAGGCGGAAGAATTCGGCCAGATGCTGCACGCGCGCGTCGCGGAAGGCGTGCGGGAACTGCCGCGAGACGACCAGCCGGTTCTCGAGCGCGTAGCCCATGCCGGAGGGCGCCTGCGTGCGATCGTTGAGGACCCACCAGCGGCCGTCGGGCGAGCGGGCGAGGTCGGCGGCATAGCTGTACAGCCAGCGATCGCCGCGCGGGCGCAGGTCGCGGCACGCGGGCAGCCAGCCCTCGTGCCCGAACACGAGCGCCGGCGGCAAGGAGCCGTCGGCGAGCACGTGCTGCGGGCCGTACAGGTCCGCGAGCAGCCGATCGAGCAGGCGCGCGCGCTGCGCGACGCCGGCGGCTATGCCGGCCCACTCGCCCGGCTCGATGACCAGCGGCAGGAGGTCGAGATCCCAGGGTCGCACCGCCCCCTTGGGGTCGGCATAGACGTTGTAGGTGACGCCGTTGTCGTGGATCTGGCGCGCGACCGAGCGCAGGCGCGCGCGCATCTCGGAGGGTCGCGCCGCGACGAGCGTGTTCCACAGCGTGCGCCAGTGCGGCCGCACGCCACCGTCACGCGTGAGCAGCTCGTCGTAGCGGTCGGGTTCGCGCGGGTAGGCGCAGAGGAGCTGGTGGGGCATGGCGCGTGCGCGATCGTGGCTGCGCTCAGACTAGCACGGTCACGCACGGCCCTGGTGTCCCGGCCC
>CAYOJP010000237.1:0-6020 GCA_964404305.1 uncultured Gammaproteobacteria bacterium
GCGTCCATGCCGGCGAGCACGGCGTCGGACTGGTGCACGGCGAACACCGGCCCCTCCGCGAGCACGTTCAGCTCGTTGTCGGTGACGATCGTCGCGATCTCGATGATGCGATCGCGATCCGGGTCGAGCCCGGTCATCTCGAGATCGATCCACACGAGGTTCGCGGTCGAGACCGTCATGCCGCCGTCATCCGCACTTGCGCCGTCACTGCCAGTCCCGGCGGCCACGGATCGCATGCGCGAGCGTCGAGCCGTCGACATACTCGAGTTCGCCCCCGAGCGGCACGCCGTAGGCGATGCGCGAGACCCGCAAGCCGTGCGCGCGTGCCATCTCGGCGACGTAGTGCGCGGTCGCCTCGCCCTCGAGCGTGGTGCCGGTCGCCAGCACGATCTCGCGGACCTCGCCGCCGGCCAGCCGCTGCTCGAGCAGGTCGAGCCCGACATCCTCCGGACCGATCCCGTCGAGCGGCGACAGCCGCCCCATCAGCACGAAATAGCTGCCGTCGAAGGATCCTGCCTGCTCGATCGCGCTGACATCGGTCGGGCTCTCGACGACACACAGCAGCCCGCGGTCGCGGCGCGCGCTCGCGCACAGCGGGCAGACCGGGCTTTCGCTGAAGTTGCGGCACTGCGCGCAGTTGCCCACGCCGCGCATCGCCGCCGCGAGTGCCGCCGCCAGGCGCTCGCCGCCGGCCCGGTCGCGCTCGAGCAGGTGAAAGGCGATTCGCTGGGCCGACTTCGGACCCACTCCCGGCATCCGCCGCAGGGCGTCGATCAGCTCGTCTATGAGGCCGCGCCCGCTCACGGTCGCCCCGGGGTTCGACACTGGCGCAGGATGCTCAGAACGGCAGCTTCATGCCCGGCGGCAGATCGAGTCCCGCCGTCATGCCGGCCAGCCGGTCGCGGCTCATCTCCTCCACGCGCCGGTTGGCGTCGTTCACGGCAGCCGCGACCAGGTCTTCCAGCATCTCGCGGTCATCGGCGCCGAGCGACGGATCGATGCTCACCTTGCGCACGTCGTGTCGCCCGGTCATCACCACCCGCACCATGCCGGCACCGGACTCGCCGGTGACCTCCATGCGCGCGATCTCCTCCTGCGCCCGGCGCAGATCCTCCTGCATCTTCTGCGCCTGCTTCATCAGCTGACCGATTCCGCCCTTCATCCGCTTGCTCTCCCGGAGGTTCCAGACCTGTGCCTGCTGCGCACCACTGCCTGCCGGCGCGCCTATGCGTCGTCGGCGCCGCCGGCGGGCAGCGGACTCGTCGATTCCACCCGGGCATCGAAGCGCGCCAGGATGACCTGCACGTTAGGATCGCTCTCGATGGCGACCTGCGCCCGGGCTTCGCGCTCGCGCTCCTGCCGGGCTTGCCGCTCGGTCGGCGTCTCGGCTCCGGCGAGCTCACCAACCTCGAGCTGCAGCCGCAGTTCCGGCCCGAAGTGCGCGCGCAGCTGCTCCTCGAGCTGCTTCTCGCGCCGGGCGTTGCGCAACTGGGCGCAGCGCGGCGACAGCAGCAGGCGGAAGGCATCGCCATCGCGACCGGCGTGCACGCAATTCGCAGCCAGTTCGCGCACCAGCCCCGTGAGGGCCAGCCGGTCGATCAGCGCCTGCCAGGGGTCGTCGGCATCGCCAGCGGCAACCGCCGCGCCGGCGGGATGCGGCGGGGTGGCGATAGGCGAGGCGGGAGCGACGGCCGGTGCCGGCACCGCCGGACGGGCCACCGTTGCCGGTGCGGCGACCGCCGCCGGGCGGGGCGCGGGCGGAGCGGCGGCGCCAGTGCCCGCACCAGCGCCCGGCAGGGCCGGCTGCGCTCCCGGCCGGAAGGCCAGCATCCGCAGCAGCGTCATCTCGAAGCCGCCGCGCGCGTCCGGCGCGAGCGGCAGATCGCGCCGCCCGAGGAGCCCGATCTGGTACCACAGCTGACAGTCGGCGGGCTCGATGCGCGCCGCGAGCGCGGCGACCCGCGGATCGTCGTCCGGCGCGGCGCCGCCGAGCGCCTGGCGGACCGCCACCGCCTGCAGCACCGCCAGCAGTTCGCCCAGCACGCCGTGGAAATCGGCACCCAGCTCCGCCAGCTCGCGCACGCTCCCGAGCAATCCGGCCGCGTCGCCATCGGCGAGGCCGCCCGCCAGCGCGAACACCCGCTCGCGATCGATGGTGCCGAGCATCGCCGCGACTTCGGCCTCCACCAGCCGCCCCGCGCCGTAGGCAATCGCCTGGTCGAGCAGGCTCAGCGCGTCGCGCAGGCTGCCGTCGGCGGCGTGCGCGACGAGGCGCAGGGCCGGCGGCTCGGCCGGGATGGACTCGGCGGTCGCGATGCGCTCCAGTTGCGCCTCGATCTCGTCGGGTGCCAGCCGGCGCAGGTGGAACTGCAGGCAGCGCGAGAGAATCGTGATCGGCAGTTTCTTCGGATCGGTCGTCGCGAGCAGGAACTTGATGTGCGGGGGCGGCTCCTCGAGCGTCTTCAGCAGGGCATTGAAGGCGTTGCGGGAGAACATGTGCACCTCGTCGATGAGGTACACCTTGTAGCGGCCGCGGGTCGGCGCGTACTGCACGTTCTCGATCAGCTCGCGGGTGTCGTCGACGCCCGTGCGCGAGGCGGCATCGACCTCGATCAGGTCGACGAACCGGCCCTCGTCGATCTCGGTGCAGGCGGAACAGACGCCGCACGGCGTCGGGGTGACCCCCGTCTCGCAGTTGAGCGAGCGCGCGAAGATGCGGGCGATGGTGGTCTTGCCCACCCCGCGAGTGCCGGAGAACAGGTACGCGTGGTGGAGCCGGTCGTGCGACAGCGCGTTGCCCAGCGCCCGGACGACGTGCTGCTGCCCGACCAGTTCGGCGAACTTGCGGGGCCGCCACTTGCGCGCGAGGACGAGATAGCTCATCGATGTCGCCGGCGACGCCCGTGCGGGCGCCGCCCAGGTGATAGGGCGGTGGCCAGCGCCAGCCACACCCCGGCACCCGCTGCCATTGCTGCCGCTGCTCCCTTCCGGGCCTGACGGGGTTCACAACTTCGCGTCGCGGGGGGACCGGCGCGGCCACCATTGAACGGACTGCGGGAACCCTTCCGGCCCCGCGCCGCTATGGTAGCGAATCGGCGCGGCCGGGTCAGGTCTTGACTGCGGCGCGGCGGCCCGCGTCGATGCCCGGGCACGCCGGCGCGCCCCTCATACGGCCCCGGGGGCGGTGCGGCGCGGGCAGTCGCGACCGCCGACGGACGCGCGGCCGAGCCACCGCGACCGCCGGACCGGGGCTCGACCGCGGAACCGCGCCCGGCGCAGGCCGGGAGCGTGTAGATTATGCCGGTCGTTCGCAAGCACAGGCGCGGAGATCGTGTCCCGTGGCCACCATTCCGCAGACTGACAGTCGCCATGCACCCGACGTCGATGCCGTGATCATCGGCGCCGGTTTCGCCGGTCTCTACGCCGTATACCGACTCCGCGAACTCGGCCTGTCCTGGCGGGCGTTCGAGCGCGGCAGCGGCGTCGGCGGCACCTGGTACTGGAACCGCTACCCCGGCGCAAGCTCCGACTCGGAAAGCTGGGTCTATTCGTTCACGTTCTCCAAGGAGCTCGAGCAGGACTGGACGTGGAGCCGCCGCTTCCCGGAGCAGCCCGAGATCCTGCGCTACCTCGAGCACGTCGCCGACCGGTTCGACCTGAAACGCGCCTGCAGCTTCGGCACCCGCGTCGTCGCCGCCACGTACGACGAACCGCGCCGCCTGTGGGCGGTCGAGACGGAGCACGGCGAGCGGGTCACGGCGACCTGGCTGATCACGGCCGTCGGCTGCCTGTCGGCGGCGCAGGTGCCGCAGATCCCGGGCCTCGAGACGTTCGCGGGTGCCTGGTACCACACCGGCGAATGGCCCCACGAGGGCGTGGACTTCACGGGCCTGCGCGTCGGCGTGATCGGCACGGGCTCCTCCGGCATCCAGGCCATACCGATCATCGCGCGGCAGGCCAGGCACCTGACAGTATTCCAGCGCACGCCGAACTTCAGCATCCCCGCGCGCAATGCTCCCTTGTCGGCCGAGCGGGTGCACGAGCTCAAGCGTGACATCGGGAAGATCCGCGAGTTCTGCCGCTGGTCGACCATCGGGCAGCCCTACGACTTCAATGACCAGGCCGCGCTCGCGGTCGGCCGCGAGGAGCTGCGGCGACAGTTCCAGGCGAACTGGGAGAAGGGCGGCTTCGAATGGATGTTCGGGAGCTTCAATGACCTGCTGGTCGACGAGCGGGCGAACGCGCTGGCAGCGGAGTTCGTGCGCGAGAAGATCCGCGCCGTGGTCAGGGATCCGGAGACCGCCCGCAAACTCATCCCGACCGGCTATCCGATCGGCACCAAGCGCCTGCCGCTCGACCAGGGCTATTTCGAAACCTTCAATCGCGACAACGTCGAACTCGTCGACCTGCGCGAGTCGGCAATCGAGACGATCGTGCGGCAGGGGATCCGGACCCGCGACCGGGTCCACGAGCTCGACGCCATCGTCTTCGCGACGGGTTTCGACGCGATGACCGGGCCGCTCAACCGGATCGACATCCGCGGGCGCGGGGGCGAGCGGCTCGCGGCGAAGTGGTCGGACGGACCGCGCACCTACCTCGGCGTGTGCACCCGCGGCTTTCCGAACCTGTTCATGATCACCGGGCCCGGGAGCCCGTCCGTGCTCGGGAACATGCCGACGTCGATAGAGCAGCACGTGGACTGGATCCGCGACTGCATCGCGAGTGTCCGCGCCCGGGGAGCCTCGACCATCGAGCCGACCGCGGAAGCCGAGCAGCAGTGGGGCGAGCACGTCAAGGCGCTCGCCGACGCCACCCTCTTCCCGCGGACCGACTCCTGGTACATGGGCGCCAACATCCCGGGCAAGCCGAGGGTGTTCCTGCCGTACATCGGTGGCTTCGGCACCTATCGCAAGCTGTGCGCCGGGATCGCGGAGAAGGGCTATGAGGGATTTACGCTTGCCTAGGGCGGGCGGCGGCTCGCCGGCCCCGGCGCGCGTGACCGCGACGGCTGGCGACGCCCGGTCGCCCGGACCTGCCGAACCGCGCCGTCCGGGACGGGAGTGCCGCGCGCCGTGATCGCGACCACCATCGACTGGCCCGAGTACGCGCGCTTCGCCGGCGCGCTGTTCGCCATCGTCAATCCGATCGCGACCCTCCCCCTGTTCCTGCGGCTCACGCACGGCTTCACCGAGTCCGACCGCAGGCGCACCGCGCGCGTCACGGCAAGCGCGGTGTTCGGTGTCCTCGTCGGTGCAGCGCTCGCCGGCGACTCGATTCTCGCGGCATTCGGCGCCAGCCTGCCGGCGTTCCGGGTCGGCGGTGGGGTCGTGCTCCTGCTGATGGCGATCTCCATGCTCACGGCGGGGCCCGATCGCACGCGGCAGACGCCGGAGGAGGAACTCGAGTCGACCACCAAGGAGAGCATCGCCGTGGTGCCGCTCGGCGTGCCGCTGCTTGCCGGGCCCGGCTCGATCAGCGCAGTGATCCTGCAGGTGGAGAGCGGCTCGGGTGCCGTCCATCTCGCCCTCGTCGTCGGGGTGATTGCGCTGGTGTCGGCGGCGTGCTGGTGGGCGCTGCGAAATGCCGGGCGCATCGGCGGCTTGATCGGACCGCTCGGCATCAACATCGTGATCCGCTTGTTCGGCCTGCTGCTGGCAGCCATCGGCGTGGAGTTCATCGCCCTGGGGCTGAAGGACCTGTTTCCGGCGCTCCGCCAGGCTTAGCCGCCGCCGCGGTCGCTGCGCGCCCCGCACCCCGGCACGCCACGCGGCCGGCGCTGGCGCGTGACCGTTGCCGGCGGGTTGCGGCACAATGCCGTAGCCGCCAGGAGCGGCTGACGTCACGCCCGACGCCCGGGCTCAATTCGAGGATGGGAGCATCTGCATGTCGCCAGCGAGGAAAGCAGTGTCGATGGTCATCGGTTTCGCGGGTCTGCTGGGCAGCGCGACCGCGGCGCATGATCCGACTGCGATCGACATCGACCTGGAAGCGTGCCGCCCGGAGGTGGATACCTGGTGCAG
>CAYOJP010000238.1:0-3638 GCA_964404305.1 uncultured Gammaproteobacteria bacterium
ACGCTCGACGGCCAGCCGGTGAAGTCCTGCCTGGTGCTCGCAGCCCAGGCCGACGGTTGTGCCGTGCAGACGGTCGAGGGACTCGCCGGCCCCGCCGGGCTCGACGCGCTGCAGCGGGCCTTCCGGGCCCATCACGGCCTGCAATGCGGTTACTGCACGCCGGGCATGCTGATGGCGGCGCGCGCGCTGCTCGCGGCCAACCCCGACCCGACCGCGGCCGACGTGCGCGGCGCGCTGTCCGGCAACCTGTGCCGTTGCACGGGCTACCAGCACATCGTCGAGTCCGTGCTCGCGGCGGCCGCCGAACTGCGCGGCGAAGCGCCGGCCGGCCCGCCACCGGGGACACACGAGGCACCCGCGACGGCGGGCGGCTCGGTCGGGCGGAGCGTGCCGCGCTCCCAGGACGCCCGGCTGCTCACCGGCCGCGGGCACTACACCGCCGACCGGCTGCCCGCCGGCACGCTGCACGCCGCCATCCTGCGCAGCC
This sequence comes from uncultured Gammaproteobacteria bacterium, assembly GCA_964404305.1. Classification (GTDB taxonomy): domain Bacteria; phylum Pseudomonadota; class Gammaproteobacteria; order JADZEE01; family JADZEE01; genus CAYOJP01. The sequence goes on from CAYOJP010000238.1 coordinate 488, forward strand.
CGCACGCGCATGCCCGCATCGTGCGCATCGACGCGCGCCGCGCCCGGGCCATCCCCGGCGTGGTCGAGGTCCTGACCGGCGCCGAGGCGGCCGCGATCTCGAAGCCCCTGCCGCCGACGATCAACATCGCCATGCGCATGAACACGTCGCATGCGATCGCGATCGGCAAGGTGCGCTACCAGGGCGAACCGGTCGCGGCCGTGGCCGCGGTCGATCCCTACGTTGCCGAGGACGCGCTCGCCGCGATCGAGGTGGAGTACGCACCGCTGCCACCGGTGACCGGCATCGCGCAGGCGCTCGCCGCCGGCGCGCCGCGGCTGTACGAGGACTGGCCGGACAACCGCTGCCTGGAGTGGCGCTTCGCCGCGGGCGACGCGGCGCGCGCGCTGGCCGGCGCCGCGCGGCGCGTCACCGCGCGCATCACCCACCATCGCTACACCGGCGCGCCGCTGGAGGGCCGCGCCGCGCTCGCGCACCACGATCCGATCGAGAACCGGCTGGTGGTCACGCTGTCGACCCAGAGCCCGCATCTCGCCCGGACCCTGCTCGCCCAGGCCCTCGGCATCCCCGAGGGCCGCATCCAGGTGCTCACGCACGACGTCGGCGGCGGCTTCGGCATCAAGCTGCAGATCGACGCCGAGGTCATTCCCTGCCTGCTGTCGATGCGCACCGGACGACCGGTGCTGTGGGCCGAGACGCGCGCGGAGAACCTCTCCTCCGGCATCCACGCCCGCGACTACGCCTGGGAGATCGAGGGCGGCTTCGACGGCGACGGCCGCCTGCTGGCGCTGCGCGCGCGGCTCGACGGCGACTGCGGCTGCGACGGCACCAACCGCGCGGCCGGCGCCGGCCAGTTGCTGGTGGGCGCCTTCTACCTCGCCGGCAACTACCACCTGCCGGCCTTCGAGTGCGAAGTCCTCGGGGTGGTGACCAACAAGGCGCCCTACGGCGCCTACCGCGGCTACGGCAAGGACATCGCCAACTACGGCATCGAGCGGTTCCTCGATCTGGCGGCGCGCGAATTCGGCATCGACGGCAACGAACTGCGCCGGCGCAACCTCATCCAGGCGCACGAGTTCCCGCACGAGATCATCACCGGCCCGATCTACGACAGCGGCGACTTCCCGCGGCTGCTGGCGATGGCCGAGCAGGCGATCGACGTGCCGGCCTTCCGCGCCCGGCAGGCGGCGGCGCGCCGGCAAGGCCGGCACCTCGGCCTCGGCTTCGCGATGATGCTGGAGCCGTCCGGCGCCGCGGTGCCGAACAGCATCTTCAACGGCTACGAGACCGCCACGGTGCGCATGACGCCGGAGGGGGACTTCGTGCTGCTGTCCGGCATGCAGGACATCGGCCAGGGCGTGGAGACCACCCTCGCGCAGGTGGTGGCCGACGAGTTCCGTGTCGCGCCGGACCAGGTCAACGTCGTCTGTGGCGAGACGACCGGGGTGCCCTACGGCCTCGGCGCGTGGTCGAGCCGCGGCGCGAGCTTCGGCGTCTCGGCCGCGGTCGAAGCCGCGCGCAGGCTCGCGACGAAGCTGCGCGCCATCGGCGCCCACCTGCTGGAGGTCGCCGAGGAGGACGTCGAAATGGACGGCGGTGCCATCCAGGCGAAGGGCGCGCCGTTCAAGCGCAAGACCTACCGCGAGATCGGCCAGGCGATGTACCTGTGGCCGGGGCCGCTCACCACCGCGCCCCCCGGCATGGAACCGAATCTGGAAGCGACGCACACCTGGACCAACCCGATCGCGCGCTGGATCCCGACGTCGGTCGGCAGCCTGAGCATCTACACGACGCACCCGAGCGCCTGCTTCGCGGTCATCGTCGAGGTGGACGTCGAGACCGGGCAGGTACGGGTCGAGCGCCTCTACGTCGCGCACGACTGCGGCACCGTGATCAACCCGCGCATCGTCGAGGGCCAGCTCATCGGCGGCTGCGTGCAGGGCATCGGGGCCACGCTCGGCGAGGAACTGCGCTACGACGCCGAGGGCCGGCTGCAGAACACCGGCTTCTGGGACTACCTCATCCCGCAGGCCGGCGACGTGCCGCCGATCGAGATCGGCCACCTCGTCTCGCCCTCCCCCAACACGCCGCTCGGCACGAAGGGCATGGGCGAAGGCGGGCCGGTCGGCGTGCCGCCGGCGCTGGTCGCCGCGGTGGAGGACGCGCTGTCGCCATGGCAGGTGCGGGTGGACGATCTGCCGCTGTCGCCCGAGCGCGTGCTCGGGCTGCTCGACGCCGCCCGCCGCTGAGACTGCGTTCCCGACCGTTCGACCTCACTACCGGAGACTGCAATGGGCAGGAAATACCGCGTGCATCCCCTGGTTCTCGGCGAGGCCGACGTGGGCTGCATCCTCGACGTGTTCTGGGGCATGAACAAGGAGAGCGGCGTCGTCACCGTGCCGCTGCTGGCCTTCCTGATCGAGGGCGGCCCCGATCCTATCCTGGTCGACGCCGGCATGCGCAGCGCCGATCGGGCGATGCGCATCCACCGCCTGGGACCGCATCGCCTGCCGACCGGCCAGTCGCTGCCCGATCAGCTCGCGCGCTTCGGAGTGAAACCGGAGGAGGTGAAGACCGTCATCCTCACGCACCTGCACTACGACCACTGCGGCGGCTGCGAGCTGCTGCCCAACGCGCGCATCGTCGTCCAGCGCAGCGAGCTGGCGGCGGCGGCCGCGCCGATGGGCCCGCGCACGCTGGAGATCGGCTCGCGCGAGCTGTTCTACGACCGGCAGGACGTGGCGGCGATGGTGGACACCCTGTGGGAACGCGTCGAGCTGGTCGAGGGCGACGTGCAGCTGTTCGACGGCATCGAATGCATCCACTACCCGAACAGCCACACGCCGGGCAGCCAGTGCGTCTACGTGCAGAGCGCCGACGGCGTGATTGCGCTGGTCGGCGACATGGTGCGGAAGGTCGATCTCAACGTGCGCCGCGCCATCCCGCCCGGGATCTACTACGACCTCGAGCAGATGCAGCGCGCGATGCGCGACATCGCCCGCCGCGGCGACATCATCTACCCGGCGCACGATCCAATGGTGCTGGAGCCCGACGACGCCAAGCGCAAGGCCGCCCTCATGCCGGGCAAGCCCTGGCCGTGACGGGTGTCGGGAACGGAGGCCGCCATCCCGGCGAAGCGACCGTCATCCCG
>CAYOJP010000238.1:3738-6000 GCA_964404305.1 uncultured Gammaproteobacteria bacterium
CATCCCGGCGAAGCGACCGTCATCCCGCCGAAGCGACGGTCATCCCGGCCGGAGGGGGTCGTCATCCCGGCCCCCGAGCCGGGACCCGGATCCAGTCGATCAACGGATTGGGGAACTTCTGAAGAACCGGTCATTGCGCGGACCCCGGGCGCGGCCCGGGGGACGAAGCAATCCATGAAGTGGTTGATCCATCGATGTTACGTGGATTGCTTCCCTCCGCCCCCTCGCTGCGCTCGGGGTCGCGGTCGCAATGACAAATCCGGAGTTGTTCAGAGCTTCCTTAGCATGCCAGCGTCACGGGATGCCGTTTCCACCCGCTGTGCGGCCGGACCGGCATGACGAGGCCACGCGGTCGCCCGCCCATTGCGACTCCGCAGCCGCGGAGCGACACTGCCGCCCTGCCCGGCCCCGGCGGCGCCGCGGGAGCCGCCCATCCCATGGGCCGCGCGGACCCGTGCCCGCCATCACACCATCCGAAAGGGGAGATCCATGTACAAGCTGTACGGCGTTCCGCTCAGCAATTATTACAACATCGCGAAACTCGCCCTGCTCGAGAAAGGCGTCGCCTTCGAGGAGGTGCAGACGATGCCCAACCAGGATGACGCCTACCGGACGAAGAGCCCGGTCGGCAAAATCCCCTGCCTGCAGACCGACAGGGGCTGCCTGTCGGAGTCCTCGGCCATCATCGAGTTCCTCGAGGACACCGTGCCGTCGCCACGCCTCTACCCGGCCGACCCCTGGGCCCGCGCCAAGACCCGCGAGCTGTGCCGCATCATCGAGCTGTACATCGAGCTGTCCGCGCGCCGCCATTACCCGCACCTGTTCTTCGGCGCGCCGAAGTCGCAGGCGGCGGTGGACGAGGTCAAACCGGTCATGGAGCGCGCGATCGCCGCGCTGAAGGCCGCCGGCAGCTTCAAGCCCTGGGTGGGGGGACCGGACTTCACCGCTGCCGACATCTACGCGTACTACACCTTCGGCTACGGCGGCATGACGATGAACGCCATCTACGGCTGGGACATCGTCGCCGAGGTGCCCGGCCTGAAGGACACGCTCGCGCGCATCGCCGGGCGCCCGCACGTCAAGACCTGTGATGCCGCCCAGCAGGCGGCGCTGGCGGCCTTCCAGGCGCAGAAGGCCGGCTGATTTCCCACCCCGCCCGGTCCGGCCCGGTCGGACGGGTCGGACCGCGCGGGGTCGCGCGCATGCCCAACCTCGACGAGGACACCGTCGCCGGTTTCGGTCGCGAGTGGTCCACCTACGATCAATCCGGCGTCGCGGCGGCCGAACTGCAGCGGCTGTTCGACGGCTACTTCGCCGGATTTCCCTGGGACCGGCTGCCCGCCGGCGCCACCGGTTTCGACCTCGGCTGCGGCTCCGGGCGCTGGGCCCGCTTCGTCGCCCCGCGCGTCGGGCACCTGCTGTGCATCGACGCGAGCCCCGAGGCACTGGACGTCGCGCGGCGCAACCTCGCCGGCCAGACCGCGGTCGACTTCCACTGTGCGTCGGTCGATGCGATGCCGATGACCGATGGCAGCATGGACTTCGGCTACTCACTCGGCGTGCTCCACCACGTGCCCGACACCGCGAGCGCGATCCGCGGCTGCGTGAGCAAGCTGAAGCCGGGCGCCCCCTTCCTCGTCTACCTCTACTACGCGTTCGACAACCGCCCGGCCTGGTTCCGCCTGCTGTGGCGCGTGAGCGATGCACTGCGCCGGGGGCTTGCAGGAATGCCGTTCCCCGCCCGCCTCGCCATCACGCGCGTCATCGCCCTCGTCGTGTACTGGCCCCTGGCCCGCCTCGCCGCGCTCGGCGCGCGTCTCGGCCGGAACGTCGACGCCTGGCCCCTCTCCGCCTACCGCGGTGCCAGCTTCTACACCATGCGCACCGACGCCCTCGACCGCTTCGGCACCCGCCTGGAACAGCGCTACACCCGCGCGCAGATCGACGCCATGCTGCGCGCCGCCGGACTCACCGACATCCGGTTCAACGAAAGTGCGCCGTACTGGTGCGCGGTCGGGGTGCGGGCGTAGCGGACCGTCGTACTGCTCCAAGCAGCTGAGCGCAATTGTCGATCACTGCGGCCGGCCTGTTGTACCGGTTGCAACGCGAGCGCGATGATCGTGCTGCCGGAGGCGGTCATACCGGCGACGTCCGGGTCGGCGAAGCGCGCCGCAATCCCGGATTGCAGGAGCCGCGACGGCGGCGCGGCGCCTGCCGTTGCGCGCCCTCGATCCCGGTCGCTAGACTCCGCCTGCCTGCGCC
>CAYOJP010000239.1:0-5971 GCA_964404305.1 uncultured Gammaproteobacteria bacterium
CGGCGCGCTGCTCAAGAACGAGCAGGACATGCACCTGTTCGAGCGGCTGGTGTTCATGAGCCGGCGGCAGGGGGCGCGCTGACGGTGCGCGGCGCGCCCGGTGCAGCGCCGGTGTCCTCCCGCTCCCGCTCCCGCGCGCGGGAGCGGGGGGCGGGAATGCCGCGCATTCCAGCCGGGTAGGCGCGCATGCTCGTCGAGTTCTTCCACAAGCTGCGCGGCAGCGGGGTGCCGGTCTCGGTGACCGAGTTCCTGACCCTGCACGAGGCGCTCGCGCGTGGCGTCGCGGCGGTGAGCGTCGAGCAGTTCTACTTCCTCGCGCGCGCGACGCTGGTGAAGGACGAGCGGCACTTCGACCGCTTCGACCGGATCTTCGGCGCCCACTTCAACGGCCTGGAGGCGCTGTTCGAGGAGGTCGTCGGCGAGATCCCCCTCGAATGGCTGCTGCGGCAGCGCGAGCTGGAGCTGACCGACGAGGAGAAGGCGCGCATCGAGGCACTCGGCGGCTGGGACCGGCTGATGGAGACGCTGCGCGAGCGGCTGCGCGAGCAGAAGGAAGCGCACCACGGCGGCTCGAAGATGATCGGCACGGGCGGCCGCTCGCCGTTCGGGGCCCACGGCTACAACCCGGAGGGCGTGCGCATCGGCCAGGACGAGGGCCGCCAGGGGCGCGCCGTGAAGGTCTGGGATCGGCGCGACTACGCCAACCTCGACGACTCCGTGGAACTGGGCACGCGCAACATCAAGATGGCCCTGCGGCGCCTGCGCCGCTACGCCCGCGAGGGCGCGCCCGAGGAGCTCGACATCGACGACACCATCGCGGCGACCGCGCGCAACGCCGGGTGGCTCGACATCCGCATGGTGCCGGAGCGGCACAACGCGGCGAAGGTGCTCCTGTTCCTGGACGTCGGGGGCTCGATGAACCCCCACGTGCAGGTCTGCGAGGAGCTGTTCTCGGCCGCGCGCTCGGAGTTCAAGCACCTCGAGCATCACTACTTCCACAACTTCCCGTACGAGTCCTTGTGGCGCGACAACCGCCGCCGCCACACCGAGCGCGTGCCGACGGTGCAGCTGCTGCACACCTACGGCCATGACCACCGCGCGGTGTTCGTCGGCGACGCGACCATGAGTCCGTACGAGATCATGATGCCGGGCGGCAGCGTCGAGCACTGGAACGACGAGGCGGGCGCGGCCTGGATGGGACGCCTGCTCGCCACCTGGCCGCACGCCATCTGGCTGAACCCGGTGCCCGAGGAGCGCTGGAATCACACCGACTCGATCCGCATCGTGCGCGATCTGATGGGCGGGCGCATGTTCCCGCTCACCCTGGCCGGGCTGGAGCGCGGCATCGAGGCGCTAAAGCGCCCGCTCGCCGGCTGACGAGCGGCCTCTCCATGCACGATGCGCGCGCCACGCACGGCCGCGAGCGCCGCTGGGCACCGCTCGTCTACCTCGCCCTGTTCGCCATCGGCCTGCCCTGGTACTGGCCGGCCGGCGACCTGACGATGGTGTTCGGCGTGCCGGCGTGGGTGGCGGTGGCGATCGGCGCTGCCGCGGGCGCCTCGACCTTCACGGCCTGGCTGCTCGCCCGGCCCTGGCCGGGCGAGGACGCGGGCGATGATTGATCTCCTGCCCTTCGGTCCGGGCGCGTGGGCCTTCATCGCACTGTACCTGCTGGGCATGCTGGCCGTCGGCGGCGTCGCCTGGCGGGCCCGCCGCGACGACACGCTCGCGGACTTCTACCTCGCCGGCCGCGGCTTCGGCACGCTCGTGCTGGTGATGACACTGTTCGCCACGCAGTACAGCGGCAACACCTTCTTCGGCTTCTCCGGCAGCACGTACCGCATGGGCTATGCGTGGGTCATGAGCATGCACTTCATGATCGCGATCATCGTCTGCTACCTCGCGTTCGCGCCGCGCCTGCGCCTGCTGGCCCGCGAGCGCGGCTACCTCACGCCGTCGGACTACCTGCTCGATCGCTACGACTCGCCGGCGCTGGCGAAGGTCGTGGCCGTGCTGATGACGGTGGCGCTGGCCAACTTCCTGCTCTCGCAGCTGATGGCGATGGGACGCGCGCTGGAGGGGCTGGCGGGCGCGCGCGCCGGCGACGCCGAGCGCGTCGGCGCGGCGGGACTCGCGCTCGTGATGGTGATCTACGGCACGCTGGGCGGCATGCGCGCGGTCGCGTGGACCGACGCGATCCAGGGCGGGATCATGCTCGTCGGCCTGATCCTGATCCTGTGGCTCGTGGTCGGGCGCTACGGGACGCTGGGCGAGGCGACGCGGCTGCTGCTCGCGTCCGGCACGCCCGCCGACCTCGCGCGCGTGACGCCGCCCGGCGCCGAGCGCCTGCGGGAGTGGATGAGCTACGTGCTCATGTTCGGCCTCGGCGCGGCCATGTATCCCCAGGCGATCCAGCGCATCTACGCGGCACGGACCGCGCGTGCGCTGCGCCGCAGCCTGGCCCTGATGGCTTTCCTGCCGCTGCCGACGACGTTCATGGCGATTGTCGTCGGCATCGTCGGCGCCGCCTACCTGCCCGGTCTCGCCGGCGCCGACGCCGATCGCGTGCTGTCCGTGATGCTCGGCACGGTGCAGGGGGAGTCGGCGCTCGGCTACGCGCTCGTCGTCGTCGTCGTCGCCGCCGTGATCGCGGCCATGATGTCGACCGCCGACTCCGCGCTGCTGTCGGTCTCCTCGATGGTCACCCACGACCTGTACCGGCCCTGGCTGCGCCCGCGGGCCTCGCAGGCCGAGCTGACGCGGGTGGCGAAGGTGACGTCGTGGGGAATCCTCGCGCTGCTGGTCGCCGGGGCGATCGCGCTGAAGGGTCGCGCTTCCATCGTCGACCTGCTCGACCGCAAGTTCGACCTGCTCGTGCAGGTCGCGCCCGCCTTCCTCATCGGCCTGCGCTGGCCGGGGTTGCGGGGTGGCCCGGTACTGGCCGGGCTGCTGGCCGGAACGGCCATCGCGCTGGCGCTCGCCTTCCTGCCCCTGCCGTTCGTGACCGGCGGCAAGGTGTCCGGCTTCCACCCCGGCCTGGTGGGACTCGCGGTCAACCTCGCGATCGCCGTGGGCGGCTCCCTGCGGCTTCGCGCCCCCGCCGTCGTCCACGGATGACAAATCCCCGCCGGCGGCGGCGGGCTGCCGTCGCCGCCGGCGACCCGATGCCGGATTCGCGGCGCCGGAAGCGCGACGTGGTTCGCACGCGCAGGGCCGAAAAGCGTGCAGGAATCACATCCTGCGGGCCGTCGTCCCGCCGGGTGCGGGTCCGGCACGGCGTTTGCTCGCTCTTCGGCAAGGACCCCACGCAGAGACCCATGACCATGTCGCTCGCAGAACCCGGCCGCTACCCGTACCCGACGCCGATCTTCGCCGGCTATACCGACACCGACGGCCGCTTCGTGCCGTTCGCGCTGGTCGATGAGGTGTTCGGTCGCGCCCGCCGGCTGCGGACGCGGGTGCTGCTGCGCCTGACCCTGCAGGAGTCCGGGCAGCTCGAGGGCACCCTGTACACCAGCGAGCGGGACCTGACCCGCTGACGAGGCCCGGCCAACCCGCCCCCACCGCCGACCGATCTCCTCCTCCTGCGCGTCCCCCCCGACGCGCACTTGCCGCCCGGCGCGGGTGCTTCCCCCATCCGCGCCGGGCCTCTCTCTTCGACATCACCCGAATGTCCGCCTCCGGCGCCGGCTCTGCGCCGAGGCGAATCCGAGCGCAATTTCCGGAGCGCGCGTTGCGTCGCGAGCCCCGACACTGGCGCCTCGTCCACGAGCGGAACGGGAATACATGAGCACGATCGTCCTGATCCACGGGTCCTGGCACGGCGCCTGGTGCTGGTACAAGGTCGCACCGCGCCTGCGCGCGCTGGGCCACACGGTGCTCGTACCGGACCTGCCTGGCCACGGCCGCAACCACGCCCCGCCGGCCGAGGTGACGCTGGAACGCCAGGTCGACTGCGTCGCCGCGCTCCTCGACGCCGCGCTCGCGCCCGCGGTGGTCGTGGCCCACAGCCGCGGCGGCCTGGTGCTTTCCGCCCTCAGCGAAGCGCACCCGGAGCGCGTCGCGACCGCGGTGTATCTGGCCGCCGTGCTGCTGCGCGACGGGCAGACCGTCTTCGACACCGCCGCGCACGGCGCCGACTCGCTCATCCTTCCGGCGCTGTACCGGGCACCCGACGACAGCTGGGACATGCTCCGCGAGGAAGCCTTCGACAGCGCGCTGTACCACGACTGTCCGGACGACGACCGCATGCTCGCGCGCCTGCTGCTGGCGCCCGAGCCGCTCGCGCCCTCGCTCGTGCCGACGCGGACGACCGCGGCGCGCTTCGGCCGCGTGCCGCGCGCGTACATCGAGCTGACCGACGATCGCGCCGTGCCGATCGGCTGGCAGCGCTACATGCACGGGCAGGTGCCGTGCGCGCAGGTGCGGGCGCTCGATGCGGGCCACTCGGCGTACTTCTCGAAGCCGGATGCGCTGGCCGGGCACATCGACGCGCTCGCGCGCGGCGCGCGCTGACGCTACCGGCCCGTCGGCGGGCTGCGGTATGGTGCGGCCATGCCTGCCGCGCCGGTCAGCGCCGTCCCACCGCCCGCCGGGCGCACCGTCCGCGCCGCGCTGGTGTGCACCCTGCTCGCCGGCTGCGCGGGCGGCGACGACTGGTTCCCCCTCCAACCCGGGCAGATCCGCGAGTACCGGCTGACGACCGAAGTGCGCAAGGAGGTGCGCGTACAGAAGCACGTCGTCGTCGACCTGGGCGGCGGCGAGTACGAGGGCACCGCGGTGCACGTGCAACGCGCGCAGGACGGCGAACTCGCCTACCTGCGCCGGTCGGACGCCGGCATCGAGCGGGTCGCGGTGCGTCCGGCCGGTGCCGGTGAACCGGCCGCCGACGCGCCCGGCCACTTCCTGCTGCGCTTCCCGGCGACGCCCGGCACCCGCTGGCAGCTCGCGAGCCGGCTGCGGCTGGTGGAGAGCCGTACCTTCGCGCGCGAGGATCTCCTGCGCCCGCATCGGCTGCCCGTCCAGCTCGAGTACGCGATCGAGGCCCTCGACGATACCGTGGACGTGCCGGCCGGACGCTACCCCGGCTGCCTGCGTGTGCGCGGCACGGGCCGGACGACGGTGCCGGTCGACCGGGCAACGGGCAAGGCCGGCGTGGAGGTGGAGCACACCGACTGGTATGCGCCGGGCGTGGGCCTGGTGAAGTCCACGCGCATCGAGCGCACCGACAGCGTGTTCCTCCACCCGGGCAGCTACGCGCTGGAACTGGAGCGGCTCAGCCGCTGACGGCGGGTGCCGGCCGGGAAGTCCCGCCCGGCAGGCAAAAAAAGAAAAGCGGGCGGCCCTTACGGACCGCCCGCCCCTGAATCTCCCGGTCACCGTGCGGCCGCGAACGGCCGCCGGCACCGCGACCCGTTCAGGCCGGCTTGAGGTTGGCCGCGGCGTTCTTGCCGCGCTCCTCGACGACGTCGAAGCTGATGCGCTGACCTTCGGTCAGCGTGCCCAGCCCGGCGCGCTCGACTGCGCTGATGTGGACGAACACGTCCTTCGCGCCGCCTTCCGGCTGAATGAATCCGAAACCCTTGGTAGTATTGAAGAACTTCACGGTTCCAATAGGCATTTTCGCCCTCCTGGATGACTGGTTGTCGCGCACAATCGGGCGCGCAGCGAACAATCCGAGCGTAGTGGGTGTCTCGCAGCGCGCCTGGGAACCAGGCGGGTAGGTAGGCAGGCCAGAACGTGAGATCGCGGGCGCAGAATGCACCCATGGCGGCGATAACACAAGCTTTTTCGCTCGCCGGGCCGCTCCGACCCCGCGGCCGGGGGGGCGGGCTGCCCCCGCGGCGGAGCGCGTGCGTGGCCGCGGCGAGCGTCGTACCATGCCGGCCCACGCGCCCTTAGCTCAGCTGGATAGAGTACCTGGCTTCGAACCAGGTGGTCGGGGGTTCGAGTCCCTCAGGGCGCGCCAGTT
>CAYOJP010000240.1:0-5938 GCA_964404305.1 uncultured Gammaproteobacteria bacterium
CGATGCGGATGCCGATGTTGTGCCAGCGCTTCGCCAGCCCCTTGATCCCCGCCGAGAGGTACAGGCCGGGCTCGACCGTCAGCGTCATGCCCGGCTCGAGCATGCGCCACTCGCCCCCCACCCGGTACTCGCCCACGTCGTGCACGTCGAGCCCCAGCCAGTGGCCGGTGCGGTGCATGTAGTACTTGCGGTAGGCCTCCTCGCGGACGAGGCTCGACGTCCGCCCCTTCAGGATGCCCAGCTCCACCAGGCCGCGGGTCAGCACGCGCACCGCGGCGTCGTGCGGTTCGTTCCAGTGGTTGCCCGGGCGGACCTTGTCGATGGCGGCGAGCTGGGCCTCCAGCACCACCTCGTACACGGCACGCTGCTCCGGGGTGAAGCGGCCGTTGACCGGGAAAGTGCGGGTCACGTCGGAGGCGTAGCAGTCGTACTCGGCCCCGGCGTCGATGAGCAGCAGATCACCGTCGCGCAGGGTGTCGGCGTTGTCGCGGTAGTGCAGGATGCAGGCGTTGGCCCCGCCGCCCACGATGGCGGGATAGGCCGGGGAGCGGGCACCGCCCTGCAGAAACGCATAGAGCAGCTCGGACTCGACCTGGTACTCCTTCAGACCCGGACGGCAGGCCTGCATCGCGCGCTTGTGGGCGTCGGCGCTGACGTGCGCCGCCCGGCGCATGCTTGCGACCTCCGATCGGCTCTTGTACAGCCGCATCTCGTGCAGCGCGTGACCGAGGGACACGAACTCGTCCGGGGCGCTGACGCCCGTGCGGACCCGGCGTCGCACCTGGTTCACCCAGGACAGGACGCGCTTGTCGAAATCGGCGTCGAGGCCCATCGTGTAGTAGACGCGCTCCTTGTTCTCCATCAGCCCGGGGATGATGTCGTCCATGTCTCCGAACGGGAAGGCGTCGTCGGCCCCGTACAGTTCGCAGGCGCCGTCGAGGCCGGCGCGCGTGCCATCCCACTGCTCGCGCTCCGGGTCGCGTTCGCGACAGAACAGGATGAACTCGCCCTGCGGGCGGTCGGGCACGAGCACGGCCACCGCTTCCGGTTCGGGGAAGCCGGTGAGGTAGTGGAAGTCGCTGTCGGACCGGTACGGGAACTCGACGTCGCGGTTGCGGATCCGCACCGGGGCCGTCGGCACGATGGCGATGCCGCCCGTATTGACGATATCCATCAGGCGCTTGCGCCGGCGGGCGAATTCCTTGCGGTCCATCAATGCAGTCTCCGTTGGGCGGCGCCGGCGCGCAACCGGCATTCGCTGTGGACGGTCAGCACGCCGACCCGGACGTACTCGACGAGCTCCGCATAGGCCGCCTCGCCGGCCTCGTCGGCGTCCGCCGGGTCGTCGGCGAGGCGCGAGAACGACTGCAGGTCGTCGATGAACTCGCGGCTGGCCTCGGGCAGATCGGGGAATGCCTCCGGCGCGGCAGCGCCGAAGCCGAACAGGAACCCGTCGGCCCAGTCGCGCAGCGCGGCGACCCGGCGCGGAAGCGGGCGCTCGTCGTCGGGCAGCAGCGGCGCGAAGGCCAGCTCCGCACCGGCGAGCGCCTCGGCGGTGCGGCTCGCGAGCGCGCGCAGGTCGCCGAGATCGGCCCCGCCCGGGCCCTCCTCGCCGAGGATCTGCTCCAGCCACAGCGCGTCGTTCGCGCCCTGCGTGCCGCACAGCATTCCGCACAGCATGCCGTGGCACTCCGCGGCGCCGACGAGCGCGTCGGCATCGAGGAGCGCGCGCTCGATGGCGCCGTACTCGGTTGCGGAGGACCTGTGCCTCGACACGCGGACTCTCGTGCTGTGAGCGACCGGCGCGCACGCCGTCGAGGCGCGCGAGCCGCGGCCGATCTTAGCAGGGCATCGTCGCGGCGTAACGTCTCGGGCGTCACGGACGTTGACCACCCACCGGGGGAATTTTATAGTGCGGCGGCAGATGTCACGCACCTGCCTGCAACGGACAACGACAGTCTCCCCCGACCGCCACATTCGATGAGCGACAACGACGTCGAGAAGATCGAGCTGGGTGCGCTGGAATCGCGCATCGACGAGCTCATCAAGACGGTCGATGCGCTCGCGAACGAGAACGAGCTGCTGCGCGTGCAGCAGACCCAGCTGGCGGCCGAGCGGTCGACGCTCATCGAAAAGACCGAACGCGCGCGCAGCCGGGTCGAGGCCATGATCGCGCGGCTCAAGGCCATGGAGACCCGCTGATGACGACCGAAGCGAAGCCGGTGACCGTGCAGATCCTGGACAAGGACTACATCGTCGCCTGCCGGGACGAGGAGCGCGAGCAGCTGTTTGCGGCAGTCGAGCTCCTGAACAAGCGCATGCGCGAGCTGCGCGAGAGCGGCAAGGTCATCGGCGCCGAGCGCATCGCGGTGATGGCGGCTCTCAACCTCGCCCACGAGCTGCATGCCCTGAAGCGCCGCAACGAGACCGTGACCGGCGACATGGACGCCACGCTGCGGCGCATCCAGGACAAGCTGTCGGGCGCCCTGTCGCGCCGCCGCCCGCTGGTCACCAGCGCTTCCTGATCGGGGCGCGTCCGGCCCGATCGTTGCAGGTGGTTTCGGCGCTGGCATTTTGCCGGCGGCTGGTGCAGTCTAGGTTCCAATGGCTTCGGTACCCTCTGCGGTACTCGCCAGCCGGTCGGGAAACTCTTGAGCCTATAATTGGCGTAAACCAGGAGCCGATCTGCGGACGATGTTGTGCAAGGCCGCCCAGTAGCGGAAAGCCTGATTCGTCCCGATAGGCACCGCTCTTGAACCACTGGTTCAAGATCGATGACCGGCAGCGATAACCGCGGAGGGTGCCTTCCTCACCTTCGCTGGCCTGCAAGCCTCCCCGCGTGAACCACTGGCTGCTCAAGACCGAGCCCGGCGTCTTCGGCATCGACGATCTCGCGCGCGCGCCGGGCAGGCGCACCTTCTGGGACGGCGTGCGCAACTACCAGGCGCGCAACACCCTGCGCGATGCCATGAAGAAGGGCGATCTCGCCTTCCTCTACCACTCGGGCTGCGAGGTACCCGGCATTGCCGGCATCGTCGAGGTGGTGAAGGAAGGCTACCCGGATGCGACCGCGTTCGATCGCAAGGACCACCACTACGATCCGAAGAGCGATCCGGCCAGTCCGACCTGGTACGGCGTCGACGTGAAGCTGAAGCGCCGGTTGCCCGCGATCATCGCGCTGGAGGAACTGAAGCGCCACCGCGAGCTGGCGGGCATGCAGCTCCTCAAGCGTGGCAATCGCCTGTCCGTGCTGCCGGTGTCGGCGGCGGAATGGGCTTTCATCGTGGCGCTCGCCGGCCGAGCGGGCCCTCGGTCGCGGACCTGAACCGGTGTTGCGCCGGGCGGAACGCGCGGCGGGGTCGTCCGTGACTGCCGGCGTGCGGGGGCGTGCTTCAGTTCGGATCCGCCGCGCTGGCGTCGGCCTTCTTCGGAGCCGCCGCGACCGGAGCGACCGGCGGCCGGAGGGCTTTCGCCCGCAACTGGGCGCTGTAGAACTCGAGGGCGATCCTGGTCTTGGCCTCCTGTTCCCCGGTGATGGGGACCCCGCGCTTCTCGAGGTAAGCCCGAAACGCGGCGCCGACGAAGTTGGCCTCGGTCGGCTCGGCCTTGGTCGAGAGCTCGAGCAGGCGCGTGCCGTCGGGGTAGAGCCAGAGTTCCAGTATCGTCTTGCGGTCCAGTTCCTTCGGCGCGAACACGGCCTTGAGCGCGAAGGTGGGACCGAGCAACGAGAGGGAATCCAGCGTCAGGCCCTGCGGCGCGTGCTTGCGGTAGAAGGCCCGCTGCTCTCTCGAGAGCAGCTTGCTCAGCTTGAGCTTTCCGGCGGCCACGTCGCGCACCTCGTCGCCGGTGGCCTTGCCCTTCAGCGACCCGGAACAGACGTAGCCCCCCGGCACGATGTCCACCTCGACCTTGAAGGCGGCCGAGTGCCGGATGCTGTCCGGCAGGTTCGCGGGCACGACCGGCCGCAACTTGACGACGGTGTCGGCACGGCCGCCCCGGATGCGGCGGGCGCGAACCACCACGCCGGCCCGGCTCAGCGCCAGGTCGGGCGTGTCGAAGAAGTACACCTGCCTCGGCTCGGCCTCGACGGGATCGAGGGGCAGTCCGGAGACCGTGGCCCGGTGCGCGTCGACCGGCACCGTCATCTTGAGTTCGACGCTGTCGACATCGGGGAGCAGCGCCATCACCTCGTCCAGCTGCCCGCGCGACAGCCGGACGTCCTCGTCGGTCTTCACTGTTGCCACGCCGATCTCCTCCATGTGCGTTTGCCGGTCTGGTGATTCCTGCCGCGGGCGCGAACGGTTCAGGAACCGAAGCGCTCGACGAGCACCCCGTGCCGCAAGCCGCGATCGCTCACCGTCATGGACCGCGCGCCGAGCTTCTCCATGATGGTCCGGATGATGCAGGCCCCGGCCAGGATGACCTCGGCCCGCTTGGGCTGGAGCCCGGCGATGGCGCGGCGAGCCTCGGCGTCGCGCACCGCGTAGAGCGCGATCTGGCGGTCGATCTCGTCCCGCGGCAGGACTGAGCCCTGCACGACGTCGGGGTCGTAGGTGGCCAGGCCATGCATCACGGCGGTGATGTTCGTCACCGCACCGCCCATTCCCACCAGGGCGTGTGGTGCGGGACGACCGTCAAGCCGGCCGAGATCGGTGGCGAGTGCCGCCAGGACGTCGCGAACGACCTCCGGCGCCACGGCTTTCGCGAGCCCGAAGCGATCCGTGTAGCGAACCGCGCCCACGTCGACGCTGAAGCGCTCGTCGACCGCGGTGCCGCGACCGAACGTGAACTGCGAACTCCCCCCGCCGGTGTCGAACACGACCACCGGGTCCTCCGCGAGCCCCAGCCAGGCCACGACCGCCAGGTACGCCAGCCGGGCCTCTTCCTCGCCGGAGATGACTTCGATCGAGACGCCGGCCGCCTCGCGCAGCGCGGCGAGCACCGTCTCGCGGTTGCGCGCGATGCGCAGGCCCGCCGTGCCCACTGCCGCGATCGCCCTGACCCCGTTGCTGCGGGCCTCCTCGACCATCGACCGCACCGCTGCCGCCGTGCGCTGCAGGGCGGCGGGTGCGATCCCGCCGGTCTCCTCCAGTCCCTCGCCGAGGCGGGTGATCTCGGCCCGGTCGACCACGCTCCGCCACGCGCCGTCCCGCTCATGCTGCCCGATGTGGAACTTCACCGAGTTCGTGCCCACGTCGATGACCGCGTAGCGCTCCGGCTCCGCATCGAGCAGGGCGGCCAGGCCACGAGGGTAGTTCGTGTTGACCCACCCGTACAGCCCCATCGCGCGCACCAGCGCGACGACGGCGGCCGGGTCCTCCGACTCGACGGCCAGCGTGCGCACGGGCCGGCCGTCGCCCGTGACGTCGGACAGCTCGAGCGTGCAGCGGTCGATGGCGTAGCGAACCCGTCGCTTGTGCACCGGGACCGCGCGCAGCCGGCCACCCGGCCCGGCGAAGTCGCGCACGAAGTCCTCGATGCTCCAGGCGGAGCGCGAAAGGGCCGGCGGGGCCAGGCCCTGCCACTCGAAGACCCGCTTCACGGCGGACGGCTGCAGCGGAAAGCCGGCCTTCATGACCGGCTCCCAGCGCTCGAGGCCGTCGGAGTCGATCTCTCTCAGGACCTTGACGTCCATGAGGTCGCTGCGCAGCTTGACGATGCCGCCGCCCGTCGAGAGGAAGTAGATCTCGTCGCTTTCCTGGACCCCGGTGCTGCGGTGGGCGGCGAGCCAGGCCTCCGCCGCCCGCAGCCGCGGACCGAAGATCCGCCATTCCCACCGCGGGATGATTTCCGTCATCGAGGGTCTTTCACAGGGTTACGCGGCTGCAGGTGAAACACACGCCATGTGAAAGCGCGGAATTGTCGAACGCTCTGCCCCCTAGGCGGTGCCGGGTGGCTCCGCCGCGACCCGCTCGAGTACATCCCTGTAGCGCTCGGT
>CAYOJP010000241.1:0-5893 GCA_964404305.1 uncultured Gammaproteobacteria bacterium
CTACGCACCTGGCGTTGGGCAGCACTCCTGTAGGAGCGGCTTCAGCCGCGATAGGCCTTGGTGCCAACCCCGGAGAGGGCTATCGCGGGCAAGCCCGCTCCTACAGGGAGTTTCGTTTCAACGTCGAGCCAGCGCTCCTGCAGGAGCGGCTACAACCGCGATGGCCGCCGGCGCTAACGCTCCCCGCCGCCGATCGCGACCGCTGTCGTCACCCGACCGCCGTAGCGCGCGTGCTCGACGAGGTGCATGACCGCGTCGGCCAGGGTCTTCAGCAGGCCGAACGCAACGATGCCGGCGGCGTTGTCCATCAGGAACGCCCCGCCCACGATCATGAGGTGCATCGGGATGATGCGCAGGTAGGGCGTGAACATCAGCGAGCCGATGTTGGGCCTGCCACGCCGATCGACGGCGATGTTGTAGGCGAGCGAGAACAGGTGGTTGGCCACGAACCCGGCCACGCACAGCACGAAGGCCGGCCCGAGGGTCCGGGCGGCCCCCGCTTCGGTCATCAGGAACGCCAGGTAGACGACGTGGAAGATTCCGAAGTGGAGCACGAAGAACACCGCGACCCGGATCTTGGTGGCCGCGGTCGCCGGCGGCTGAATGTCGTTGATCCGGAAGTTGTCCGTGGTGAACTCGCCGAGCGCCAGGATGCGCAGGGCATTGGTCGCTCCGATCACGACGCTCTGGGCCCAGTACAGCAGCATCATCTCGCCCAGGCTCCAGCCCTGCCACATGCCGACGCCGATGGCGACGAAGTTGGCGAGGATGAGCATCCACAGCGAGGCATCGACGCGCCAGCCCGTGACGACGTCGGTGTCGGCCGGCCGGGCGACTCGCGCGGCGGTGCGGGCGAGGTAGCTGGCGTACTTGTGGTAGGCGATGCCGCAGGCCGGGCACTGCCAGGGGGGCGCCGTGTCGGCCGCGGTGCGCGCATGGCCGCAGCGCGGACACTGGACCGCAGTTACCGGGCCTGCCACCGGGTGCCTCCCTGCGGCGGGCGCCGCCGCGCGACGGGAGCCGTCGATGCTACCCGTGGCGACGGCGTCCGTCATGGGGGCGGCCCGGGCTCACTCCATGAGGCTGGCGTCGAGCTGGTCGATATGCAGCCCCGCGCGGGTCGCCGCCCCGATGATGCGGATCTGGTGCGGCTGCGCGGTCTGCTCGAAGTCGCTGATGCACAGCAGGTGCGTCGCGTAGTGGGCCGCGCGGTGCTCGGCGGCGACCTGCGCGTTCTGGCCGAAGAATTCGGCGTTCGGGGTGAAGATCCGGTGCTTCAGTCCGAGCCGCTTCGCCGCCAGGTCATTGGCGACGATGCTGCGCGCGGCCCCGATGCTGACCAGTTCGACGGCCGGCGCGTTCCACAGCGGGGCGTTCAGCGCGAGGTGGCGCCCGAGCCGATCCTGCCACCGCGGGTCCTTCAGGAGGCCCGCGGGATCGAACACGATCAGCCGTGCCGGCTGCCGGGCGTCGAGCGCCCGCCGCCACAGCCCCGGCAGCACGCAGTTCGGCGGGGCCTTCGCGAACAGCCGGGCCATGTGCTGATCGCTGTACGCGCCGCTCTCGCAGCCGAAGCGGGCGATGACGAAGCCGATGTCCGGCTTGCCCTGGGCCTGGCGGCAGAACGCGCCGACGTAGTTCGCGATGATCTCGAGCGACAGCAGTTCCTGCGCGCTGTTGCGGTAGGGAATGGCCCAGGCGTGCCCGGTCGGGCCGCTGCCCTTGTCGGCCTCCGCCCGGTACAGGCGGACGGCGGTCGCCGCCGTGTCGTTCTCGTGGCGACCGGCGAGATCGGTGCCGAACACGAGCACCGGCTCGGTGGTCTTGATCTGTGCCTTGGCGGCTGGGACAGCGAGTGCCATGCGAGTTCCTCTCCCGGTATGCGAAGCCGATGCCGCCGGCGGCGCGTTCGCGGCGCGGCCGTCAGCGGTGCCAAGGATACTTCCGCTGCCCCTTTATCGGCACCGGGAAGACTGTCTTGAATCGTGGCCGCCGCCTGATTCGTGAAGGCGTTCTCAGCCGGTCCAGCCCAGACCGGCGGCGATGCAGTTGATCGAGAGCAGCAGGGGGACCAGTTCGTCGAGGTGTTCGCCGGCGCCGGCCGCCCGCCCCTCGCGGAACTCCCGGATGAGGCGCACCTGCTGGCGGCCGACCTCGTTCAGGATCGGCAGGCGCCGCGCGAGACGGCGCCGGAAGCGCGGGAAGCGCTCGGCGAGGCGGTGGGCACCGGACACCGCGAGGACCTGGCGGACCGTGCGGTGGTACTCGACCTCGATCAGCCCGAAGATCGCGTCGCGCACGCGCGTATCCGGCACGAGGCGCGCGTATTCCCGGGCGATGCCCAGGTCGACCTGCGCCAGCGTCTTCTCGACTTCGTCGAGCACCAGCCGGAACAGGCGCGACCCGGCGAACATGCGCGTGAGCAGGTCGGCGCCGTCGCCGCCGCGCACCTTCACGAACTCCTCCAGGCCGCTGCCCACGCCGTACCACCCGGGCACGAGGTGGCGGTTCTGCGTCCAGGCGAACACCCAGGGGATCGCCCGCAGGTCAGCGAGCGAGCGGGCGCCGAAGCGGCGTGCCGGCCGCGAGCCGATGTTGAGGAGGGCCAGTTCCTCCACCGGGCTCGCCGCCTGGTAGTAGTCGACCAGGCCCGGCAGCTCGGCCAGGCGGCGATAGGCGGCGTAGGCGTTGCCGGCGAGCGCCTCGATCGCCTGGTCGAATTCCGGGTTCGGCGCGAGTTCGCGCTCGCCCGGCGATTTCAGCGAGTGCTCCAGCACGCTCGCCGCGAGCAGCTCGAGCTGGTAGGCTGCGGTGCCGCGGTTGGCGTACTTGTTCGACACCACCTCGCCCTGCTCGGTGATGCGCATCCGGCCCCCGACCGAGCCGGCCGGCTGCGCGGCTATCGCGTGCCCGGTCGGCGCGCCGCCGCGGGACACCGATCCGCCACGGCCGTGGAAGAACGCGATCCGCACCTTCGCCCGCTCGCCCTCGCGCGTGAGCCGCGCCTGCGCGAGCGCCAGCTCCCAGTTCGAGGTGAGGTAGCCGCCATCCTTGTTCGAGTCGGAGTAGCCGATCATCACCTCCTGCACGTCCCCGAGGCTGCGCACGGTGCGGCGCACGACCGCCACCCGGAGCAGCTCGCGCATGATGCCCGGGGCATTGCGGAGGTCGCCGATCGTCTCGAACAGCGGCACGACGAGGAACGAGCAGCGCTCTATGCCCTCCGGATCCTCGAACAGGCCGGCGTGCTTGGCGAGCACGTATACGCCGAGCACGTCGGCCGCCGAGCGCGTCATGCTCAGCACGCAGCGCGCGACCGCGCGTGGATCGAGCGCCGCGCGGTTCGCCGCCAGCATGCGCAGCAGCGCGAGCGTCGGCCGGGCCGCCTCGGGCAGGGCGTCCCCGGCGGTCGGGCCGTCGAGCGGGCGCGCCAGCTCGGCGAGCAGCCAGTCGCTCCACGCGGGCGAGTCGCAGGCCGGGCAATCGGCTTCCACGCGCCCGGTGAGCAGCGCCCACAGCGCCGCGAGCGTGCGCGTGGTGACGGTGGTGTTCTCGCGCAGATCGAGGCTCGCCGTGCGGAAGCCGAATGCCTCCACCTCGCGCAGCAGCGGCAGCACCAGCGCGCTCGACAGCGCCTGGCAGCCCGCGCCGGCCAGGCCCGCGATCATCGTGCGCAGATCCGCTGCCAGCTCGTCGGCATCGCGATAGCAGGCCGGTCGCGCGGCGGGCGGTTCTTCGCGCTCGGCGGCGCCGATCGTGACCTCCAGCCGGTCCAGCATCGCGGTGGCGAACTGCCGGAAGACCTCGCCCGGATTGCGGGCGCGGATCGCCTCCGCGCGCCCGGTCTCGGCGAGCAGGCGCTCGAGCGCGAGGGTGAAGGCCGCGGGCAGCGTCACCGCATGGGCGGCGATCGACAGCCGCGCCGACAGCTCGCGCAGGCGCTCGCGATAGCGGTGCAGCACCGTGCGCCGCATGCTGAACAGGGTGGCGCGCGTGACCTCGGGAGTGACGAAGGGATTGCCGTCGCGATCGCCGCCGATCCAGGACCCGAAGCTGATGAGCGGCGGCACGCGGAAGTCGTGCCCGGGCCAGGCGGCGGCGAGCGCCCCGTCCAGGCGGCCCAGCACCTCCGGCAGCCGCGGGAACAGCGACTCGCGGAAGAAGTGCAGGCCCCAGGCGACCTCCTGCGCGACCGTGGGCTTGGCCAGCCGCAGCTCGCCGGTGAGCCACAGGAGATCGATCTCGGCGCGCAGTTCCCCGTGCAGCCCCTCGCGCTCGCGCGGCGTCCAGCGCGGCGCCTCGAGCTGGACGAGCAGCAGGTAGATCCGGCGATGGATCTCGAGGACCGTGACGCGCTTGGCCTCGGTCGGGTGCGCGGTGAGGACGGGCTGGATCCCGGCGCCGTCGAGCAGGTGCTGCACGGCGGCGGCATCGACACCGGCACTCGCCGCCTGCGCGAACACGTGCCCGAAGGTGCCCGGCACCGCGGCTTCGCCCTGCGTCGCCTCGACCTGGCGGCGACGGACCATCGCCGCGTTCTCCTCGGCGATCCCCAGGAGCTGGAACCAGATCCCGAACAGCTGCATCGAACGCAGCAGCATCCCGGGATGGTCGGCGGGGATCGGTGCACGGCCCTCGAACACGTCCACGAGCGCCGGCGCGCGCACGCCGACGACGTCCATGAGCAGGCGCGCGAGCAGCGCGATCGTGTCGCCGGCGTAGCGCGCGGCGTGGGCGGCGGCCGCCCCCTCCCCCGGGCCGATCTCGTTCGCCGGGGCGAACAGCGGTTCGCCGGTGCTCACGGCGCCGCCCCGCCTCGGCGCGTCGCGCCGGAGATCGCCGCTGCTTCCGCGGGCCCATCCACCCGCCGCCGGCGAGCGCCCGCGCCGGTGCCCATCGCCCGCCCTCAGGCCACGCGGTCGCGGGGTTCGCGGCCGGCGAAGAACGCTTCGAGGTTGGCGATGACCCGCATGCCCATCGCGACCCGCGTCTCGGTGCTGGCGCTGCCCAGGTGCGGCAGCAGCACGACGTTGTCCAGCGTGAGCAGCGCCTCGGGCACGGCCGGCTCGCCCTCGTAGACGTCGAGGCCCGCACCGGCGATGCGCCCGCTCTTCAGGGCGTCGATGAGCGCAGCGGCGTCGACCACGTCGCCGCGGGCGGTGTTGATGAGATAGGCCCCGGGCTTCATGCAGGCGATGCGCTCGGCGTTCAGGAGGTGCCAGGTCTCCTTGCCGCCGGGACAGTGCAACGCGACGAAGTCGGCCTGGCGCAGCACGTCCTCCGGGGTCGCGCAGTGCGTGGCCCCCAGGGCGTTCTGCACCTCGGCCGGCGGCGGGTACGGATCGGAGAACAGGATGCGCATGCCGAAGCCGAAGTGCGCCTTGCGCGCCATCGCCTGCGCGATGCGGCCGAAGCCGATGAGGCCCAGCGTCTTGCCGGTGACCTTGGTGCCCATCATGTGCGTGGGTCGCCAGCCGGTCCACGCCCCGGTGCGCACGTGGCGCTCGCCCTCCCCGGCGCGGCGGGCGATCATCAGCATGAGGGTCATGGCGATGTCGGCGGTGCAGTCGGTCAGCACCTCGGGCGTGTTGGTGACGACGAGCTTCGCCTGCTTCGCCGCGTCGAGGTCGATATGGTTGAAGCCGACGCCGTAGTTGCCGATGACTCGCGCGCGGATGCCGTCGGCGCCGAGCACCTCGGCCGAGATGCGATCCGACACGGTGGGGCACAGCGCGTCGGCGCTGCGCAGCGCCTGCTGCAGCCCGGCAACCGTCATCGGCGTGTCGGTCGGGTTGAACGTGACGTCGTAGCGGTCGCGCAGGGCCGCCTCGACCGCCTCCGGCCAGCGCCGGGTGACCACCACCTTGGGCTTGTCCATCGTCGTGCCTCCGTG
>CAYOJP010000242.1:0-5861 GCA_964404305.1 uncultured Gammaproteobacteria bacterium
ACGTTCGCTCACCGCTGGAGTAGAACTCCTGTAGGAGCGGCTTCAGCCGCGATAGCGCTGGCGCCGACCTTGGGGAGGGCTATCGCGGGCAAGCCCGCTCCTGCAGGAGCTACGCTCGGACGCTGAAGCCGTGCCCCTGCGGGAACGGCTTCGGACGCACTGAAATCCGCCTCCGCCGTGCAGCGATCAGGCCGGCAGCAGGCCGAGGTGCCGCGCCTTGCGGACCGCCTGCACGCGCCGGCGCACGCCGAGCTGCTCGAAGATCCGCTGCCAGTACCACTTGACCGTGCTCTCGGCCAGGCCGAGTTGCGCGGCGATGTCCCGGTTGCCGAGCCCGGCCGCGGCGAGGGCGAGCAGATCGCGCTCGCGGCGCCCGAGCGAGAGGCCACCGTCGGCGCCCGCGACGTCGCCGCCCGCCGGGGCGTCCGCGCCCGGCGCGAAGGCCGCGAGCAGTCGCGACGCGCAGCTCGCCTCGCGGTCGCGCGTGTCCGTCGCGTCGGCGACGCAGCCGGCGAGCAGCGCCTGCAGGGCGGGGCCCTCGTCGACGAACGTGCGCACGAAGCCGGCCGGACCGGCGAGCGCCAGCACCTCGCGCAGCGTGCGGCGGGCCGGCAGGTCGCCCTCGCGCTGAGCCACCGCGCGCACGTACAGCGCACCGAGCCGGGCCGCGGGGCGCCGGCACTGGCGGTCCGCGGTGTGCCGGTACCAGGCGCGCAGCAGGCGCGCCTCGTCCTGCCCGATGCCTTCGGCGAGTGCCACGCGCAGGCTCGCCCGCACGACGGTTTCCTGGATCGTGTTGGAGCGGGCGTGCGGCCGGGGATGTTCGAGCCAGTCGCGCCAGCGCGGGGACTCGAGCAGGCGGCGCGCCCGGCCCGGTTCGCCGGCGGCGAGCGCCAGGCGCACGCGCTCGTCGAGCACGCAGGCGAGCAGGCGCTCGAAGCCGTAGCGCAGGCCGGCCTGCTCGGCGTCCTCGAGCCAGCGCCATGCCCGCGCCGCGTCGTGGTCGAGCGCGGCGAGGCGTGCGCGCGTGAGGTAGCCGGCGATGAGGTTGTCGACGAACCCGAGCTCGCCCTGCACGGCCTCGTCGCGGGCGACCAGGGCGCGGGCCTCGTCCAGGCGGCCGCGCTCGTAGTACAACTCGGCCAGCATGGCCGAGGGCATCGCCTCGAGCGCCGAGCCCTCGCCGTGCAGGTGCACCGCCGTGCGTCGCGCGCGCACGTACTCGTCGGCCGCGGCATCGAGATCACCGCGCATGAACAGCGTGCAGCCGGCGATGCAGTCGTGGAACACCGTGCCGTACACGCCACCGCATTCCACGAACTGCCGGTGCAGGCGCGCGGCGTTGGCGCCGGCCCCCTCGACCTGGAAATGCTCGCGGTTGGCGACCATCAGAGTGGAGCCGGCCGATGCCTCCATGAACGCCTCGGCGTTGCGATGCGACGCCAGCCACTGCTGTCCGCGCTCGCGGGCGATGTCCAGGTCGTCGCGCATGAGCGCGAGCATCATCTCCCGGTGCGAGAGCTTCTCGCGCAGGAACTCGAGTTCCGGGTCCTCCGCGCCGGCCGCGGCCGCCGCGCGCCGCTCCAGGCCCCGCCGGGCGTCGGCCAGCGCCGCGCGCGCGGCGTCGAACTGCCACGACATCTCGTTCTGCCAGGCGAGTTCGAGCTGGAGCTGCGGCAGGGTGCGTGCGAGATTGCGAGGCAGCTGCGCCGCCCAGGTCTTCAGCGTCGCGGTCCGGCCGGTGGCGAACAGTTCGGGGCTCGCGGCGTCGAGCAGCCGGCCGGCGCGCTCGGCGTCGTCCCCGGCGAAGGCATGCTCGATCGCATCGACGCGCAGGTCGTGGCGGCTGAGCCAGTCGCACGCGCGGCGGTGGCATTCCAGGGCGCCGGGGGCGTCCAGCTCGTGGAGCTGCTTCTGCAGGAAGGCCGAGAACAGGTGGTGGTAGCGATACCAGCCGTGCTCGGAATCGAGCGAGAACAGGAACAGGTTGCGCTCCTCGATCAGATCGAGCAGGTGCCGGGCGTCGCCGCGACCGGTCACCGCGTTGCACAAGGCGGTGCTGAACTGGCGCAGGATCGACGTCTGCAGCAGGAACGAACGCACCTCGGGCTCCTGGCGGCGGAAGACCTCTTCGGCGAGGAAGTCGCCGACGTTGCGGTGCGCGCCCGAGAACGTCGCGATGAAGGCGTCGGGTTCCCCGGCGTCGCGCAGCGCGATTGCCGCGAGCTGCAGGCCCGCCACCCAGCCCTCGGTGCGATCGCGCAGCAGGCCGATCTGCGCCGCCCCGAGGCCCAGGTCGGCGGACACGTTGAACAGCCGCGTCGCCTCCTCGGCGGAGAAGGCAAGGTCGGTCGGGCCGATCTCGTCGAGATCGCCCAGCGCGCGCAGGCGGGCCAGCGGCAGCCGGCCGGGCCCCCGCGTGCCGATGGCGAGGTGCAGGCGCGGCAGGGGCTCGAGCAGCATGCGCTCGACCGTCGCCTCGACTTCCGGATCGGCGATGACGTGCCAGTCATCGAGGTACAGGTGCAGGGGCTGGGCGAGCGCGGCCAACTCGTTCAGGAACGCGTTGCGCAGGATCGCCGGCGGCAGGCCGTGACCGGAGGCGAGCAGCGTGAGCGTCGCCTGCCCGAACAGCGGCTGGCGGCGCCGCAGCGCCTCGACGAGGTAGGCGAGAAAGCGAGCGAGATCGTTGTCGGCCGGATCGAGCGAGATCCAGGCCGCTTCGCCCCCGGCATCGCGCGTGGCCTGCCAGGCATGCGCGAGCAGGCTGGTCTTGCCGGAGCCCGCGGGCGCCGAGACGAGTGCGAGCCGGCGTTGCGCGGCGCTCGCCAGGCGCGCGTCCAGCTGCGGGCGCTCCACCAGTGCGCCGGCGCGGGTCGGCGGCACGAGCTTGGTCGTGACGAGCGGGGCCGCGGGGGAGCCGGGAGCGGGCATGCGCGGACGAGCATAGGCCCGGCGGCGCGGGCCGGCAACGCGCGTCCTGACGCATTGCAACACGACCGCGCGCACGCGCTCCGGTCAGCGCGGGCGCAGTTCGCGGTCGAGGAAATCGATGAAGCTGCGTGCACGCTGCGACAGAAAGCGCGTGCGCGGGAACACGACGTTCAGCGGCAGCGCGATCGGGTAGTGCTCCGGCAGCAGCTGCTCGACGCGACCGTTCGCGACGTCGTCGCCGACGACCCAGTCCGGGACGAGCGCGATGCCGAGATCGGCGACGACCGCGGCGTACATCGCCTCCGGATCGTCCACGCGCAGCGGGCCGCGGACCTCGACGCTCTGGCGCCCGTGCTCGGACTCGAACTCCCACCGGCGCCAGTGCGGTGCGTTGCGGTAGACGATGCACGCGTGGCGGGCCAGTTCGGTCGGCTGTTCGGGCCGGCCGTGCCGGGCGAGATACGCCGGTGTCGCGACCGGCAGGGTGCGCACGCTGCCGAGCGAGCGGGCCAGCAGCGTGGTTGGGGGCAGCGGGCCGATCCGCACCGCCACCTCCATGCCCTCCTCGACGAGGTCGACGGTCTGGTCTGTGAGCGTGAGGTCGAGCGTGACCTGCGGATGCAGGCCGAGGAAGCGCGGCAGCAGGGGCAGGACGCAGCAGCGCGCGAACGCTGCGGGGAGGGTGGCCCGCAGGGTGCCGCTGGCGGTCGCCGGTCCCTGGCCGGCCGCCCGGAGCGCATCGACGCCGTCGAGGAGCTGGCGAACGTGGCGGTACAGTTCGAGGGCTTCGTCGGTCGGTCGCAGCCGGCGGGTGGTGCGGGCGAAGAGCTGCAGGCCCAGGCTCTTCTCCAGGGCCGCGATCTGCTTGCTGACCGCCGACTGCGAGGTACCTGTCTCGCGGGCGACCGCGGAGAAGCTGCCGGCTTCGAACGCACGGACGAAGGCGGTATAGGCCTGCAGCCCATCCATGCGGATTGAGTCCAAAATGGAATAAATGTTAATCGATACGGGAGATATTAGATTGAATGGAGTCTTGTCACAATCGGCACCGACGGCGTGAGCGCCCCGCGGGGACGCGCGCAGGGGAGAGCATCGGCATGACGAAACGGATCGGAGTGATCGGCGCCGGCACGGCCGGCCTGCACCTGGGGCTGTACCTGCGCCGGCACGACGTCGACGTCACGATCATCACGGACCGCCGGCCGCAGGACTACGCCGGCATGCGGCTCCTGAATACCGTGGCCCATCACGCGGTCACCCTGGAGCGCGAGGATGTGCTCGCGGTCAATCACTGGCCCGGCGCCGACTACGGCTACTTCGGCCACCACTATTTCATCGGCACGCGGCCCGAGCCACTGCTGTTCTACGGCGACCTGCACGCGCCCAGCCGGGCGGTGGACTACCGCATCTACCAGCCGCGGCTCATGGAGGACTTCCTGGAGCGCGGCGGTCGCATCGAATACCGCGACATCCGCGGCGACGAGGTGCCCCGCCTGGCGGCCCGCTTCGACCTGCTGATCGTATGCACCGGCAAGGGCCCGTTGGGTCAGCTGTTCGAGCCGCAGGTCACGCACAACCCGTTCGACCGGCCGCAGCGCGCGCTCTGCGTGGGCCTGTTCAAGGGCATCGCGCAGCGCCCGCAGCGCGCGGTGACCATGTACTTCTCGCCCGGCGCCGGCGAGATGATCGAGATCCCGACCTGGTCCTTCGGCGGCATGGTCAACGCGCTCGTGATCGAGAACATCCCCGGTGGTGACCTGGAAGTCCTGGCGAAGGTGAAGTACGACGACGACCCCCGGGCCTTCCTCGATCTGCTGCTCGGCAAGCTGCGCCAGCACTACCCCACCTGCGCCGAGCGCATCGACGAGCGCGAGTTCGACCTCGCCGGCGGGCCCCTCGACCTGCTCCAGGGCGGCGTCACGCCGACCGTGCGCCGCACGCACGCGGTGCTCGATGACGGCCGCATCGCGATCGCCCTCGGCGACGTGCAGGCGGTGGTGGACCCCGTGCTCGGGCAGGGCGCCAACATCGCCTCGCACGCCGCCTGGATCCTCGCCGAGGAGATCGTGCGCCAGGACGTCTACGACGAGCGCTTCGTCGAGCAGGTGGACCTGCGCCGCCAGGACCGCGTGCTGGGCGCGATGCGCTGGACCAACTACATGCTCACGAACCTGGCCGCCATGCCGCCCTCGCTGCAGCAGTACATCGGGCAGTTGCACCGCCACCGGCCGCTGGCCGACGCGTTCACCGACAACTTCAACTACCCCGAGCGGCAGTGGGACTGTTTCGCCAGCGAGGCGCGGATGCGACACTGGTGCGATGCCGGCGCGGCCGCGACCGCAGCGCCGGCGTGGCGCGCCACGGCCTGAGCGGCCAGCGGCTCACGACAACGACGCACTCCGGGGGGAACGGCGATGACGAGCGAACTGCAACGGCGGATGTCCGGCCACGGCATCCTCATGATCTTCACCACGCTGCTGTTCGGCGTGGGCCTGTGGATGCACCTGCTGGGCGGCTTCGAGGTGCTGCCGGGCTGGATCGTGCACTTCGACGTGCCGGGTACGCCCGAGGGCTGGGCCCGCGCGCATGCCGGCCCGGCGATGAACGGCATGATGGTGATCGCGGTGGCCTTCGTGCTGCCGGGGCTGGGCTTCGCGGAGCGTACCGCCAACCGGCTCGGCTTCATCGTGGTCGCCGACGGCTGGGCGAACATCGGCTTCTACTTCTTCGGCAACCTCACGCCCAACCGCGGGCTGTCCTTCGGGCCGAACGTGTTCGGGGCGTCCGACATCTTCAGCGTGCTGGCGCTGGCGCCGGCCTACCTGTTCGGCGTGCTGGCCATCGGCGCGCTGTTCATGATCGGGAAGCAGGCGCTCTGGGGGACGTCGGCCGCGAAGGGCTGACGGCACGCAGGCGCTACGCTCAGA
>CAYOJP010000243.1:0-5853 GCA_964404305.1 uncultured Gammaproteobacteria bacterium
TCGATTCGAGGATAGGAGCATCTGCATGCCGCCAGCGAGGAAAGCAGTGTCGATGATCATCGGTTTCGCGGGTCTGCTGGGCAGCACGGCCGCGGCGCAGGATCCGGCTGCGATCGACATCGACCTGGAAGCGTGCCGCCCGGAGGTGGAGACCTGGTGCAGCCAGGTCGCGCCGGGCGAGGGGCGGCTGCTGGCGTGCTTCTACGCGCACGAGGACAAGCTCTCGGACCGCTGCGGCTTCGCGCTGTATCGCGCGGCGGCGACTCTGCAGGAGCACGTCGCGAAGCTCGGCCACGCCGCGAACGCGTGCGCGGCCGACCTGACCAGGCACTGCGCGGATGTGGCGCCGGGCGAGGGCCGGCTGCTTGCCTGCCTTGACACCAGCGGGAGCGACGTCAGCGATGCCTGCAAGCAGGCCCTGCGGGACACCGGCCTGAAACGCTGAACCCGGGCCGGGTTCGCGGGCGCTCAGCATCGCTGCGTCCCGAGGCAGTCGACGACGGCGCTGCCACCCGTCCGGGAGAGGGGACTGGCTCGCACGTCCGGTGGGGCCGCGAGTCAGCCCCCGATCACCGTGAGCGCGCCCTGCCCGGCACGGCGGGCGGCCTTCAGCACAGCGTCGCGAGCAGCGTCGCGACGGTCGCCAGGTCGGCCTTGAACAGCCCGTGGTTGGTGAGATACACCTCGTGCCGGAGCAGGGCTTCGCCGGGGATAGCCTCGGCCGCGATGGCATCGACGGGCATGACGACTCGGTAGCCGCGCTCGAAAGCGCCGCCGACCGCCGCATCGACACAGACGTGGGTCGAGCCGCCCGCGATGATCACGGTATCGACGCCCTTGCCGCGCAGGTAGTCGTCCAGCGCGACGACGCCCCCGCCATCGAGATGCGCATCCGGATCGCGCGGCGGCGTCCTCGCAGCGGCGAAGTAGTCAGTCATCGTCCGCCCGCCGCGTGCCGCGATGGTGGGGTCGTCCGAGGCCGGCCGGCGCATGTAGGCATCGAGTCCAGCGTTGCCGGGCCGGTAACCGAAACTGCGTCCGGGCGCGAACGCCGAGTAGTGGGACTTGGGCACGATCAGATCGACGCCGGCGGCGAGGATCTCCGGCAGGCACGCGGTCCCGGGATCGCCCTTGCGGGCGTAGGCATCGGCACCCGGCAGCGCGGCGAAGCGCTCGCGCATCGGGGGGTTCAGGTACGCGGAATCGTAGACCGCCTGCACCGCGACGACCGGCACCCGCAGCGCCCGGCAGCCGCGCACGAGGGCCACGACGCGCGGGGCAACCTCGCGGTAACGCCCGACGTCGAAGCCGAGCGTTCCGCCGAGGAACCCGCCGTCGTCCAGTTCATCGCACTGCATGTCGATGCAGAGCAGCGCCGCGCGACCGGCATCCACGCGCGCCAGCGGCCGGGCGGCCATCCGGTCCAGCATTCCCGTCAGGTGGTCCATGCAGTCCGCTCCCGCGCGCCGGCACCGGCGCGGCCACCATGGCTACTCTGCCGCGGCCCGAGCGCGGACCGCGCCGCCATGGTAACGAACCGGCGCGACCGGGTCAGGTGCTGACGGCACGCGGAAACGGCCCGGGCGGGCCGGACGTCATCCGCGGCCCGCCTTTGCGCTATAGTCGGTCCGGGCTACGGACGCGCCGTCCAGGAAGGGATCCGCGGGTCCCGAACCGGCGCCGCGCACCTCAATCGCTGCTGGCGACGGGAGAGCCCATGGATGTCATACGGATCATCGCCGCGCTCGCGACCGCGGTGCTACTCGCACCCGCCGGCCAGGCCGGCATCCTCACGGGGACGGTCACCGGCCCCGGCGGCGCGCCGATCGCTGGCGCCATGGTCACACTCACCGACGCCGTCCGCGGACTGGGTGAATCCGCCTACAGCGGGCCGCACGGCGGCTACCGCCTCGACACCCGGCTGGCCGGTCCGCTCGAACTGCGTGTGCGCCGCCCGTACATGGCCGACGCGCGCCGGGCGGTCGACCTGCCCGGGGACGGCGCGCTCGCGCTGCCAATCCGCCTCGAAGCGCTGCCGACGGCGCGGGCGATCTCCGACTCCCTGCCCGCCGCGTACCACTTCGGCCGGATCCCCTTCGAGCCGGACGGCCTGTTCGACCGCCACCAGTTCCAGCGCGACTGCCTCACGTGCCACCAGCTGGGCAACGCCTTCACGCGGCACAAGCGCGACGCCGCCGGCTGGCTCGCGACCGTGAAGCTCATGCATTCCTGGCTGGGCAGCTTCGACGAAGCCCTGCGCGAGCATCGCTCGGAACTGCTCGCGCGCGGCTTCGACGACGAGCCGGTCGCGGTCCGCCCGGTGTTTCCGGCCGACCCTCTGCTCGCGCGGGCAAAGGTGATCCAGTACCGGCTCGACAAGGGCGTCGTCCCCCACGATGCGGAGGTGAACCCCGCCGACGGCCTGGTGTACACGGTGGACCAGGGCGCCGATCACATGGCCGTGACCGACCTGGCGAACGGCAGCACGCGCTACATTCCGGCACCCGCCGCGGGCAGCCCGCCGGGCGGCAAGTTCGTCAGGATGGGTCAGCCGCCGCTGTTCAACATGCTCGTCGCGCGCGGCCCGCATTCGATGGCCTTCGGGCCGGACGGCAAGGTGTACACGACCGATGCTTTCGCCGGCGAAATCGGCGTGTTCAACCCGAAAGCCATGGCATGGGAGCCGCCGCTGCCCCTCGGCGGCGATTCGCTCTACCCGCACACGATCCGCTTCGATCGCAACGGCTACGCGTGGTTCACTATCGCGTACTCCGACCGGATCGGACGGCTCGACCCGCGCACCGGCACGATTGATATCCTGCCGTTGCCACCGGGAGAATCCAAGGGCATCGCGGGCCTGACGGTGCCGTACGGCATCGACGTCCATCCTCGCGACGGGTCGATCTGGTACTCGCGGCTGTTCGGCGACCGCATCGGCCGGATCGATCCGCAGACCCTCGCCTTCACCGAGTACGAATCGCCCGTGCGCGGACCGCGGCGCATGCGCTTCGACGCCGCCGGGACGCTGTGGATCACCGGCTTCGCCGACGGCGAGCTCGCCCGCGTGGAGACCGACGGCTTCACGAGCAGGGTCTACCGCCTGCCGCAGTTCGCCGCAGATTACTACCCGGCGCCGTACGCCCTGGGCGTGCATCCGCAGACCCAGGAAATCTGGGTCAATGAAATCATGACCGACCACCTGTTCCGCTTCATCCCGAGGCAGGAGCGCTGGGTCGCGTATCCGGTGCCGCTGCGCGGCACCTACACGCGGGACATGAGTTTCACGCGGGACGGCTGGGCCTGCACGTCGAACAACCCGATTCCGGCCGCGGCCCTGGAGGGCGGCGTGAACGAGCTGCTGTGCATCGATGCCGACGCGAACCCGACGGCGGCGCAACCCGTGGCGACGGCCGCTCAGTGACCCGCGGGCGCCGGGGTGAGCGCCCGGGCACCTTCCGGCTCCGGCCCGGTACGCCCGCAGCTTATCGTCGTGGAATGCGGCGCATTTCCCCCTCTGCTGTATAGACTGCGCTGGTCCCGTCATCCGAGGAGACCGCCATGGCACTGACCAAGGGCTGCAAGCAGCTCGTCGCCGAAGCCAACGCCCGCATCCGCACCATCCCGACGCAGGAAGCGATCGCCCGGCTGGGCGATCCGGGCGTGGTGTTCGTCGACCTGCGCGATCCGCGTGAGCTGGAACGCGACGGCATGATTCCCGGCGCGTTCCATGCGCCTCGCGGGATGGTCGAGTTCTGGATCGATCCCGACAGCCCTTACTTCAAGGATATCTTCGGCAGCGGCAGGGAGTTCTGGTTCTACTGCGCGTCGGCCTGGCGTTCGGCTCTGACCACGGCGACGGTGCAGGACATGGGCCTCGCGCCGGTCGCGCACGTCGAGGGCGGCTTCAACGGCTGGAAAAAGGCCGGCGGGCCGGTCGCGCAGCCGCCGCAGAAGGCGCCGCGCTGAGGTTGCACCGGGAGCGCATGACCGCGACGCTCGACGGCGATTTCGTCGTCTTCCTCATCGGGATGCGGATCAACAGGCCACTGAAGGTCCGGGCCTGGGTGCCGGTCGTCCGGGCGATGCGGGGGATGCTGGTCGAACTGCACCGGCATCCGGAACTCGGCTTCCTCGGCGCGCAGACCTGGTTCCGCCGCTCGATCCTCGTCGTGCAGTACTGGCGCTCGCTGGACCAGCTCCTCGCATACTCGACCAACCGCGACGCACAGCACCTGCCGGCATGGCGCGACTTCAACCGGACCATCGGCACGGACGGCACGGTAGGCAGCTGGCACGGAACCTACTGCGTGCCGGCGGGCCGGTACGAAAGCGTGTACCTGAACATGCCGCCGTTCGGGCTGGGCCGGGAATCGGCGCGCGGGCGGCTCGGCACGCGACCACCGGTGACTGCTGCGCCGGTCGAGCACGAAACCGGGGAACGAACGTGACGGTACGAACCGAGCGCAACGGACGGGTGACCACGGTCATCCACAGCCGCCCGCAGGCGCGCAACGCGGTCGACCCCGCGAGTGCCGAGGCCCTGGTGGCGGCCTTCCTCGACTTCGAGGCCGATCCGGACGCGAGCGTCGCCGTGTTCTGGGGCGAGGGCGGCGCCTTCTGCGCCGGCTGGGATCTCAAGTACGCCAGTTCGCTGCAGGGCGACGGCGCGCCGCTGGCGGACCTCGACTTTCCCGACGGCGACGCTGCCGTTCCACGCGGCCCCATGGGTCCGACGCGCCTGCAACTGTCCAAGCCCGTCATCGCCGCCGTCGCCGGACCGGCGGTGGCCGGCGGTTTCGAACTTGCGCTGTGGTGCGACCTGCGGGTGATGGAGGAAACCGCCTATTTCGGCGTCTACTGCCGGCGCTGGGGCATTCCGCTGATCGACGGCGGCACGGTGCGGCTGCCGCGCCTCGTCGGACGGGGCCGCGCACTCGACATCGTACTCACCGGGCGCAAGGTCCCGGCGCGCGAAGCGCTGCAGATCGGCGCCTGCGAGCGTGTCGTGCCCGACGGGCAGTCGCGCGCGGCGGCCGAAGCGCTGGCGGCCGAGATCGCCCGCTTCCCGCAGGGCTGCCTGCGAGCCGACCGCGCGTCCGTCTACGCGCAGGAGGGACTGTCCGAAGCCGACGGGCTGCGCAGCGAGTGGCGCACGAGCGCGGCGCTCGTAGCCGCCGAGGGCCTCGCGGGCGCGGCCCGCTTCCGCGATGGGAAGGGACGGCACGGGGATTCCGGCGACTAACTAGCAGAGCGTAAATGTCGGTCACTCCGTCCGGCGCCGGTGCCGGGCGGGTCCGCCGCGACCCGCTCGAGTACGTCCCTGTAGCGCTCGGTCGCGCGCGTCCGCTCGCGCACTCCTGCGCTCGCGAGCGAACCGCAGGGTTCTCACCGGCGCTCCCTCGTCCGGGTGAAATGAAAAGGGCCCCGTTCGGGGCCCGCGCGTCGGCGACCGCCGCGCCCGGGGATTGTGCCGCACCTCCCTGTGCGCCACCCCGCCTGCGGCGGGGCCGCGCGCGTCGCGCGCGTCCGCTCGCGCACTCCTGCGCTCGCGAGCGAACCGCAGGGTTCTCACCGGCGCTCCCTCGTCCGGGTGAAATGAAAAGGGCCCCGTTCGGGGCCCTTTTCATTTCACTTGGCGGAGAGGGAGGGATTCGAACCCTCGATACGGGGTGAACCGTATACACACTTTCCAGGCGTGCTCCTTCAACCACTCGGACACCTCTCCGGAGCTGTCGTGTCGCCGTGTCCGGGCCTGGGGGCCGGGCGCGGGGCGTGGAGGGTAAACCAGATCGGACGGAGCGCGCAAACCGCGCCCGGCGCTCTCAGGCGGCCTGACCCAGGGACTGTCCCTGC
>CAYOJP010000244.1:0-5852 GCA_964404305.1 uncultured Gammaproteobacteria bacterium
TGATGGTGACTCACGAGGCCGACATGGCGGCCTATGCCGGACGCACCGTGCACTTCCGCGACGGCCTGCTCCTGGAGGACGCCGCGTGATCGGCAACGCCATCGTCCTCGCGCTGCGCGCGATCCGGCGCAACCTGCTGCGCTCGTCGCTCACCGTGCTCGGCATCGTCATCGGCGTCGCCGCGGTCATCACCATGGTCACCATCGGCAACGGCGCGACCGCGAAGGTGACCGCCGACATCTCGCGCCTGGGCGCGAACCTGCTGATCGTGCGGCCCGGGCAGCGCGTGGGCATGCAGCGCACCGAGGCGCCGAACTTCCGCATCGACGACGCCGAGGCCATCGCCCGCGAGCTGTCGACCGTGGTCACGGCCGTCGCCCCGAACGCCTCGCGGCCGCTGTCGGTGGTGGCCGGCAACGAGGCGTGGCTCACGAGCATCTACGGCATCGACGACCGCTACTTCGTGGTCGGCAACTGGGACATCGGCAGCGGGCGCAGCTTCACCGAGTCCGAGCAGCGCGCCGGCAAGGCGGTCTGCGTGCTGGGCGAGACCGTCCGCCGGGAACTGTTCGGCGCCTTCGACCCGGTGGGCGGCAAGGTCCGCATCGGCAAGATCTCCTGCCGCGTCATCGGCCTGCTCGCCCCCAAGGGGCAGACCACGACGGGCATGGACCAGGACGACGTCGTGCTCCTGCCGCTGCGCACGTTCTGGCGGCGCGTGGCCGGCAACCAGGACATCAACACCATCCAGGTCTCGGCCCGCGACGGCGTGCCGACCGAGCAGGCCGTGCGCGAGGTCACGCGACTGCTGCGCGAGCGCCGCCACGTCGACGCCAACGAGGACGACGACTTCAGCGTGATGGACCTGCAGGAGATCGCGCGCACCCTGGCCGGCACGACGCAGGTGATGACGGGTCTGCTCGGCGCGGTGGCCGCGGTGAGCCTGCTCGTCGGCGGCATCGGCATCATGAACATCATGCTGGTGTCGGTCACCGAGCGCACCCGCGAGATCGGCATCCGCCTCGCCATCGGCGCCCTCGCCCGCGACGTGCTGCTGCAGTTCCTGATCGAGGCGGTGGTGCTGTCGGCGTTCGGCGGGCTCATCGGCATCGTCATCGCGATGGCCGCCTCCGCCGCCCTGGCCGCGGCGCTCGACGTGCCGTTCATGCTCGACCCGGGCGTGATCGCGCTCGCCTTCGCGTTCGCCGCCGCCGTGGGCGTCGTGTTCGGCTACTTCCCGGCGCGCAAGGCCGCGCGGCTCGACCCCATCGAGGCCCTGCGCTACGAGTGAGCCCGGCGCGGCACCCGTCGATCGGTTAAGGTGAGCGGGCCGTGCGGCCCCGCGCCGCGCGCAATCCGCATGCCGACGAACGACGCCGAGCCGACCCCCGGGCGCAAGCCGCGCGTACAGTCCGCGGCGCGCGCGATCGCCATCCTGCAGGCGGTCGCCCGCCACGGCGCCGGCGGCGTCTCCGCGCGGGACATCAGCGCCGAGCTGGGCCTGCCCCGGCAGGTGGTCTACCACCTCGTGCACACGCTCGCGGCAACCGACATGCTGCGCCGCGCGAGCGGCAGCCGCTACGTGCTCGGCCTCGGGGTCGCCGCGCTCGCGCTGGGCTTCCGCCGGCAGCTCATGGCGCCCGACTTCCTCGGCCAGTACGTGCACGAGGCGGCGGCCGTCACCGGCGAGACCGCCTACGCCGTCGGCTGGGTGGACGGCCGCATCGTCGTGCTGGCGACCGCCCGCGGCGCGCTGCCGGTGCATGCAGCCGAGATCCCGCATGGCTACGCCGACGATGCGCACGCCCGCGCCTCGGGCAAGCTGCTGCTGGCGATGGCGCC
The DNA here is from genome assembly GCA_964404305.1 of uncultured Gammaproteobacteria bacterium. GTDB lineage: Bacteria > Pseudomonadota > Gammaproteobacteria > JADZEE01 > JADZEE01 > CAYOJP01. Next base: position 1,843 of record CAYOJP010000244.1, read on the forward strand.
GCCGGCCGAGGCCGACGCCTACCTCGACCGTCACCCGCCGACACCGCGCACACCGCGTACCCTGACCACGCGGGCCGCGCTGCGGGAGGAATTCGCGCGCATCCGGGGACGTCGCTACGCCATCGAGCGGGAGGAGTTCGTGCCCGGCCTGGCCTGCGTCGCGGTGCCCATCGGACCGGAGCCGTCGGCGCTCGTGCTCGGAATCTCGGCGCCGGTGCAGCGGTTCGACGAGCACCGGGACAGCTACATCGCGGGTCTGCAGGCCGTCGCCCGGGGTGCGAGCAGCGGGCAATAACATCACCATATGAATTGATAGTTACCATTTGACAGTATTGCCGTCCGGGCCTAACGTCCCGTCGCATTCGCTCGCGCCAGTCGCGGGCCCCTCTGGAGATCAGGACGATGGCTGCAGCCACCACCGCCACGCCGCGCGGTACCCGCCAGCCGGACGACGAGGCCGGCTTCCTGCGCGCGATGTTCTCCGGCGCCGCCTTCATCCGCGCGTTCGAGGCGGAGATCCTCGCCCTCACCCGCACCGATCCCCCCGCGATCGCCGGCTCGGTGCACCTGTGCGCCGGCCAGGAGATCGTGCCGCTCGCCGCGCTCGCGGCCTTGCGCGACGACGACCAGGTGATCGCGACCTACCGTGGCCACGGCTGGGCGCTGGCCGCGGGACTCGAACCGGAGGCGGTGCTGGCCGAGATCTGCCACCGGGCCACCGGCATCAACGGCGGTCGCGCCGGCTCGCCCTGCATCATGGCGCCGCACACGCGCTTCATCGGCGAGAACTCCATCGTCGGCGCGGGCACGACCATCGCCTGCGGCGTCGCGCTCGCGAACGTCGCCGCCGGCGACGCCCGCGTGGTGATCGTCTCGGTGGGCGACGGCGCGCTCAACCAGGGCGCGGTGCACGAGGCGTTCGCGTTCGCCTCGGCACGCCGCCTGCCGGTCATATTCGTCTGCGAGCACAACGGCTGGTCGGAACTGACTGCGACCGGTGACATGTTCCCGGTCGAGCGGCTGGCGCGCCGCGCGCTCGGCTATGGCATGCCGGGCCAGACGCTCGACGGTACCGATCCGATCGCCGTGCACGACGCGGTGGCGCAGGCCGCCGCCCGCGCCCGGGCCGGGGACGGTCCGACGCTGCTCGAATGCCGCGTGCCGCGCCTGTGGGGTCACTACAACCGCGATGTCGAGCACTACCGCGCGCCGGCGGACAAGCGCGAGGCCGAGGCGCGCGACCCGTTGCGCGTCCTGGCCGCGCAGCTTCCGGCCGGCGAGGCCGGGCGCCTGCGGGCCGAGCAGGAGGCACGCGTCGAGGCGATCGCCGCGCGGGCGTTGGCCGCACCCCTCCCCGACCCCGCCACGGCGCGTGCGCACGTCGTCGCCGCACCGGCCGCGGCCGCGGATCCGCCACCGGTCGTCGAGATGCGCGAGCTGACCTACGTGCAGGCGGTGAACGCGGCCCTGCGCGCCGAGCTCGAGCGCGATCCGCGCACCCTCGTCTACGGCGAGGACGTCGGCAAGGCCGGCGGCATCTTCGGCGCGGCGCGCCACCTGCAGCGCGACTTCGGCGCCGGGCGGGTGTTCGACACGCCGATTGCCGAGAATGCCATCCTCGGCTCGGCCCTCGGCGCCGCGCTCGCCGGCCTCCGGCCGATCGTCGAGATCATGTGGGCGGATTTCCTGTTCGTCGCCCTCGATCAGCTCGTCAACCAGGCGGCCAACGTCCGCTACCTGACGGCCGGCCGCTGCTCGGCGCCGCTGGTCGTGCGCATGCAGCAGGGCGCCACGCCCGGTTCCTGCGCACAGCACTCGCAGGCCATCGAGGCGCTGCTCGCGCACGTTCCCGGGCTGAAGGTCGCGCTGGCGGCCACGCCGCAGGACGCCTACGCACTGCTGCGCGCGGCCGCGGCCGATCCGGATCCCTGCGTCGTGATCGAGGCGCGCGCGCTGTACCAGTCGAGCGGCCCGGTCGCGCTCACCGACGGCGCGGAGCCGCCCGGCCGCGCACGCTGGCACCGGCGCGGCGACCGCGCGACGGTAATCACCTGGGGCACCATGCTGCATCCGGCGCTGGCGGCGGCGGACGAGCTCGCGGCCGCCGGCGTCGGGATCGGCGTTCTCGATCTCCGCTGGCTCAACCCCCTCGACGAGGCGGCGCTGCGCGCGGCCGTGCACGACGGGAGCGGGCGCGTGCTGGTCGTGCACGAAGCCGTGCGCACGGGGGGCTACGCCGCCGAGTTGGCGATGCGGCTGCAGGAACTGGCCGGCGCCGCCCTCGCGGCGCCGGTGCGGCGGCTGACCACCCCGGACGTGCGCATGCCGGCGTCGCCCGTGCTGCAGGCGGCATTGCTGCCGAACGCGGCGACGATTGCGCAGGCCGTACGCGCGCTGGTGGCGGCCGGATAGTCGCGGGCCGCGATGAACCAACGCCGCCGAGCGAGGCCGCCCGGGTCCGTTCCGCCCAATCCCGCCCGGCCATCCGTGGCCGGGCGGGAAACACCGCGAGCGCGCCAGAGCCGTCCATGGCACCGCGCTCGCGACACCGCTCCACGGACCCGGCCGGCCTTGCAGTCACGGTCATCGCTCTACTGACCGGCATTTCCGAATCGCGATTTATCGAAGAGAGAACCGCGAACCATGCGACCGACCACGTTCGACCTGCTGCGCCCGCGCGATGTCACCGAGGCGCTCGACTGCCTGCGTGGGGCCGGTCCCGACGCCTGGCTCGTCGCCGGCGGGCAGGCCCTGCTGAAGCAGATGCGAGCGCGGCTGGTGGCGCCGCGCCGGCTGATCGACATCTCGGCGTTGCGCGAGCTCGCCTACGTGCGCTCCGACGGCGACGCGATCGAGATCGGGGCGATCACCCCGCTCGCGGTCATCGCGGCAGACCCTCTGATCCAGCGCCGCTGCCAGGGGCTGGCGGAGGCCGCGCTGCGGGTCGGCGATCCGCAGATCCGCAGCCGCGCGACCGTCGCCGGCAACATCTGCACCGGCGGGTCGAGCGACGTCGGCGTCGCGCTGGCGGCCGCCGGCGGCGAGGTGGTGGTGCGCTCGGTGGCCGGCGAGCGACGGGTGCCGGCGGCAGAGTTCCTCGCCGCCGGCGAGCGTCCCGGCAATGCGGGCGAATTGATCGTCGCCCTGCGGTTCGGCACCGCCGCGGGCAGCGCCTACGAGAAGCTGTCGCGACGCACGGCCGATCCGGCGCTGGCCAGCGCCGCGGCCTTCGTCAGCGGTCGGCCCGGACGCATGGCCCTCGGCCTCGCGCTCGGCGGGGTGCACGCGCACGTGGTCCGGGCGGCCGCGGTCGAGGACCTCGCGGCCGGTGGCGGCGCCGATGCGCCTGGCCTGACCGCGGCACTGACGGCGTTCGCCGAGCGCCTTGCGCCCCCCGACACGCCGCACGCCGGCGCCGCCTACCGGCGCCGGGTGCTGCCGATCGTCGCCCTGCGCGCGATCCGCTCCGCGTTCGCGCGCGCCAACGGAGCCTGAGCCCCATGCACGCGAAGCCGGAGACCATCGCCACCATCGCGGTCCGCATCAATGGCGTCGAGCACGCGGCCGCCGTGCCGCCGCGCACGCTGCTGGTGGATTTCCTGCGCAACCAGGCCGGGCTCACCGGCACGCACATCGGCTGCGACGACGGCCGCTGCGGTGCCTGCACCGTGCTGGTCGATGGCGCCCCGGCGAAGTCCTGCATGATGTTGGCCTGCCAGGCCGATGGCCGCGAGGTGCTCACGGTCGAGGGTCACGACGACGATCTAGGGGCGCTATTGCGCGGTGCCTTCACGCGCCATCACGGCCTGCAGTGCGGTTACTGCACCCCGGGCATGCTGGCCTCGGCCCGCGCACTGCTGGCTGGGAATCCCGCGCCGAGTGCGGACGAGGTACGGCAGGCGATCACCGGCAACCTGTGCCGCTGCACCGGCTATCAGGACATCGTCGACGCGGTTCTGGCGGCGGCCGCGGAATTGCGCGGTGATCCGGCCGAGGTCGCGGGCGGTGGC
>CAYOJP010000245.1:0-5817 GCA_964404305.1 uncultured Gammaproteobacteria bacterium
CTGATCATGGACGAGCCGACCGACGGGCTCGACCCGAACCAGAAGCACGAGGTGCGCTCCCTCATCCACGAGATGGCAAAGGACAAGGCCATCGTGATCTCCACGCACATCCTGGAGGAGGTCGACGCGGTCTGCTCGCGGGCGATCATCATCGCCGCCGGACGCCTGGTCTTCGAGGGCACCCCCGCCGAGTTGGCCGCTCGCTCCCGCTACTGCAACGCGGTGCGGCTGGCGGTGCGCGGCCGCTCCGGCGCCGATCTCGAGGCGGCCACGCGCGCCCTGCCGGGCGTCGCCGCGGTCGAGGCGCAGGGCGAGACCGACGGCGTCGGCCGGGTGCTCCTGCTGCCGCGGCCGGGCACCACGCTGGTCGCCGCCGTGAGCGAGACTGCGCGCGCCGCGGGCTGGGAAGTCGCCGAGCTGAGCGTCGAGACCGGCCGCCTGGACGAGGTGTTCCGGACCATCACCGCGCCGCCGCCGGCGGCGGGAGCAACGGCATGAACGCGACCCTGGCCATCTTCAAGCGCGAGCTGCGCGCCTACTTCGCAACCCCGGTCGCCTACGTGTTCATCGTCATCTACCTGTTCCTGACCGGGATCTTCACCTTCTACCTGGGCGGCTTCTACGAGCGCAACCAGGCCGACCTCGAGCCGTTCTTCCGCTTCCACCCATGGCTGTACCTGTTCCTGATCCCGGCCATCTCGATGCGGCTGTGGTCCGAGGAGCGCAAGACCGGCACGGTGGAGCTGCTGATGACGCTGCCGGTACCGCTCGGCGCCGCCGTGGCCGGCAAGTTCCTCGCCGCCTGGTGCTTCACCGCGATCGCCCTCGCCCTCAGCTTCCCGATGTGGGCGACCGTCAACTACCTCGGCTCGCCCGACAACACCGTGATCCTGGCCGGCTACATCGGCAGCCTGGTCATGGCCGGCGGCTTCCTCGCCATCGGCTCGTGCATCTCGGCGCTGACCAAGAACCAGGTCATCGCTTTCGTCGTGACCGTGCTCATCTGCTTCTGCTTCGTCATGAGCGGGTACACGGTCGTGCTCGATTTCTTCCGCGGCTGGGCGCCGCAGGCGATTGTCGACGTCATCGGCTCGTTCAGCTTCCTGACCCACTTCGAGTCGATCAAGAAGGGGGTCATCGACGTGCGCGACCTCGTCTACTACGCCACGCTCATCGCCTTCTGGCTGTACGCGAACACCCTCGCCATCGAGTCCCGCAAGGCGAGCTGAGGAGAACCACGGATGAATTCGCGCATCTTCTCGGGCACCGGCCTCGCCATCGCCATCGGGCTGTTCCTGGCCGTCAACATCGTCACCAACGCGAGCCTGACGAACTGGCGCCTCGACCTGACGCAGAGCCGCCTGTACACGCTGTCCGACGGCACCCGCAACATCCTCGCCTCGATCGAGGAGCCGGTGTCGCTGCGACTGTACTACTCGGCGCGCGCCTTCGCCGGCATCCCGGAGCTGCAGAGCCACGGCGCGCGCGTGCGCGAGATGCTCGAGGAGTATGCCGTGCAGTCCAACGGCGGCGTCGAACTGACCGTCATCGACCCGGAAGCCTTCTCGGAGGCCGAGGATCAGGCGGTAGCCGCCGGGATCCGCCAGATCCCGGTGAACGCCAGCGGCGACGTCGGCTACATCGGCCTCGTCGGCACCAACACGACCGACGACGAGGAGGTCATCGAGTTCTTCCCGCCCGGCGAGGAGGAGTCGCTCGAGTACGACCTGACCAAGCTCGTCTACAACCTGGCCAATCCGCGCAAGCGCGCCATCGGCATCATCAGCTCGCTGCCGGTGATGGGCCAGCCCGGCAACCCGCTCATGGGCGTGCGCCCGCGCCAGGCGTGGGCGATTGTCGAGCTGTTGCGCGAGGCCTACGACGTGCGCGACCTGGGCCGCAACGTGGAGACGATTGACCCGCAGGAGATCGACACCCTCGTGGTCGTGCACCCGAAGAACCTGACCCGCGCGACGCAGTACGCGATCGATCAGTTCGTGCTCAAGGGCGGCAAGGCGATGGTGCTGGTCGACCCGCTCTCGGAGGAAGACCAGACGATGCCCGATCCCGAGACGCCGATGATCATGCCCGACCGCGGCTCGGACCTTCCCGACATCCTCAAGGCCTGGGGCCTGCGGATGGTCGAAGGCAAGGTGGCGGGCGACTTCGACGCCGCGATCCGCGTGAGCTACACCGGCGGGCGCGGTCCGCAGCAGGTGGAGTACCTGCCCTGGCTGCGACTGGAGCCCGGCAACCTCAACCAGGACGACTTCGTCACGCGCGGGCTGAAGGTCGTCAACGTCGGCGCGGCCGGCATCCTCGAGAAGCTCGAGGGCGCGGCCACCGAGTTCACCCCGCTCATCGAAACCGGCCTGCACGCGGCCGATCTGGAGCGCGAAGGCCTGTTCCTCGTGCGCGATCCGTCTGCGCTGCTCGACAACTTCGAGCCGCTCAACCGCAAGCTGGTCCTCGCCGCCCGCATCCGCGGTCCGGCCGTGACGGCCTTCCCGGACGGCCGGCCGAAGGACGACGAGAAGGAGAAGCGGGCACCCGGTGACCCGGGCTTCGTGAAGGCCTCCAGCGGCCCGATCAACGTCATAGTCATCGCCGACACCGACATCATCGCTGACCGCTTCTGGGTGCAGGTGCAGGACGTGCTCGGCATGCGCGTACCGCGGCCGGTCGCAGACAACGCCGACCTGTTCGTCAACGCCCTCGACAACCTGGGCGGCAACGACGACCTGATCAACCTGCGCAGCCGCGGCGAGTCGCTGCGGCCGTTCGAGCGCGTCGTCGCCCTGCAGCGCGAGGCCGAGGCGCAGTTCCGCGAGAAGGAGCGAGAGCTGGTAGAGAAGCTCGCGGAGACCGAGCAGAAGATCGCCGAGCTGCAGCGCGAGGGCACCGCCAGCGCCGCCCTGCTCACCGCCGAGCAGAAGCAGGAGATCGACGCATTCCGTGCCGAGCAGCTGCGCATCCGCAAAGAGCTGCGCGCGGTCCAGCACGACCTGCAGAAGAACATCGACAACCTCGGCGCCGGGCTCAAGTTCATCAACATCTGGCTCGTGCCGCTGCTGATCGGGCTGTCCGTGCTCGTCGGCTGGACGGCGCGCGCGTTCGGCAGCCGGCCCCGCACGGCCGGCTGACGGGACCCGCTCACATGAACCGCAAGATCCTCCCCTTCGCGCTCGGCCTCACGCTCGCGGCGGTCGCCGCCGCCTGGATCGTCAGCGTTCGCCGCGCGCCCGACACCGACGTCGTCAAGCCGCCGCTGTACCCCGGCCTCATGGAACGCGTGAACGACGTCGCGCGCATGGAGATCCGGTCGCAGGGCTCGGCCGTGACGCTCGTGCGCGACGGCGAGGCCTGGCTGGTCGAGAACCGCGACCGCCACCCGGCCCTGTTCGAGGGCGTCAAGCGCACGGCCGTGAGCATCGCCGACCTGCGGATCCTCGCACCCAAGACCCGTCGCGAGGCGCTGTACCCGCGCCTGGGCGTGGAGGACGTCGATGCCGAGGCGGCCGCCTCCCGCCTCGTGCGGCTGCTGGACGCGAAGGGCGAGCCGCTCGCCGAGCTGATCGCCGGCCGCGAGCGCACGAGCGACCCCACCGCGGGCGACCGCAAGGCGATGTACGTGCGCAAGGCCGGCGACGCGCAGTCATATCTGGTCGAGGGCGAGGTGCTCGCGACGGCCCGGCCGACCGACTGGATGGACACCGGCATCGTCGACATCCCGGCCGATCGGATCTACGCCGTCGAGATCGTGCAGCCCGACGGCTCGACCGCCGCGATTGCGCGCACGAGCCGCGAGGTGAAGGACTATGCGCTCGCCGACCTTCCGCCCGGGCAGGAAGCGCGCTCGCTCGCGCTGCTGACGAGCCTCGGCACGGCGCTCGGCGCCCTGCGCTTCGAGGACGTCGCGGCTGCCGGCAAGGTGGCGTTCCCCGACGCCGGCGCCAGCCGCGCCAGCTATCGCACGTTCGACGGGCTGGTCATCGACGTGAGCATCGCGAAGGTGGACGGCCGCGACTGGGCGCGCATAGCCGCGCGCTTCGATCCGGCGGCGGCGCTGGCGCCGCCGGCCGCCGACGCCGCCGCGACCCCGGCCGCGCCTGCCGATGCCGGCGACAAGGTGAGCGCGGAAGCGGCGGCGATCAACGCGCGGCTCTCGCCCTGGCTGTATGCGCTGCCGGAGTTCAAGGTCTCGATGATGACCAAGAAGAAGGACGAACTCCTGAAGCCGGTCGGCAGCGGCGCCGAGGGTGGCGATGCCCCCGGGGGGGCGCTAGTGCCCGGGCCGGCGGGCGAGGGATTCGACCTGCCGCAGTAACTCGCGCCGGGGCCAGCTCCCCTGTCGCAATCGGCCCGCGCCCGGCAGTCGGGTGCGCAGCCTCCGGGAGCGACTCCGGGGTGCAGGCCAGTCGTCAGTGGATAGCGGCGCTCGCGGCCACCGGCAGCGTCTCGCGGCCGCGGGTCAGCAGCCGCCAGGCGTGGCGGCTCCCGGTCTCCTGCCACAGGTCGTGCAGGGACAGCAGCGACAGCAGCGGGCCGCCATCGTCCAGCTCGCGCACGCCCTGCAGGACGTCCATCACGTCGACGAACCCGGCGCGCAACTGCTCGAACACCGGGTCGCCCGAGCCAGCCATGCGCCGGTAGGCGGACTGCCCGAGCCGCACGTAGTAGGCGATGGGGACACCGGCGCCGAGGATCAGATCGGGGAACAGGCCGGCGAGCAGCAGGCAGCGGTCGCCGAGTTCCTGGAAGTCCTCGCAGCGCCGGCCGCCCGCGAGCGCCGGGCCGACGAACTCCGCCGCCGCGAGCTGGCCGAGCAGATCGGGCCGTCCGACGTAACGCACGAGCAGGCCCACCACGTAGCGCGCGAGGGGCTCGTCGAGGCAGCGGCGGTCGGCCGCCTCGGCCGCCGTGACGAGGGCGTGCCAGGGCACGGTCTCGCGGGTGAGCAGGTCGAAGTGCGGCATGCCGGTCTCCCGAAGCGGTGCGCTTCCGTAGAGGGTATCGACAGGCATCCTCGGTGGCTTGAATCGCCCGTCGACCAACTCCACCGGCAGCCCGCCGGACGATTCGCGGCTGCCGGCACCCGACCCGCCCGTCGGGGAGGTGGCAGTCGCAGCGGGCGGACGGCAAACGCAGTTATACTGCGCCGCCGCGCCACCGCCACGACGCCCGCTCCCGTGCCGACTCCAGCCACGCCTCCCGCAACGTTCCAGGACCTGGTGTTCCGCCTGCAGCGGTACTGGGGCGATCAGGGCTGCGTCATCCAGCAGCCGTACGACATGGAGATGGGGGCCGGGACCTTTCACGCCGCCACCTTCCTGCGCGCTATCGGGCCCGAGCCCTGGCACGTGGCCTACGTGCAGCCCTCCCGCCGGCCGGCCGACGGCCGCTACGGCGAGAACCCGAACCGCCTCCAGCGCTACTACCAGTTCCAGGTGCTGCTCAAGCCCTCGCCCGCGGAGCTGCAGGACCTGTACCTGGAGTCGCTGCGCAGCCTGGGCGTGGACCCGCTGGTGCATGACATCCGCTTCGTCGAGGACAACTGGGAGTCCCCCAGCCTCGGCGCCTGGGGCCTCGGCTGGGAAGTGTGGTTGAACGGGATGGAGATCACGCAGTTCACGTACTTCCAGCAGGTCGGCGGCCTCGACACCCGGCTGCTGTCGGGCGAGATCACCTACGGCCTCGAACGCCTCGCGATGTACGTGCAAGGCATCGATAACGGCTTCGACCTCGCCTACAACACGATGAACCGTCAGTCGCCGGACTTCATGCGCTGGGGCGACGTCTACCATCAGAACGAAGTCG
>CAYOJP010000246.1:0-3007 GCA_964404305.1 uncultured Gammaproteobacteria bacterium
ACGTCCATGTATCGCTCGGTCGCGCGCGTCCTGCGCGCTCACGGTCGCCGCGGACCCGCCCGGCAGCGGCGCCCAGGGCTTCCCGATGTCAGGTGCAACACATTTGCGCTCTGCTGTTCAGCGACGTCCGGCACTGCTCGCATCGGGCCGGCCGACCTGCGATCATGCGCGGCCAGCGCCCCCGAGCCGAGCCGCCGACCGTGACGACCGACACCCCCCGCCTCGCCCTCTACCACTCCGAGTACTGCGGCTACTGCCACCGCGTCCGCGCGGTGATCAAGGACCTGGGCCTCGATATCGAGTTGCGTGACATCGACTCCGATCCGGCGAACCGGCGCGACCTGGTCGCCGGCGGCGGGCGGCAGATGGTGCCCTGCCTGCGCATCGAGCACGCCGACGGGCGGGTGGAATGGCAGTACGAGTCGCGCGACATCGCGCGGCGCCTGCGGGAAGACCTTTCGGCCGGTCCTCGTGGTAGTTGACGCAACAAACGCATCCATGAGCGCGACTTCCGGAGTAGGGACGGAGTTCGTCCGCGACGGCATCGCGGCTTACCGGCGCCACGACTATCGTCGTGCCGAGCAGATTTACGCGGCGTGGACCCGGTCGGAACCGGGCAATGCGGACGCCTGGAACAACCTGGCCGTCATGCTGAAATTGCAGCGCAAGTTCGCGGCCGCACTCGCGTGCTGCCGCCGTGCGCTCGCGCTGGCGCCGGACAACCTGCTCGCGCTCGGCAACCTGGGAAATCTGCTCAAGACCACAGGCCGGCCGGGCGAGGCCTGTCGACTGCTGGAATCAGCCCTCGAACGCGCGCCGGACGACGCCGGGCTGCATTACAACCTCGCCTGCGCATTGTCAGCGGACGGCCGCGTGGAGGCGGCACTGGCTGTGGTCGAGCGCGCCATCGCCCTCGATCCCGCGAACGGCCAGTACCGATTCGACCGCGCCGTTTTCCGATTGCGACTCGGCGACTACCTGCCTGCCTGGACGGATTTCGAGTACCGCTGGAGTCACAAGCGTGCCCGGGCGCGCAAGTTCCAGGCCCCGCTGTGGGACGGTTCGGACCTGCGTGGCAAGCGGCTTTTCATTCATGCGGAACAGGGTTTCGGAGACAATCTTCTGGCGGCCCGTTTCCTGCCCGCCATCCAGCGCCGGGGGGCGTACGTCATCCTCGAGTGTCGGCCGGAATTGCTGTCATTGTTCCGCGGTCTTGCCGGTGTGGATGAGTGCATCGTCGAAGGCGAGCGCGAACCGCAGTGCGACTGGCAGTGTCCGATCATGTCGCTGTTGGGGCGCTGTCGCGCGACCCTGGAATCAATTCCGCCCCCCGCTGTGCTGGTCATCCCCGAGGATGCCCGCGAACGCGCCCGCAGCGTGCTGTCCGTGCACGCTGCGAAGGTCAAGGTCGGAGTGTCGTGGTCCGGTAGCGTGACCTTCGCGGACAACCACACGCGCGCCACGGGGGTGGAGCGCTTCCTGGATTTCGCCGTCGACCCTCGTGTGCAGCTGTTCAGCCTGCAGCTCGGTCCGCCGCGGCGCGAGCTCGCCGCGACGGGTGCGTCGAACGTCGTGGTCGATCTAGGAGACCATCTGAACGACTTCGCCGATACCGCCGCGTTCGTCGCCGGACTCGACCTCGTGATCATGACCGACACCTCGGTGGCGCACCTCGCCGGAAGTCTCGGAAGCCCGGTATGGAACCTGCTGGAGTTCGCGCCTTACTGGCCCTACGGTTGTGACGGAGACCGGACCGCGTGGTATCCATCCATGCGCTTGTTCCGGCAGTCCGCGCCGGGCGACTGGGACTCCGTTTTCGAAAGCGCGTCCGCCGCGCTGACGCGATTCGTCGAGGAGCGGGCGTCGTCTCCGCTGACCGATGGAACTTGAAGTCCAGGACCGATGACGACAATGCTGATGCTCAACGAAGCGTCACGACAGTACGGCAGACGGCATCTCCCGGACCAGGGCATCCCGGACGGCTCTCCGCCCCGCTCGGGTTGCATGCGATGTTGGGTCAATGGGCGTACGCGAACTCCCGACTGCTCTCGGAAGCCATCGCGGCGGACTACCGGACGGCACCGGTCGCGACATCGCCCCGATCGATCCGGGCGTCGTTGTCCCGGCGCAAGGAGACTCCACCCGCCTGCCAAAGGGCGGCACTGTAATTCGGGGCAACCCTGATCCGAGCGTCGGCCATTACGTGCCTTCCGGGACGCGGATGCCACATCATTTACAGCAATTGCCCATCCGCGCTTGCGCCGACTATGGGTTCTCGATCCATACTGGCCCAAGAGCGGAAGATCCGGCTCGGGCCCTACCCGATGGCAAACATACTCATCGTCGAGAGTCACGATGCATTTGCGCGGTCGCTTGCTGCCCAGGTCGAGTCGCTCGGCCCATCTGTTGTCCAATCGGTCAGCTGTACTCGAAGCGCCCTGGATGCAGTTCGGATACACCGGCCCGACTGCGTATTGATTACACTCGAAGTAACTTCGTCCATCGATGGAATCGACGTTGCAGGCAGAATCGTGGAAGATTCGGCGACTGCCGTGATTTTCGTGACGACGGGGGCCGGCAACATCGATTATGAACGGGCGGCGAGCGTGAGGCATGCCGGATTCATAAGCAAGCCAGTCCGCCTGCCTGATCTGGAAGTCGCGCTGAATCTCGCGCTTGCCCGCGGCAGAATGTCGGCAGGGGGGGGCTTCGAGACAGGCGCCAGCTTTGGACGACGCTTGGGCGAAGCAACAGGCTCGATGCGATTCGAGCGGCGTATGGTCTGACTCAGACGGAAGTCCGTGTCATCGAACATCTGGTCGCCGGGCGGTGCGTAGACGCAGTCGCCGCAGCGCTCGGTAACTCGGTGAACACGGTCCGCACCCACATCCGTCGGATTTACGCCAAGGTGGGTGTACACAGGCAGGTCGAACTGTTGGCCAAGGTCAGCGACCGTCGGTACTCGTGATCGTGGTGTCCCCCTGCCGGTGGGCTGCGCGCTTGTCGG
>CAYOJP010000246.1:3107-5747 GCA_964404305.1 uncultured Gammaproteobacteria bacterium
GTGCGAGTTCGGCGGCATCGCGTACTCACATTTGAGGCTGTCCGGACGCGCTGAGATTCAATAGCATCCAGACGACGCGAGGTAGAAGCAGGAAAGCGCGACGTGGCCGAGACACCCAGCGAACAGGGAAGTTCGGACTCCGGTCTCGCTTCGCTCGTGCTGCTCGCGCACCTTCATGGCGTAGCCGCGGAACCGGCGCAGTTGCGGCATCAGTTCGGCGCCATCGGCGTTCCGTTCGATACCGCGACCCTTGTCCGCGCCGGCCGCACGCTCGGATTGAAGTGCAAATCCACCGCCAGCAGCCCCGAGCGACTCGCGCACACCCCGCTGCCGGCCCTGGCCGAGCGCCCCGACGGGAGCTGGTTCATCCTCGCCCGCGCCGCCGCGGACACCTTCCTGATCCACGATTCGCGCACCGGCCAGCCCCGGCAGCTCGATCGCGCGGCCCTCGATGCGGAATGGAACGGCACGCTCGTGCTCGTCGCCCGCCGGGCCGGGCCGCTCGCCTCGTTCCGGCAGTTCAACCTGTCGTGGTTCGTGCCGGCCATCTTCAAGTACCGACGCCTGCTCGGCGAGGTGTTGCTGGCGTCGTTCTTCCTGCAGATTTTCGCCCTGGTCACGCCGTTGTTCTTCCAGGTCGTCATCGACAAGGTGCTCGTCCACCGGGGTCTCACCACGCTGGACGTGCTGGCCGTCGGATTGCTGGTCGTGTCGGTGTTTGAGGTGGTGCTGGGCGGCCTGCGCGCCTATGTGTTCTCGCACACGACCAACCGCATCGACGTCGCGCTGGGGGCGGATCTGTTCCGCCACCTGCTGCGGCTGCCGATCGCCTATTTCGAGGCGCGTCGGGTCGGCGACACCGTGGCGCGCGTGCGCGAACTGGAGACCATCCGCAACTTCCTCACCGGCTCGGCCATGACGCTGGCCATCGACGCCCTGTTCACGGTCGTGTTCCTCGCGGTGATGTACCTGTACAGCCCGGCGCTGTTCCTCGTCGTCCTCGCCTCGATCCCGCTGTACGCCCTGCTCGCCGTCACCATCACCCCGCTGCTGCGGGCACGGCTGGAGGAGAAGTTCAGCCGCGGCGCGGATTCCCAGGCCTTTCTGGTCGAAGCGGTCTCCTGCATCGAGACGCTCAAGGCCGCCGCGGTCGAGCCGCAGACCGCGCGCCGCTGGGAGGAGAAACTCGCCGAGTACGTGCGCGCCAGCTTCCGGGCCGGCTGGCTGGGCAACGTCGGCAGCCAGGGCGCGGCGCTCATCCAGAAGCTCACGGTGCTCGGCATCCTGTGGCTCGGCGCCCGCCTCGTCATCGAAGGCCACCTGACCATCGGCGCCCTCGTCGCCTTCAACATGCTGGCCGGCCGGGTCTCCGGCCCGATCCTGCGCCTCGTCCAGCTCTGGCAGGACTTCCAGCAGGCCGGGCTGTCCATCCGGCGGCTCGGCGACATCCTGAATGCGCAGCCGGAGCCTGCCCACAATCCCGGCCGCGCCTCGCTGCCGAAGCTGCAGGGCGCGGTGCGCGTGGAGCACGTGAGCTTCCGCTACCGCCTCGACGGCCCCGAGGTGCTCAGCGACCTGTCGCTGGACGTGCGGCCGGGGGAAGTCGTCGGCATCGTCGGGCGCTCCGGCTCGGGCAAGTCCACTCTGACGAAGCTCATCCAGCGGCTGCACGTACCCCAATCCGGGCGCGTGCTGGTCGACGGTGTCGATCTCGCGCTCGTCGATCCGGCTTGGCTGCGCCGCAGCATCGGCGTGGTGCTGCAGGAGAATCGCCTGTTCAACCGCTCCGTGCGCGAGAACATCGCGCTGGCCGACCCCGCCCTGCCCATGGAGCGCGTGGTCCAGGCGGCCAAGCTCGCCGGCGCACACGAGTTCATCCTCGAACTGCCGCACGGCTACGACACGGAAGTCGGCGAGCACGGCGCCAACCTCTCCGGCGGCCAGCGCCAGCGCATCGCCATCGCCCGCGCGCTGGTCGGCGATCCGCGCATCCTGATCCTCGACGAGGCGACCAGCGCGCTCGACTACGAGTCCGAAGCCATCATTCACCAGAACATGCGTTACATCGCCAAGGGTCGCACGGTGTTCATCATCGCCCACCGGCTGTCGGCGGTGCGCCATGCCGACCGCATCGTCGTCATCGAGCGCGGCCGGCTGGTGGAGTCCGGCAGCCACGGCGAGCTGGTCGAGCAGGGCGGCCACTACGCCCGGCTGTACAAGCACCAGGCCGGCCTGGCGGCGGTCGGCTGAGATGAGCGCCGTCGCCGCCGCCGTCAAACTCCCGCCCCCGGGGCGGCCGCAGCCTGTCGATCTGGAGTTCCTGCCCGCGGCCCTGGAGATCCAGGAAACCCCGCCGCTGCCCGTGGCACGCTGGCTGCTGTGGTCGATTATCGCGTTCGCGGCCATCGCCATCGCCTGGGCCAGTCTCGGCAAGGTCGACATCGTGGGCGTGGCCAGCGGAAAGATCGTCCCCTCCGGCCGGGTGAAGACCATCCAGCCGTTCGAGACCGGCGTCGTGGCCTCCATCCACGTGACCGACGGCGACTGGGTCGAAGCGGGCCAATCGCTCGTGTCGCTCGACCCGACGCCCGCCAGCGCCGATCTCGCCCGGCTGGAGGAGGAACAGCGCGAACTGGCGCT
>CAYOJP010000247.1:0-5729 GCA_964404305.1 uncultured Gammaproteobacteria bacterium
GGCGCCGCCGTGCGAGGAATGTCCGCCCCTCTCCGACACCGTGCCGATCGTCACGATCCTGGCACCGACCGGGACGGTCTACACGCGCACTCCGGTCATCCGGGTGACGTTCCAGCCGGGAGGCACGGGACCCTACGACGGGATCAACCCGCCGACCATCACCTGGGGCGGGACCAACGTCACCGCGCTGGGCCGCGCCAACAGCCGTCTGTTCGAGTGGGAGGTCACGCCGGCGTATCAGCTCAGCCCGAGCACACCCAGGGAGCTCGTCGCCACCGTCTGCAACCAGCTGCTCCATTGCACGACGCAGACGCTCACCGTCACGCTCAAGGCCAGTCCATGGCCCATCCTGTCGGTGACACCGATGCCGTTCGAAGCGCTGGGACGGCTGCCGGCGGCGAGCCTCGGCGGCGGTTTCGTCATCCACGGCGGCGAAGTGACCACCGGCGTGACTGCGCCCGCGTACATGTCCTGGAACGCGCCGCGCACGGCGGGCCTCACGTACTCCAGCCGCCAATCCTGGCCCCGCGCGCTCGTCAACGCCGATCTCGAGTTCCCCGGCGGCTTGCCGACCTCGCTCACGGTCCGGCTGGTGGACGGGACGGTCGTGAAGGACTCCATCACCCAGACGTCGCCCAGCTGCAGTTCCGGAGGCCAGCCGCGCTGCCGCGTGGCCCTGGTGGCCTCGTACCTCGCCAGCACTGGGACACAGGTCGCCAGAAAGTGGCTTCGCGTGGAGGTGAGCGCCGTGATCGGCGGCGTGCTGCGCGCGAGCGTGGACTCCGTCGAGGCCGTAATCGTGGACCGGCGCGCCACGCCCTACGGCTCGGGGTGGTGGCCGAGCGGCGTACTGCGGCTCGTCGCCAGCGGGTCGGACGCGATCATCGTGGCCGCGGACGGCAGCGCCAGCATCTACCGCGGCTACCAGGACCAGTACCTGTCCCCGCCGGGTGACCACTCGACGCTGGTCAAGACCGGGAGCACGTGGGAGCTGCGGTTCCGGGACGGAGGGAAGCTCGCGTTCGACGCGCTGGGGCGGCAGACGGATGTGTACGGCGCACACACGGCTTGGCGCACCACCATCACGTACCTCTCGACCGATCAGGTGGACCGGATCACGGACCCGGCCCAGAAGTGGATGCGGTTCCTGTACACGGGCGACGCGCTCAGCGCCATCGGCACGGCAGACACCACCGTACTGAGCCCCGTGGTGATCACCGGCGGACGGTTGACGCGGTTCACGCCGGGCGGGATCTCCAAGTTCCGGTCCGACTTCGCGTGGCAGCAGGACATCAACCAGTCCGCGCTCCCCGCCTCGCGCGCGGACTGGCTCGGGCAGCAGGTCGTCCTGGGCTACAGCGCGCGGAACTTCGCGGAGCACATCACGTTTCCCACCGTCCAGGATGAGACCGGCGCGAACGTGCAGCCCGACGCCTGGTACTACGCCGCGGAACTGCGAGGCCTGGGCGCCGTGGTGTCGCTGGATTCCGTCTTCGCGCGCAGCGTGGACCCGCGGGGGGTCTGGACCGCCACCACCGTGAACCGCTGGGGGCAGGCGCTCCGCGTCTGGGACGCGCGCGGCACCCTGGGCATCAGCAGCTTCTCGGCCGAGGGCCTCGTGCTCACGACCGAGGGCAAGGCCGGCGACTCAACGCGCGTCGCCTACGACTACGACGCGCTCGGCCGCCGCATCCGCGCGCGCAGGTTCCTCGACACGGGCTACGTGCGTCTGGACAGCCTCGTCTGGGACGCGAGTCATCGCCTCACGCGCCGCTACGGCATGCTGAACAGCCAGTTCACCACGTTCACCTACACCACGTATCACGCGCCGCTCAGCGCGATCTCCACGCTCGGCGACACGACCGTGAACACCTACACCGCCCAGGGGCGCCTCGAGACCCGGCACGTTGCCGGCTCCCAGGGGTCCACGCGGTTCTTCTACGGCGGCACGTGGGGCAACACCGATTCCGTCCAGGCGCCGGACGGGGCGACCACCAGCCGCAGCACCTACGATGCCCTGGGGCGTCTCCTGGAGGCGCAGGGGCGCACCACCGTCCGGGTCACCAGCGCCACGACCGAGATGCAGTGGCGGCGGCGGATTCTCGTCTACAACGCGCTCGGCCTCGTGGACAGCGTCCGCATCGAGCGCACGGCGAGCTGCCCCGCGCCGTGCACCACGCCGTCCTGGCCGAGCCCCGGCGACACGGTCCTTACGCGCCACACGCGCACCCTCTATGACCTCGGCGGGCGGCCCACGGCGCTCATTGCCAACGGCGTCACGCTCGAGGAACGCGGCTACGACGCCCTGGGCCGGATGACCTGGATGCGCCGGCCCACCAGCACCGGCGGCACCGCGACCGAGAGCTATGCCTATGACCGCGCCGGCAACCTCCGGTTCCGCACCACCCGGCGCGGCCACGTCATCGAGGCGCGATTCGACAGCCGCGGCCGCGACAGCGTGCGGATCGTCCCCGACGTGGGGACCTTCCGCATGACCTACGGCGGCCTGAACGACGAGCTGACGGTCATCGCGGCGGACGCCGGCTACGCCGATCCCGTCGGTGGCAGCAACGTGAGCGCTTCCTGGGTGTATGACCAGTCCGGGCGGCTGCGGAGCGAGACCGTGCAAGGCAACCGGACCACGACTTACACCCATGACGCCTGGGGCCGGCCGGCCACGCTGGCGGACGTGAACGGGACGTGGCAGGTTCGGTATCATGGGACCCGGGGCACGGCTGACACGCTCATCACTCCGTTCGCCGACAGCGTGGTCTACGCGCTGGACGGCGCGGGGCGGCTGACGGGGCCCACCGTGCGCACGGGCGCCTGGACGCTCACGCGCGGCCAGATCTGGCGCACCCAGGGCGGCCTGCGCCAGCTGCGCAACGACGTGGCGGGGGCCAGCCCCTTCGCGGCTGGCGTCCACACCCTATTCGACACCGACGGCGGGTATGCCTACGACTCGCTCGCGCCGATCTGGGCCGAGGTCCAGGGCAGCGGCGGCGCGGCCCACACCCTGCTCGACTCGCTCCAGTACGACGGCTGGGAGCGCGTCACGCAGGCCCGCTATCTGCGCGACGGCGCCGTGAGCCGGGCGGAGGGCTACCGGTTCGACCGGGCGGGGAACCTGACGCTCGACTCGGTGGCCGGCACTCCGGAGACCTGGACCTTCGCCAGCCCGGGTCAGCAGCTGCTGAGCGCGCGGGGCTGCACGTTCACCTGGGACGCCGCGGGGAACCTCACGCAGCGCGTGTGCGGCACCCAGACGACGACCTACACCTACGACGCCCTCGACCGCCTCACGACCGTCGCGCTGCCCGGCGGCGGCAGCGTGGCCTACACCTACGACGTCCTCGGACAGCGCATCGCGAGCAAAGTGAACGGCACCGTCACCCGGTTCGTCTGGCGCAGCGGCCACATCGCCTACGAGACGACCGACGGCGGCACCCTCCAGCGCAGCTACACCTGGGGAATCGGGGCTGACGACCTCGTGGCCATCACGAATCATGAGGACGGCAACCGCCGCTACTACGTGGTGCAGGATGCCATCCGCTCGGTGCGCGGGCTGGTGCGGCGCGAGCCGGGCGGCGCCCTGACGTGGGTGGCGGCCTACCGCTACAGCGCCTACGGGCAGGTGCTCTCGACCGACGGCGGCGTGGCGTTCACGGTGCGGTTCCGCTGGGCGGGGGCGATGCTGGACGAGGAGACGGGGCTCTACTTCCTGCGCACCCGCTCCTACGACCCGCGGTTCGGGCGGTTCATCCAGGAAGACGCCATCGGGTTCGCGGGGGGCGGCAACCTCTACGCCTACGCCGACGGCCGGCCCACCGACCGGCGGGATCCAGACGGGATGCTGGCGATCCCGGAGCCACAGTACGTGCCGAGTGACCGAGGCTTCGGCGGCGGCGGCGGCGATCCGTTTGACAACTGGGGGAGCTGGTTAGCCGACCGAGACGGTTGGATGGATGAAGTCAACTGGCTCTGGCTCGCCGTGCATACTGAGAGCGTCCTGCTTGCCTTCGGCTGCCAGAACCGATGCAACCTCACGGTTACCTCGCGCTATGCTCACCTGTCGGAGATCAGCGTCGACAGTGGTCAAGTTGTAGCAGGGGGCGACGTCATCGGGGCGGTTGGATGCACAGGCCTGTGCGACGGTGACCACCTTCATTTCGAGATGATCGTGAACGGTGTCCCGGTGGATCCTCGCCCGATGATGGCGTACTTCGAGCATCAGCCACTTGATTCATGGGGGAAAGAGTCTGTCTTTTCGGCGAGACGCTTTCACCCCATCCTGAAGATCTACCGAGCACATGAAGGGATTGATCTGGCAGCGCCATTTGGCTCACCCGTCTACGCGGTTGGGGGCGGCACGGTCGTGAGAGCCGGTCAGTCACAGACATATGGAGGCACCGTGGAAATAAACCATGGCACCGTACGTATCCCCGGTCAGAATGCGTCTCGAGGATTCGACCTGACGCGGTGGCCAAGATGAGCAGGACAGCACCAGCACTTGTCGCCAAGGCTACTCGTCTCATCGCCATCCTGGCAGTCGGGTGTCTTGCCTTCAGCTGTCTCGGGCGCGGGTTAGCAGCACGTGAGGACGAACCTCCCGTCCCCAACGGCGAACCTACACTCTCACGTACTCCACCGGGCCTTTGCGGGCGGACAGGAGATCCACCAGCAATCACACCCGACTCCCTGGGTCCGCTGCGGATCGGGGCGCTGGCTTCGGAAGTGCGAGCGGTCTGCAAGAGCGTGCGCGACACATCCGGTCTCGGCGCGGGATACAGCGGGCTGGTCCTAGACGGATTCGGATCAACTGTGGTCCTCACGGTTGATGATGATGGCACGGTGCTGGAGGGCCTGGTGCTCGGCGGCACGATTCGAACGGCCGAGGGATTCGGACACGGAAGCACCTTCGCTGAGCTCAGGTCCCTGGGACCTCGTCGAACCGTGGCCCTATGCGGTGAGCGACCAGCCTCAGCTCAGTTCGGAACTCGGCCCGGCATCACGTTCGTCTTCGAGCTATGTCGACCGAGGAGCATGCGAGTCGATTGGCCCATTCCAGACTCAACACGGGTCATCGGTGTTGGCTTCTATCGACCCGCCGACTGATCGCGCAGTTCGCCTGCGGCGGTAGGCCGACGCTGCCGCGGTTGCCATGCGGCGACCCGTGGTGGTCTGATCCACCCGCGATTCCCTCACCCCCTGCTGGGAGGAGGAGCAGGGCGCCGGCGGCCCGTTCCACACCTGGACCGATTCGCTCCAGTTCGACGGCTGGGAGCGCGTCACCCAGCCGCTGCTGCTGCGTGACGGCGGCGTCCAGCGCGCCGAGGGCTACCGGTTCGACCAGGCCGGCAACCTCACGCTGGACGCGGTCCTCGGCCAGCCCGAGACCTGGACCTTCGCCGCCGGCCAGCAACTTCTCGCCGCGCGCGGGTGTACCTTTGCCTATGACGCCGCGGGAAACCAGGAGATGGCCAGCTGCGCGGGACAGACAACGTGGTACACCTACGACGCCTTGGACCGGCTGACCTCCGTGTACATCCCCGCCATCGGCGGCATCGCCTACGCCTATGACGCCCTGGGCCAGCGCATCGCGCGGCGGTTCAACGGCGTCGCCACCCGGTTCGTCTGGCGCAGCGGCCACGTGCTGTACGAGACCACCGAGGCCGGCGCCATCACCCGCAGCTACACCTGGGGCATCGGCACCGACGATCTCGTGGCCA
>CAYOJP010000248.1:0-5723 GCA_964404305.1 uncultured Gammaproteobacteria bacterium
CGCATCGGCATTGCTGAAGGTGACGCCATTGGAGGGCGCCGTCGTCGACACCTGGCCGAAATCCATGTCGAACGAGCCTGCCGCCACGAGCGCGCCGGTGAACGCGTTCAGCGCGACAGAACCATCCGCGTGAACGCTCATCGACTGGTCGATGGCCAGCGCCGGGATCAAGTTGCTCGCCGTCGAAGGCACCGTGGTCGCGCTGTCCCAGTCGATGCGCTCCTCGTCCGAGCGGCTTGTCAGATTCGCCCGGAAGGAGCCCGAAGCCCGCAGGTCAACGCTGGCAGCGCCAATCAACGCGGCGTTGGTCAGGCCTACCTGCACCCCGGCATAGGAATCAGTCGCGTCCGTCACCGAGGCAATGGAGAAGCTCGCCCCGCTCAGCAGGAAGCCCATCGCGCCGCCTGTCAGGACCGTATCGCGTGCGCCGTTCAATGCACCGCCGACGCCGACAAACAGGGCTGCATCGCTCACCGTGAGCACGAGCACCCGGGCATTGGTCAACGTGCCGATGGTGCCGTTGCCGGTGATGACGTCGGCCTCGGCGATTTCCAGCGTCAAATCCGTGATCACCGCCACGACGTTGCCCGGACCGACGTTCAAGGAGCCCGACGCCGCCACGCTCAACCGGATTGCCTGGTCCACGGTCAGGGTCGGTAGCAGCCCCACCGGCGTCGTGCTGGCGCTGTCCCAATCGATTCGCTGACCGTCCGGGCGGCTCGTTTGGTTCAGCTTGGCCGAGCCTGAGACACGCAGGTCCACTCCGGTCACGCCGATCAGGGCCACATCCGCCAGGCTGATCTCGGTCGCGGTGAAGCTGTCCGTCCCCTTCTTCACGGCGGCCATCGAGAACGATCCTCCCGTGACCGAGAAGCCAACCGCGTCTGTAGTCACGATTGCCGTACGTAGCCCGTTCAGCGCACCGCCAACTCCCACGAACAGGTCGGCATTGGCGAGTGCGAAGGTAAACACGCTCGCGCCGTTCAGCGTGCCGAGCGTCCCGTTGCCGGTGACCACATCGGCGGTCGCAGACTCCAGGGTCAGGTTCGTAACGACCGCCACCACCTTGCCCTGGCCGATATCCAGCGACGCGCCGCCCGATGCCGACAGCTGCTGGTCCTTGCCGATCGTGATCGCCGGAATCAGGTTGCCGGCGTCGTTGGTTCCATTTGTCGCCGTGGTCCAGTCGATCCGGTAGCCATTCGAGTTGGTCGTCTGGTTCAAGGTGACGGTGCCGGAAACCTGCAGGTCGACCTCCGCAATCCCGACCAGCGCGGCGCTCGCAACCGTCGCCTGGACCCCCGTGAAGCTGTCGGTACCCGAAGTCACCCGCGCTATCGCTGCAGACGCGCCCGTCGCGCTGAGCCCGGTGGCGCCTGTCGTAACGATGTTGTCGCCGGTGCTGTCCAGAGCAGCGCCGGAGCCTACGAACAGGCTGGCGTTGCTGATCGAGATCGAGAAGACGTTTGCACCGGTCAGGGTACCGAGATCGACATTCCCGGTGACCACGTTCATGGTCCCGTCACCCCAGGTCACGCTGGTATCGGGCGCCACCACCACCACCGAGCCACTGCCGATATTGATGCCCGTCATGCCGGCGAGGTCATCGATGTTGCCGGTCACCCCGCCCAACGAATTGAACACGAAGGTGTCGTTGGCGGTCGCCGCCCCGGTCAGGTTCTCCACCAGGCTGAAGCTGATGGGGGCGAAGTTCCCTACCTTGACCGTCCCCGCATTCAGGCCGGTCAGGGTCCAGACGGTATAGGCATCGAACCCGATCTCGATGGTGTCGTTGAACCCCAGCAGGAGTCCGGCGAGCGTGCCGATATCGTTGTATGTCGCATCCGCTGCCGAATTGATGACCTGGACATCCGGGATCAAGTTGCTGTTGTTGTCGACGATCCGGAAGATGATGGGGCCGGTGTCGATACCGTCCTCAGCGGTCAGGGTTCCCGCAGGGGTGGTGCTCAAGGGGCCCGGTACAGCGCCGCCCCCCTGCGGGGCCAAACCGGTCAGCTGGATTCGCTGCCCTGCATCAAGGGTAGCGGCCATGACGGCCATCCCGGCATCGTGGCCGTAGCCAAGGACGTGACCGATTTCGTGGACGAGAACCGTGAGCAAATCCATGCGGCCGGCGGCATCGCTGCCGGCGACCGCAGCCGACCGACCATCCGCTAGTCGCGGGCCGTATTCGGAGGATTCGCTCGGCGTCGGATCAACGAACCAGCCGTTGCCGTCCGCCTTGGCGTCGATAGAAATTCTGTTGCCCGCCGTCTCTCCTAACAGGCCGTCGGGCAGGTCGGCGATGACGACATCCAGGTCAACTAGGCGGTGGAGTTGTACTTCGCTGAGGCCGGCATTCGTCCAGGCCAGGATCGCATGCCGCAGGACATAGGCCAGGTCCTGGTCGCTCAGGCTTTCGATGGAATCTTGTGCGCTTGCAGCAGGACTACGCTCGCTGCGCAAATACTCGTGCTGTTCCGTGTCTGCGTCGTCGGGGCCGGGCGGCGCGCGCGGAGACGCGCCTTCGTTGCGCTCGGCGGCCTGTGCCTGCAGAAATGCAAAAAGCCCCCCTTCGTCTGAATTTTCCGAATCGGCGGGGCCTGCTTCACTATGAGATGTCGAGAGATCCGCGACTATCGCGGAGGAAATCGAATCGTCCGAGGGAGGCGCGCGCGGCTGCTGTTCGTTGGTCGGAGAATTGATCGCGAGATTGCTGTCGTCCGCGTTGGCAGCGGAGTATTCGTTACCGGACTCGGAATTCTCTTGCGATGCAGCAAGCAACGCAGCCTGCTGTTCCTGGGCGGAGTCCTGCGCCTCCTCAGCGGAAGACTGGGGCGCCGCAACCGGCGCCTGCTCGGTGCCGGAAGCGTTTGGACTCGCGCCATCGAGCGAAGCTGCGGTGCCGTTCCCCTGCCACCCTTCGGGCCAGGCAACGGTTAGATTTTCTTGGGTTGCATCGGCCGTCTGGGTGCGGCCCTCGGCGACCGCAGCACCGCCGGATTGAGCACCATCCAGCTGCAATACCAGCTCGTTGGCAGGCAGGTCGGAGACCGGATTCGAAGCCGCGGTCGCAAGCGCCTGGCCGGCGATCGCGACGGCCAGGGGGTCCGCGGAAAGCAGGACGCGCGGCTCAAGCGGCTCGAGTCGGAACTTGCCATGCGAGCCGGGCCTGCCCTCCGCTTGGCTTACGCCCGGAGCAGCTTGCGTCGGCTCTGACTTCGGCAGTCCTTTAAACCAGCGTAGCAAAAGTCCTTCCCCGACCTAGATGCGCCAGACCGCGCGTCGAATGATGCACGCTACGGTCATCAGCCACTTGGGTCAATAATACGTGGTACTTGATGACAATTGCTCACAAAAATCGGCCCCGATTCGCATCGGGTGACCTCCGGCGCGAAGTCCTGAATTCAAGGTATTGAATGACAGTGGAAAAGCAGCTTCCCGAGGTTGCGGCAAGGGGCCCGGACGTGGTCCGGGTGCAAAAGACCGTGGTCATCCAGTTCGCGCCGCGAAGTTTGGCGGGGCGGATCGTCGCTGTCGCGCTGGCGATCTTCATCGTGATCCTCGGCTTCTTCTTCCTGGCGACTGCAATCGCATTGGCCGGAATCCTCGTCGCAATCGGAATCGGCAGGCTGCTCTGGGTCTCGCGCCGGCACGACCCCCGGTAGCGACGTCCCCCTGCAGGCAATGGGCCTCCCATGGCCTACTCGCTCCGCCCGGCAAAGGCGAGCAGGTCGCTCAGTTGCTCGTCGATTCGCAGCAGCGCCCTGCGGGCTCGGCCATGGTGCCGCTCGGCGGCCCGCTGTGCAGTCCCAACCAGCAGCTCCCCGAGCCAAGCCGGAAGCGGCCGCCCCTTCTCGGGGAACAGCCGGCGCAGCTGCAGGACGTGCTCCTTAAAGAAATCGCGGACGATTTCATCCTCGAGGGAAACGATGGCCTGGAAGCTGCCGGGATCCCCCTGCCGTCCGCACCGGCCGAATAGCTGGCGGTCGATGCGGCGGGCATCATGCCGCTCGGTTGCTATTACATGCAGGCCTCCCAAGTCCGCGACGCCCGGGGCGAGCCGGATATCTGTCCCTCGGCCCGCCATGTTTGTGGCGACCGTTACGCGGCCCCGCTCGCCTGCCCTGGCGATGATTTCGGCTTCCTCCTGGTCCTGTTGCGCGTTCAGGATCTGGTGCGCCAGCCCGGCGGCCGTGAGCATGCCGCTCAAATGCTCCGATGCGGCGACGGACCGGGTACCTACCAGCGCCGGGCGTCCCTCCGCCTGGATCCGGCGCACTCCATCGAGTATCGCCGCCCACTTCTCTTCAGCGGTCAGGTAGACCTCGTCGGGGAGGCGCTGCCGCCGTACGGGGCGGTTGGTCGGAATCGTAACGACCGGCAGGTGGTAGACGGCCCAGAGCTCGCGCGCGACCTCCCGGGCGGTTCCGGTCATCCCAGCCAGGCGTAGATAGCGGCGAAAGAAACGCTGGTAGCTGATCCGCGCCAGCGTCTCCTGCTGCCCGGTGATCGAGCAGCCCTCCTTCGCCTCAATCATCTGGTGCAGGCCCCGCTCCCAGGAGCGGTCGGCCATGACGCGGCCCGTATATTCATCCACGATCTGCACCTTGCCGCCGCGGACGAGATACTGCTTGTCGCGCTGGAAAAGGTAGAGCGCGGACAGCGCCCGGCGAATCAGCTCCTCGCGTCGCCGCGGCCCCACCCAGACCCCGCCATAGGGCTCGGCCAGCTCCGCTGCGCGCCGGCGGCCGCGGTCCGTAAGCTCAACCTCGTGCTCGCGCGGCCGGATGAGGAAGTCGGTGCCGGTGTCCATCTGGCGGGCCATGACGATCGCCTCGCCATAGACCCGCTCCTCCTGGCTCGTATCGCCGAGGTTAGAGATGATCAGCGGCGTCCGCGCTTCATCGACCAGCACGCTATCCGCCTCATCGACGATCACGAAGCAAAGCCCGCGCAGCAGCAGGCGGCGGGTGCGAGGATGCTCGGCATGCAGGCCTTCAAGCTGAAGGTGCATCTGGCTCGCGTCCCGGCCGAGCATGAGCCTGTCCTTCAGGTAATCGAAGACCACCTGCTTGTTCGTGCCGTAAGTGATGTCGCAGGCATAGGCCGCTCGCCGCGCTTCCGGCGCCATCCCTTCGGTGATGGTGCCGACGGTCAAGCCGAAGAACCTGAAGATCGGCCTCATCCATTCCGCGTCCCGCATGACCAGGAAGTCGTTGACGGTGACGATGTGCACGGGAATGCCTGCCAGCGCGGCGGTGCAGGCCGGAAGCGTCGCCGTGAGGGTCTTGCCTTCGCCGGTCTCCATCTCGGCGATCTTGCCCTCCAGCATGACGCGGCCGCCCAGGAGCTGCACGTCGAAAGGCCGCATGCCGAGGCGGCGCTCCGAGATCTCGCGCACGATCGCGAAGGTGCGCGCGACCAGCACCTCCTGCAGTCCTTCGCTGTAGAGCCGCCGCCGGAGTTCGGGCAGCGCGTCCCTGATCTGCTGGTCGGTCTGCTCGCCCAGCCCACGCGCCTCCTCGTTCACGAGGGCGAGGAATTCCTCGTGCCCCGGGCTCCTTCCGTAGGCGAACTGGCGCAGCAGCCCACCCAGGCTCGCGGTCGCGCGATCGAGCCAGCCGTCGCGCAGGTCCTCCAGCTGCGGGTAGGGACCGAGCGCGATTCCCGGGCGCAGGAAGGTGGTGCTAGACATTGAACTGCCTCAGCAGCAGGCGGCG
>CAYOJP010000249.1:0-2414 GCA_964404305.1 uncultured Gammaproteobacteria bacterium
TCGAGTACGTCCATGTATCGCTCGGTCGCGCGCATCCCTGCGCGCTCACGGTCGCCGCGCACCCGCCCCCGCAGGCGCCAGCCGGCGAGGCGCCATTATTCAGCACTGCCGCGCGGGCGACACCGGGCAAAAGACAGGTGGCGCGCGCCGGCCGGCCGGGTATGCTCGCGTGTCGACCGGCACCGGAGGAGGGGCGATGGGCGGATTGCTGCAGGGCAAGGTGGCGCTGATCACGGGCGCGGGGGCCGGGATCGGCCGCGGTGCGGCAGAGGTGTTCGCGCGGGAGGGCGCGCACCTGGTGCTCGCCGGGCGCACGCGCGCGACGCTGGAGGAGACCGCCGGCCTGGCCGCGGGCGCGCAGGTGCTGTGTCACGTGGCCGCAGTGGAGGACGCAGCCGGCGTGCAGGGACTGGTGGACGCGGCGCTCGCGCGCTTCGGGCGCCTGGACTGCGCCCTGAACAACGCCGGGGTGGACGGCGCGCTCGCGCCGGCCGGCGACTATGCCGAGGACGAGTGGCGCCGCGTCATCGACATCAACCTGACCGGCGTGTGGCTGTGCATGCGCGCGCAGATCAACGCCATGCTGACGACCGGCGGCGGGGCGATCGTCAACGTCTCATCGGCGCTGGGCGAGGTCGGGCAGTACAGCATGCCGGCCTACGTCGCCTCCAAGCACGGCGTGGTGGGACTGTCGAAGGCCGCGGCCCTCGACTATGCGCGGCGCGGCATTCGCGTGAACGCGTTGCTGCCGGGCCTGGTCGAGACGGCGATGATGCGGCAGCAGTTCGAGCGCGTGCCGGGCCTGCGCGAGACGCTGCTGGCGATGGAGCCGATCGGCCGCTTCGCCCAGCCGCGCGAGATCGCCGAGGCCGCCGCGTGGCTGTGCAGCGACCGGGCGAGCTACGTGACCGGCACGAGCGTCGCCGCCGACGGCGGCTACTGCGCGCGCTGAGCACCCGTGCCGGCGGCGGCGCGGCAAGCGAGCCGGCCATTGGTGCGTCAGATCACGCCGCTCCCGCGCAGCCGCGCCTGTTCCTCGCGCGACATCCCGAGCACCTCGCTCAGGACCGCGTCGTTGTGCGCGCCGAGTGCCTCGCCGCCCCAGTCGGTGCGCCCGGGCGACTCGCTCAGGAACGGCACGATCGCCGGGATCTCGAGCGGCTTGCCGCCGCTGCCCGCGACGGTCTCGAACAGGCCGCGGGCGCGGAAGTGCGGGTCGGCCATCTGGTCGGCGACGTTGTAGATCGGGCCGCCGGGCACCGAGGCGTCGTCGAGGATGCGCAGCACCTCGCCCGACGGCAGGCTGCCGGTCCAGGCGGCGATCACGGCGTCGAGCTCGGGTTCGTGGCGCACGCGGCCGGCGTTGTCGGCGAGGCGCGGATCGCTGCCCAGGTCGGGCCGGCCCATCGCGTCGCACAGGCGCTTGAAGATCGAGTCGCCGTTCGCGCCGATGATGATGTACTTGCCGTCGGCGCACTTGTAGGTGTTGGTCGGCACGATGCCGGTCAGCGTGGAGCCCGACGGTTCGCGGATGGCGCCGGCACCCGAGTACTCGGGCACCACGCCCTCCATCAGGTTGAACACCGCCTCGTAGATGGCGACGTCGACGACCTGGCCGCGGCCCCCGTTGCGCCCGCGCTGGATGTAGGCGAGCAGCACGCCGAGGGCGGCGTGGATGCCGGCGAGCGTGTCGCCGACCGACAGGTTGGGGCGCACCGGCGGCCGGTCGGGGAAGCCGTTGACGTGGCGGAAGCCGCCAACGCCCTCGCACACCGAGGCATAGCCGGGCTTCGCGCTGTATGGCCCGGTCTGGCCGTAGCCCGAAACCCGCGCGTAGATGAGGCCGGGGTTGTCCGCCTGCAGCTGCTCCGGTCCCAGGCCCCACTTCTCCATCGTGCCGGGCTTGAAGTTCTCGATGATCACGTCGGATTTCAGCGCCAGCCGGCGCGCGAGCGCGCGGCCCTCGTCGGTCTGCAGGTTGAGGGTGATCGACTTCTTGTTGCGCGCCAGGCTGCGCCACCAGTACGACGTGCCGTCGTCGACGAGGCGCCAGCCCCGGATCGGGTCGCCCTTGCCGGGCGGCTCCACCTTGATCACCTCGGCGCCGAAGTAGCCGAGGATGCAGCCCGCGAACGGACCGGCCAGCAGCTGCCCCAGCTCCAGCACGCGCACCCCCTCGAGCGGTCGCGATGCCTTGTCCGTGTTGTCGCTCATCGTTCTGATCCCTCTCCCCGCGGGGCGCCTCTGGCGGGCGCGGCGCCATTTTATGCGGTTTCGGGGACGGCGGGTGATCGCCACTGCCACCGATGGGCCGTGGTGCCGGGTGGCTCCGGGGCGACCGTGAGCGCGCAGGGATGCGCGCGGCCGAGCGTTACAGGGACGTACTCGAGCGAGTCGCCCCGGAGCCACCCGGC
>CAYOJP010000249.1:2514-5674 GCA_964404305.1 uncultured Gammaproteobacteria bacterium
CCGGCGTCACGCCACTGCCCGGCACCGCTGCCTGCGTCCCTCTGCGGCGGATTTTCAGGGGCGGTCGAGCCAGCGCGAGAGCAGCGCCTCCAGGGCCGCGCGCGTCGCGGCGCAGCGTGCGCCGCCGGCGCGGATCGTCGCGGCGTCCTGCACCCAGGGGCGCGGCACGAGATCGCCGCCCGCATGACGCAGCAGGGTGTCGAGATCGTTCTCGCGAAGCTCCAGGTGGAACTGCAGCCCGAGCACTCTCGGGCCGATGCAGTAGGCCTGCTGCGCGCAGGCCGCGCTCGTAGCCAGGTGCGTCGCGCCGGGCGGCAGGGCGCAGGTGTCGCCGTGCCAGTGCAGCACGTCGAGGCTGCCGCCCAGGAAGCCCGCGTAAGGCGAGCGCGCGCAGTCGGCGGTCTCGCGCACGGGGAACCAGCCGATCTCCGGCTCCGGGTTGCGCGTCACCCGGGCGCCGCTGGCGCAGGCGATGAGTTGCGCGCCGAGGCAGATGCCCAGCACGTGGCGGCCGGCGGCTATCGCCTCGCGGATGAACACCTGTTCCTCCCGCAGCCACGGATGCGCGTCGAACTCGTAGACGTTCATCGGCCCGCCCATGATCACGAGTGCATCGTAGTCGGCGTGCGCGGGGAGACTTTCGCCCTCGTGCAGGCGCGTCGCGTCGATATCGAAGTTCCGCGCCAGCGCCCACTCGAGGATCGCTCCCGGGGCTTCGAAGGGCACGTGCTGGAGATAATGGAGTCGCATCGGTGCGTCACCCTCGTGCAGTGATCAGCCCTCGCGGGCGGACGATGGCCGGGGCGCATCCCCCGGGGGTGGCGCCGCGCCGGGTCCAGCGGGTGCGGGCGGCGCAGAGGTGAAGGTCTTCGCCAGCCAGCCGCGCACGTAGCGCACGAGCGCCTCGTCGCCGCCGCCGTGATCGTGATCGGCCGCATCCAGCGCGACCTGCCGCCAGGCGCCGCTGGCCTTGCGACCGATCCGTGCCCGCTGCGCCGCCAGGCGCAGCACGTCGGGTGCATCGCGGCTGGCGTACAGGTCGAGCACCGGGAGCGCGGCCTGGCCGAGATCCGCCAGCGGATCGGCGGGCGGCGCAAGTTCGTCCCCGGCCGGCAGCCCGATGAGCGCGAGCGCTGCCGCGCCGCAGCCGTCCTGCGCGACGCAGCGCAGGGCGGCGAGCGCGCCGAGTCCGTGGCCGACGATCGCAACGGGCCCGGGCGCGCGGGCCTGCAGATCGGCGAGCCCGGCGCGCACGCGCGTGACCGCCTCGGCGACGAGCGCGCCATAGCCCGCGCGGGGAGCAGCGGCGGGCAGCACGGGCAACTGGATGGCGAGCGTGGCAAAGCCGCCCGGCGGCAGGCCCAGCCGCAGCGGCCGGATCACCGCCGGCCAGTCGGGATGCCGGCCCAGGTCGTGGAGGATCAGCACCGCGCCAAGCGCCGCGGCGCCTGCGGCCGGCTGGAACAGCGCGATGAACTGTGCCGGAGCCGCGCCCAGCTTCAGGATCTCGCCGCTGTCGCGCTGTGCGCCGATCGCGGCGGCGAATTCCGCTTCGCGCGCGGCATCCGCGGTGACGGCCGGGGCCGGCACACCGGGTGCCGCGGCAGGATCGGCAGCCGCCGCGGACGGTGCCTGCTCCGCGGGCCGGTTGGCGGGCGCGCTGGCCGCTGCATCGGCCGTCGCCTGGGCGGCCGCCGTCGCGCTGCCGACGACCAGCAGCGCCGGGATGAGGAGGCTGGCGAGCGCGTGCACGGGCCCAGTATACGGTGGCGCCCCGGCGCGGGCTGTCGCGAGGCGGCCACCCGGAGCGCGGTCCGTGACCGGCCCCTGCCGTTTCCGGTACAGTGGCGCCCGCTCATGGCCGCCCCCGTCATCGCCCCGTCGATCCTGTCCGCCGATTTCGCGCGGCTCGGCGAGGAGTCGCGCGCGGTGCTCGCGGCCGGCGCGGACTGGATCCACTTCGACGTGATGGACAACCATTACGTCCCGAACCTGACCATCGGCCCGCTCGTCTGCACGGCCCTGCGCCGGCACGGCATCACCGCGCCCATCGACGTGCACCTGATGGTGCGTCCGGTCGACCGGCTGGTCACGGAGTTCGCGGAGGCGGGCGCGACCTCGATCACCTTCCATCCCGAGGCGAGCGATCACGTCGACCGCACGCTCGCGCTGATCCGCGAGTGCGGCTGCCAGGCGGGCCTGGTATTCAACCCCGCGACGCCGCTCGAACACGCGCGCTGGGTGCTCGACCGGGTCGACCTCATCCTGCTGATGTCCGTGAACCCCGGTTTCGGAGGGCAGGCCTTCATCCCGTCGGCGCTCGCCAAGCTGCGGGAGGCGCGGGCCCTGATCGATGCCTCCGGGCGGCCGATCCGCCTGGAGATCGACGGTGGCGTGAAGGTCGACAACATCGCGGCGATCGCCGCCGCCGGCGCCGACACCTTCGTCGCCGGCTCGGCCATCTTCGGCAGCCCGGACTACGCCGCCACGATCCGCGCCATGCGCGCGGCCATCGCCGGCGCCTGAGGTCCCGGCCCGTGGGCGCCGCGGAACTGGTCCTGTTCGATCTCGACGGCACGCTGGTCGACAGCGCGCCGGATCTCGCCGAGGGTGTCAACCGCATGCTCGCGGACCTGGGCCGTGATCCGGTCGGCGTGGAACAGGTGCGCATGTGGATCGGCAACGGCGGCCGCACGCTCGTGCGCCGCGCGCTGGCCGCGCGGCACCCGGCGGCGCTCGACGATGCGCTCGCCGAGGAAGGCTACGGGCTGTTCGTGCAGCATTACGCCGGTTGTGTCGACCGCCGCACCACGCTGTATCCGGGCGTGCGCGAGGGCCTCGACTGGCTGCGCGCGCGCGACATCCCGGTCGGCTGCGTCACCAACAAGCCCGGGCGCTTCACCGATCCGCTGCTGCGCTCGCTCGGCCTGGACGGGGAGTTCGCCATCGTCGTCTCCGGCGACACCCTGCCGGTGATGAAGCCCGACGCCGCGCCGCTGCTGCACGCCGCGGCCACCTGCAACGTGGAAGTCGCGCGCTGCCTGATGGTCGGCGACACGCTGGTCGACATCGGCGCGGCGCGCGCCGCCGGCTGTCGCGTCGCGTGGGTCAGCTACGGCTACAGCCACGGCCAGGACATCGCCGCCGCCGCGCCGGACGC
>CAYOJP010000250.1:0-5662 GCA_964404305.1 uncultured Gammaproteobacteria bacterium
TGCAGGTCTACGCCCGCAACGACGCCGACACGCGTGCGCGACTGCGCCCGCTCGTCACCGCTACCCTGCTCGCCGAGCACGCCGCGCGTCCGCTCGGTCCGCACTCCGATGCGCTCGCGCGCGTCCTGAACCATTTCCGCCGCGCGCCGATCGCGGGCAAGTACGTGGTGATGACCGTGCAGCCCTGGCGGGAGTACCGGATCGGAGTGCTGCCGGGCGCACGCGGCCAGGACATCCGGATACTGGACGACGAAGTCTTCGCGACGGAGGAAGCAGCCCTGCATGGCGTCTTTCTCCGCCGCGTCCGCGAACTCGCAATGGAAGGCTGAGCGATGCAACCGACGACGATCCACGGCTACAGCGACCGCTTGAGCGTCGCGCCCGGCGAGACGATCGAGTTCAAGGTGAGCTGTGAAACCGCGGGACGCTATCGCGCCCAGCTCGTGCGGCTCGTGAACGGCGACACTAACCCGGCGGGGCCCGGCTTTCGCGAAGTCGAGATCGACTCGCCGGTGAACGGCGACTACCCCGCGCGCTTCCAGCCTATCGATCCCGGTTCGTGTGTCCGCGTCGACGATCCGGCCGCGCTCCTGCAGCCCGCGGGCGCCTTCACGCTGCACGCGTTCATCCTGCCGACGACGCCCGCCAAGCCCGACCAGGGGATCCTCGGCCGCTACGCCCTCGACGCCGGGCGTGGCTACGCCCTCGTCGTCCACGAGGGTCGGCTCGGGCTGCAACTGGGCGCCGCCAACGGGCAGCTGCGGATCCTTGCCGACGCGCCGCTCGCCGCCGGCCTGTGGTACTCCGTGGCCGCGGTGTACGACCCCGCGCGCCGGACCGTCTCGCTGTACCAGCAGCCGGTCGTGAACCCGGTCAACAGCCTGCTCAGCCCCTGCGTCGTCGACCCGGCCGCGGTCGTCGTCGAGCGCCCGGTGGAGCACGGCCCCGCCGATGCCGGCACGACCTTCGTGATCGCGGGGCTGGCAACGCATCCGGAGTCCGGCGACATCGATGCGCACTTCAACGGCAAGATCGACAGCCCGAAGGTGTGGGCACGCGCGCTCGCCCTCGCGGAACTCGCCGCGCTGGCGACCGGCGCCGCCCCGCCACGCGGCGACCTGCTGGCCTGCTGGGACTTCGCCGACGGCATCGGCCGGCACGGCATCCCCGCCGACCGCGTCGCCGACCGCGGACCGCACGGCCTGCACGGCCGTTGCGTCAACCTGCCGACCCGCGCGGTCACCGGCTGGAACTGGGACGGCGACGAGGAGAACTTCCGGCATGCGCCCGGCCAGTACGGCGCCATCCACTTCCACGACGACGACCTCGACGACTGCCGCTGGGACACCGATGCCCGCCTCGCCGTGCCGGCGGACCTGAAGAGCGACGTCTACGCCCTGCGCCTGCGGCTGGGCGAGGCCGAGGAGTACCTGCCCTTCTTCGTGCTGCCGCCGCGCGGCACCGCCACCGCGAAGGTGCTGTTCCTGGTGCCGACCGCGAGCTACCTGGCCTATGCGAACGAGCACATCTCGCTCGAGGGCACCGTGGCCCAGTGCATCTTCGGGCATACGCCGGTGCTCGGTCCGCAGGACATGTACCTGCAGGCACACCCCGAGCTGGGCCTGTCGACCTACGACGTGCACAGCGACGGCAGCGGCGTGTGCTACTCCTCGGCCCGACGCCCCATTCCGAACCTGCGGCCCGGGTACCGGCATGGCATCAAGGGGCTGTGGCAGTTCCCGGCCGACCTGCACCTCGTCGACTGGATGAATGCGACCGGCGTCGCCTACGACGTCGCGACCGATTTCGAACTCCACCAGGAAGGCGAGCGCCTGCTGTCACGCTACCAGGTCGTGGTGACCGGGACTCACCCGGAGTACTACACGACCGCGATGCTCGACGGCTGGGAACGCTACCTCGCGGCCGGCGGCCGCTGCATGTACCTCGGTGCGAACGGGTTCTACTGGGTCACCGCCTGGCACCCCGATCGGCCCTGGGTGATGGAAGTGCGCAAGGCCGAGAGCGGCTCGCGCGCCTGGCAGGCCAGGCCGGGCGAGTACTACCTCGCCTCCACGGGCGAGCGCAGCGGCGTGTGGCGCTGCCGAGCCCGCGCGCCGCAGAAACTGTTCGGCGTCGGCTTCACCGCGGAGGGCTTCGATCGCTCCAGCCACTTCAGACAACTGCCCGACGCACGGCATCCGGCCGCGGCGTTCATCATGGCCGGCATCGGCCCCGACGAGCTGATCGGCGATTTCGGCCTGCTCGGTGATGGCGCCGCCGGCTACGAGCTGGATCGCTACGATCTCGCCCTCGGCACGCCGCCGCAGGCGCTGCTGCTCGCCGCCAGCGAGAATCATTCCGACGACTATCCGCACGTCGCCGAGGAGATCTACTTCAACTTCCCGGGCATGGGCGGGACGCAGGACTTCCAGGTGCGCGCGGATCTCGTGTACTTCACCACCCGCAACGGCGGCGGCGTGTTCTCGACCGGCTCGATCAGCTGGTGCGGGAGCCTCGCCCACGACGGCTACCGCAACAATGTCTCGCGCATGATGACGAATGTACTGACCCGCTTCTCCGATCCGGCACCACTGCCGCCGGTCGGTTGACCGGCCCGCGAGCGGCAACGATGACCGTCGACGAGCTGCGCGCGTTCTGCGCGGAGCATTTTCCGCAGGGGCGAGCCGGAGCAGGCGAAGGTCCGGTGGACCTTCGCCCCGGCGAGCGCCCGGCCAGGGAGGGCCGGGCCGGGCGACGCCTCGCGCGCCGGCGTCTCGCCATGGACGGCCGGTAGCGACCCGCGATGCCCACGATGACCGTCGACGAGCTGCGCGCGTTCTGCGCGGAGCATTTTCCGCAGGGGCGAGCCGGAGCAGGCGAAGGTCCGGTGGACCTTCGCCCCGGCGAGCGCCCGGCCAGGGAGGGCCGGGCCGGGCGACGCCTCGCGCGCCGGCGTCTCGCCATGGACGGCCGGTAGCGACCCGCGATGCCCACGATGACCGTCGACGAGCTGCGCGCGTTCTGCGCGGAGCATTTTCCGCAGGGCGAAGCTCTGCTCGACGCCGCCTCCCCCGGCTGCGCCCGCATGCGCCAGCCGGTCGACGTCCGTCACCTGCGCCCCGGCGGCACCGTCTCCGGCCCGACCATGATGGCGCTCGCCGACTACGCGACCTACGTCGCCATCCTCGCCGCCATCGGGCCGGTCGCCCTCGCCGTCACCACGAGCCTCAACATCAACTTCATGCACAAGC
The DNA here is from genome assembly GCA_964404305.1 of uncultured Gammaproteobacteria bacterium. Classification (GTDB taxonomy): domain Bacteria; phylum Pseudomonadota; class Gammaproteobacteria; order JADZEE01; family JADZEE01; genus CAYOJP01. Next base: position 3,252 of record CAYOJP010000250.1, read on the forward strand.
CGGCCGCCGATCGCGATCTGCTCGCCGAGGCGCGCCTGATGAAGCTCGGCCAGCGGCTCGCGGTGGCCGATGTCCGACTGTGGTCGGAAGGCAGCGACACGCTGGTCGCCCACGCGACGGTGACGTACTCCATTCCTCCACGCCGCAGCTGACCGTCGCGTACATCGCACCGCCCGGAAGCAATGGGCGCTGGCGCATCCCGGCGAAACGGCCCGGCCGGTCCTGCGACGCTATTGCGCCGCGGACATCGCCGCCGGGCGGCCGGGCCGGACCCGCCCCGCATCCATCCGCTCCGGCAGGGCTCAACCTGCACGTGCACCATGACGCCGCCGAATCGCCGCGATTCCGCACGCCGCTACGCGACGTCTCGATATTCCGGCCCGCGACCCGCCCCCGCCTGCCGTGCAGCGGGCAATGCTGGCGGACTCAGCTGCGCAGTTCGGGGAGCTCGATGAACAGATCGAGGGCCTGGGGATTGGCCAGCGCGTCGCGGTTCTTCACCGCCCGGCCATGCACGATGTCGCGCACGGCGAGCTCGGTGATCTTGCCGCTCATCGTGCGCGGGATATCGGCAACCTGGACGATGCGCGCCGGCACGTGACGCGGGCTCGCGTTCTCCCGCAGCACGCGGCGGATGCGCTCGCGCAGGTCGTGGTCGAGCGCCACGCCCTCGCGCAGGCGGACGAACAGGACCAGGCGCGTGTCGCCATCCCATTCCTGCCCGATGACCAGGCTCTCGACGACGTCGTCGATGCGCTCTACCTGCCGGTAGATCTCCGCCGTGCCGATGCGAACGCCGCCCGCGTTGAGCGTCGCATCGGAGCGCCCGTGGATCAGCCAGCCGTGCGCGGTGCGCTCGGCGAAGTCGCCGTGGGCCCACACGCCCGGGAAGCGCTCGAAGTACGCCTTGCGGTACTTCGCATCGCCCGGATCGTTCCAGAAGCCGATCGGCGTCGACGGGAACGGCCGCAGGCACACCAGTTCCCCGGTGCCGCGCTCGATATCGTGCCCGTTCTCGTCGTACACGCGCACGTCCATGCCGAGCGCCGGCCCCTGGATCTCGCCGCGATACACTGGATCGAACGGGTTGCAGCCGACGAAGCAGCCGATGATGTCGGTGCCGCCGGACACCGACCCCAGGTGCACGTCGGCCTTGATGTTCGCGTACACCCAGTCGAATTGCGGCGGCAGCAGCGTCGAACCGGTGGACAGGATCGTGCGCAGCGAGTCCAGTCGATGGGTCGCGCGCGGCTCGAGGCCCGACTTCTCGATCCCCGAGAGGTACTTCGCGCTGGTTCCGAAGATCGTGATGCCCTCCTCGTCGGCCATGTCCCACAGCACCGACGGCCCCGGCGCCATCGGGTTGCCATCGAACAGCACCAGCGTGGCGCCGGTCGCCAGCCCGGAGGCCAGCCAGTTCCACATCATCCAGCCGCAGGTGGTGAACCAGAACAGCACGTCGTGCGCTTGCACGTCGCAGTTGAGCTGGTGCTCCTTCAGGTGCTGCAGGAGCGTGCCGCCCGCGCCGTGCACGATGCACTTGGGCGCACCGGTCGTGCCCGAGGAGTACAGGATGTAGAGGGGGTGATCGAAGGGCATCGGCGCGAACTCGAGCGGCGCGCCCGCCTGCCCGGCGAGGAACCCGGTCCAGTCGCGGGTGCGGTCGCCGGCCAGCGCCGCGCCCTCGCCGTCATCGACCACCAGGACGGCGGCGAGGCCCGGCAGGCGCCGCGTCACCGCCGCCACTTTCGCATCGAGCGCGTGCCGACGGCCGTTGTAGCGGTAGCCGCTGACCGTCACCAGCACCCTCGGCTCGACCTGCCCGAAGCGATCGACAATGGCGTCCGGGCCGAACTCCGGCGCCGCCGAGGTCCAGGTGGCGCCGATCGCGATGGCCCCGAGCGCGGCGACGATCGTCTCGGGGATATTGGGCATGAGTCCCGCTACCCGGTCGCCGGGCCGCACGCCGAGGGCTCGAAGCCCTGCCGCGCAAGCGGCCACCTGCGCCGCCAGTTGGGCATAGGTCAGGACGCGGCGCCGGGCATCCTCGCCTCGCGCCACGAGCGCCGGGTGGTCGTCGCGACGGCGCAGGAGATTGGCCGCGAAGTTCAGTTGCGCGCCCTCGAACCAGCGGGCCCCGGGCAGTCGGTCGCCGCCGCGCAGAACCTGCCGTGGCGGGGTCGTTGCCTGCACGCCGCAGTAGTCCCAGACGAGCCCCCAGAACTGCTCCGGAGACTCGACCGACCATCGGTGCAGGCTGGCGTAGTCGCTCGCGGCGATGCCGAAACGGTCCCGGGCCAGGGTCGCGAAACGGGCGAGGTGGCTGGAGGCGACGCGGGCGGGCGTCGGACGCCATAGGAGGTCGGTATCGGTCATGGCGCGGCTCGGGTGTCCGGTTGGGAGGTCCTGGG
>CAYOJP010000251.1:0-5654 GCA_964404305.1 uncultured Gammaproteobacteria bacterium
CCGCCCGGCACCGGCGCCCTCAGCTTTTCACCGTCGAGTGCAGCGCATTTCCGCTCTCCTATTTAGTGTCGTGTCGCCGGGTCGATCCCGCCGCCGGGGCAAGGGGACCGGGAACGGTCACCCCCGCCCGGCACGCACGCAATCGGGTCAGACGGACCTGCGACGTGCGCGGGCCGCCAGGCCGAGCAGGCCCGCCCCGAGCAGCGCGAGGCTCGCCGGCTCCGGCACGTACGCGACGACGATGTTGTCGATGCCGTAGTCGCCGCCGCCGAAGGCGGGGGCGAGGCTGACACTGTTGATGGTGAACGCCGTGATGCCGAGCAGGTTCACGACCACGTTCGTGGTGCCCGCGGCCGGATTGTAGCTGGTGCCCGCGACGTCGATCCGGAACGGCCCGCCGCCGGCGCCGAGGTTGAGGAGGTCGAAGCTCAGGAGGTCGAACACGCCGAGGTCGACGCGGGAAACCACCACTTCGGCGCCGAGGGCGTTCGTCGTATCGGAATCGAACAGCGCCTTGTTCCCGCCGCCGAGGTCGCGCACCTCCTGCAGGTCGCCAAAGCCGATGTAGGTGAACTTGAAGGCGCCCTCGATGATGGAGAAGAACGGGCCGTTGGCCTGCCCGTTGAAGTCGAGCGTCACGGGTGTCGCCGTCGCCTGCAGCGGCGCGAGCGCGAGGACCGCCGCCAGCGCCATGGGAACCGCTGCACCGCACTTCCGCACTGAAGTTCTCATGATTGTCTCCGGTAAAGGTCGCGTCGCGACGTCTGTTCCGCAGGGCGGTCGCGGCCATGCTCGCTCGCGCGACACGACCTCGGGCCTCCGTGCGGGGCACCTCGGCGACTGCTGCACGTCGTTTGCGGGGTCGCCGGAAATGACGGGGCACTTCTCGTGCCACGGATTATTTTCATTCGTCCGATCAATCCGTTGGCGCTCGCGAGTCCGGGGCTCCATGGCAGCCTGGTGTCGCGGTGTAAGAATTCCTGACAATTCGGGCCTGCGTGCAGGCCGTACCAACCAGCGTCGCGGCAGTCGGCCGCCTCTTCCTACCCGTAATCTGCGCCTGCAGGTAACCGGCGGGCGGCAGTCGCTCCGCCTCGCCAATCGGCTCCGAGGGGCGTCACGGCGTCCGAATCCGCCCCGGCGACCGGGTTCGTCGGCGGACTTTTCAAGCGCCCCCTCCTTCGCGCGAGCCAGCGGAGACGTTGGCAGGATCCCTGCGATCATTGGCATTGCGGCCACCCCCGCCGGCGCGCAGCATCGCCACCGTCACGACCGCGTGCGAGGACGGATCCGATGCAGCTCACCACCACGCTCGGCCGCACGCCGGCCCCGCGCCTGGCCGCGCGCTTCGCCCGCATCGAGCTGGGCGGCCTCGCGCGGCGCCTCGCCCGGTCGCTGGGCAGCAACCGTCCAGCGGTGCTGCGGCTGGAAGACCTGCCGCTGCCCGATTCGCGCCTCGCGCGCGAGGCCACCGCGCTGGCCGGGCGCGTCGAGTCGCCGCTGCTGGTCAATCATTCCCTGCGCAGCTACCTGTTCGGCGCGGCGATCGGCCGCCACCTCGGCTGGCGCACCGATCACGAACTGCTGTACCTCGCCTGCATCCTGCACGACCTCGCGCTCGCGCCCGCGTACGACCGTCCCGGCTGCTTCGAACTGAACGGCGCGCGGACCGCGCACGCGTTCCTGCTCGAGCAGGGGCTCGAGCGCGAGCGCGCCGACCTCGTGCACGAAGCGATCGCCCTGCACTCGGCGGTCGGCATCGCCGGCAGCCGCGAGCCGGAAATCGCGCTGCTGCATTTCGGCGCCGGCGTCGACGTCATCGGTTACCGCGCCGAGGACGTCGCCCCGGAGACCCGCGCCGCGATCGTGGCGCGCCACCCGCGGCTCGCGTTCAAGCGCGAATTCGCCGCGGTGCTCGAGGACCAGGCCCGGCGCAAGCCGCACTGCCACATCGCCGGCCACGTCGGCCTCGGCTTCCTGCGCAAGCTGCAGCAGGCGCCGTTCGCCGAGTGACCCGCCAGGGAGAATCGCAACGATGACCGTCCGCCGCCTCCTGCTCGCCGGTGCCGCCGGCCTCGGCTTCGTCGCGCTCGCCTGGATGGCCACCGGCGGCGATCCGATGCGCTTCGTCCTGCGTCAGGCCTTGCCTACCGACTACTTCGAGCGCGAGGTCGCGCTGCCGGACGGCTGGTACCCGGTGGCCGAGCGGCTGTACGGTTTCAAGCACGGCTTCAACCGGGCGTTGATCGTCGACAGCGGCGAGGGCCTCGCCGTCATCGACACCTTCAGCCCGCGCCTCACGGCCGTGCTGCGCGAGGAACTGGCACGGCGCTTCCCCGGGGTGCCGGTGCGCTGGGTGTTCTACTCGCACCACCACCTCGATCACATCCGCGGCGCCGCGGCGCTGGCCCCGGCCGAGATCGTCGCGCACGCGGACCTGATGCGGTTCGTCGCCGATTTCCCCGAGCAGGCGCGGCAGGTGGCGCCGCCGACCCGCACGGTCGAGGGCGACCAGGTGCTGCAACTCGGCGCGGTCGAGATGCACATGCTGTTCATGCCCGACTCGCACTCGCGCACCCTGTACGCGTTCCACTTTCCGGCCCAGCGCGTCGTGCTGGCGCCGGACATGGCCTTCGTCCGCTCGTTCCCGCCTTTCGGCCTGCCGGACTGGTACTACCCCGGCTACATGCGCGCCCTCGACCGCATCGCCGCGCTCGACTTCGACACGATCGTGCCGAGCCACGCGGCGCCCGCGCCGAAGGCCGAGTTCCTCGCTTTCCGCGGCATGCTGGCGGATTTCCGCGAGGCAGCGCACACGGCCCTGATGCAGTGCGGCGGCGAGGCGACCGACGGCACGCTGATGCAGGACATCTTCGACGAGGTCTATCCGCGGCTCGCGGCCCGCTACGGCGACTGGCACGGCTTCCACGCCATGTTCGTGCCGCACTTCTTCGGCCAGATCGGGGGCGAGTACCTCGGCTACTGAAGGGCGGGCACCGCCGCGTGCGCCCCCTTTCCGCGCCCGCGAGCGGGGGAACGCCGCCGCCCGTTCAGCCCGCGAGGTTGGCGGCGATCCGGCGCAGCAGGTCGTTCAGCCGGTCGATGTCGCCGACGCCGAGGCCGCGCACGGCGCGCTCGTACTGGCGCGCCGCCACGCGCACGATTTCCTCCAGCGCCTCGCGCCCGGGCGGCTCGAGCCGGACCTCGGTGACGCGCGCGTCGTTGGCCCGCGGTGCGCACGACACCAGTCCCTCGGCCCGGAGCCCGTCCACCACCCGGCTGATGTTCGACAGCTTCATCGACGCCATGCGTGCCAGTTCGGAGACGCTGCGGGGATCGCGCGCGCGCAGGCTCATGAGCACGCGCCAGCGCGGCCGGCTCATGGCGATGCGGCGCAGGGCCGCCTCCATCTGCTGACTGTAGGCGTGATCGACCGAGGCGAGCAGGTAGAACGGGTACTCCTCGAGCCGGAAGCCCGGCGCCGCCGGGTTGCTGCGACTGTGGCGCCTGCCTGCCAACGATCACTCCTCCTCGCCCCGACATCGGAGGCGGCGCGCGGCTGCCCGTGGAAGCCGTGCCCGTTCCCTCGTACCCGCGCCGGCGTGGTGCGACGCGGCAGCGGAAGTATAGTCGCCGGCCCCGGCCGTCGCTTGAATTTTCAACTACTCGCCCGTAACCTGCCAAGCAGTCGGCAGTGCGGCCGGCCGTTGCCCGCGCGCCCGCCCCGGAGGTTCCACCCATGCAGACCTACGACGATCACCGGCTCGACACGCTGGTCGAGACCGACCGAGTCCATCGCAGCGTGTATACCGACCCGGCCATCTTCGAGCTGGAGATGGCGCGCCTGTGGGCCCGCACGTGGATTTACGTCGGCCACGACAGCCAGGTGCCGCGACCCGGCGACTACTACGCCACCACGGTCGGCCGCCAGCCGGTCATCATGACCCGGCACAAGGACGGCAGGGTCCACGTGCTGTTCAACCGCTGCGCCCACAAGGGCGCACAGCTCGTCGGCGACAGCGCCGGCACGGTCAAGGCCTTCCGCTGCTGCTACCACGGCTGGGTGTTCGACACGGACGGCACGGTCCTCACGATTCCCAGGCAGGAAGGCTACGAGGGCACCGGCCTGTGCAAGGGCAACCCGCTGGCCAACGTGCAGCAGGTCCCGCGCGTGGACAGCTACCGCGGCTTCGTGTTCGCGAGCCTGTCTCCCGAGGGCGAACCGCTCGGGCAGTGGCTGGGGGGCGCGCGCGCCTCGATCGACAACCTGTGCGACCGTTCGCCCGAGGGCGAGGTCGAGGTCGCGAGCGGCCCGCTGCGCTACCTGCACCGGAACAACTGGAAGCAGTTCGTCGAGAACCTGAACGACGCCATGCACCCCATGGTGGCGCATTCCTCGTCGAGCGGAACGGCGCGGCAGATCGCGAAGGAGGTGTTCGCGGACCTTGCGCCCGACCAGCTCCCCTTCGAAGTCCAGATGCTCGGGCCTTTCACCAGCGACTACAACTTCTTCGACCGCATGGGCGTGACCGGCTGCGCCAACGGGCACAGCTACATGGGCGGCAAGCTCGGAATGGAGTCGAGCTACTCCGCCGTGGGGCCGTACGTGGAGGCCATGCACGCCCGCTACGGGGAGGAGCGCACGCGGGACATCCTCACCACCATCCGCCACAACACCGTGGTGTACCCGAGCATGACGCTCAAGTGCGCCATCCAGGCGGTGCGCGTGGTACGACCGGTCGCGGTCGACCGCACCCTGATCGAGTCCTGGGTGTTCCGCCTGAAGGGCGCCCCGGAGGAGATGCTCCAGCGCTCGATCACTTACTGCAACCTCATCAACTCGTCGGCCAACCTCGTCGGCCCGGACGACTGGGAGGCCTACCATCGCATCCAGGCGGGCCTGGGCGCCGGCACCAACGACTGGGTCTCGATGCATCGCTACCTCGGCGCGGAGGAGCGCGACGAGGCCGGCGACCTGCGCGCGATCGGCACGAGCGACCTGTCGTTCCGCAACCAGTACCAGGCCTGGAAGAGCTACATGCTGGACGGGGCCGCCCGATGAGCGCCCTGGTCGAGGCACCGCGCAGCCACCCGCGCCCGGACCTGCGCGACCTGGAGCAGTTCCTGTACCGCGAGGCGCGGCTGCTGGACGAGCAGCGCTGGGACGAATGGGAGGCGCTGTGGATCGAGGACGGCGAGTACTGGGTGCCGGCGCGTCCGGACCAGCCCGATCCGGTCCGGCACGTGTCGCTCGTCTACGAGAAGTCGCTGCTGCGCAAGGTGCGCCTGAAGCGCTACTCCAACCCGAACGCGTTCTCCCTGCAACCGGCGCCGCGCTCGGTGCACCTGCTCGGCAACGTCATGCTGGACGCGCACGACCCGGCCACCGGCGCGTGCACCGTCAACGCCCGCTTCGTCATGCTGCAGTTCCGGGCCGACATCCAGGACGTGTTCGGCGGCAGCGTCACGCACCGGCTGGTGCCCGACGCCGGTGGCTGGAAGATCGCCTCCAAGCGGGTCGACCTCGTCAACTGCGACGGCGCGCTCGAGAACATCCTGCTGTATCTTTGAAACGCACGGCCCGCGGGGCCGCACGCGATTAGCACGGGGGCATGATCGACACCGCCATCGACGCGCTGCGCGCGCACGCAGCC
>CAYOJP010000252.1:0-5654 GCA_964404305.1 uncultured Gammaproteobacteria bacterium
CGTGACCCCGCTGTCGCTGGGTATCGAGACGCTCGGCGGCGTGTTCACGCGGCTCATCGAGCGCAACACCACCATCCCGACCAAGGCGCAGCAGGTGTTCTCCACCGCCGAGGACGGCCAGACTGCGGAGACGGTGCTCGTGCTGCAGGGCGAGCGCGAGCGGGCGCGCGACAACAAGTCGCTCGGACAGTTCAACCTCGAGCGCCTGCCGCCGGCCGCCCGCGGCGTGCCGCAGGTCGAGGTGATGTTCGACATCGATGCGAACGGCATCCTGAACGTGTCGGCGAAGGACAAGGCGACCGGCAAGGAACAGCGCATCGTCATCAAGGCGTCGAGCGGTCTGGCCGAGGACGAGATCCAGCGCATGGTGAAGGACGCCGAGGCACACGCCGAGGAGGACCGCCGGTTCCACGAGCTGGTGGGCGCGCGCAACCAGGCCGACGCGCTGCTGCACGCGACCCGCAAGTCGCTCGAGGAACTGGGCGACAGGGTCGAGCCGGCCGAGAAGGCGGCGATCGAGCCCGCCATGGAGGCGCTGAAGAAGGCGCTGGAGGGTGAGGACAAGGACGACATCGAGGCGAAGGCGAAAGCGCTGGCCGAGGCCTCGGCCAGACTCGCCGAGCGCGCCTACAAGGAGCAGGCCGAACAGGCCGCCGGTGGCGGCCAGGGCGCCGGTGCGGGCGAGGAGGGCCGGACGGCGCGCGACGAGAGCGTCGTCGACGCCGATTTCGAAGAGGTGAAGGACGACAAGTAGGCACCGGCGCCGCGGGCGCCGGGCGACGATAATCGCGCGCACGCGCCGCACCGGGCCACCGCAGGGCGCCGGTGCGGCACGCGTGCGCGCTCGTGCTGGCGGGCTGCAGGCGCAACCGGGGTCACATGGCGAAGCGCGACTACTACGAAGTGCTCGGCGTCGAGAAGAACGCGTCCGAGGCCGACCTGAAGAAGGCCTACCGCCGGCTGGCGATGAAGTACCACCCGGATCGCAACCCGGGCGACAAGACGGCCGAGGAGCAGTTCAAGGAAGCCAAGGAGGCCTTCGAGGTCCTCTCGGACGCGCGCAAGCGCGCCGCCTACGATCAGTTCGGGCACGCCGGCGTCGATCCCGGCGGCGGCGGGGGCGAGGGCTTCGCGGGCTTCTCCGACATCTTCGATTCGGTCTTCGGCGACATCTTCGGCGGGGCCGGCGGCGGCCGGGGCGGCCGCGTCTACCGCGGCGCGGACCTGCGCTACGACCTGGAACTCTCGCTGGAGGACGCGGTGGCCGGCACCGAGGTCCGCATCCGCGTGCCGACGCGCGTGCCCTGCGAGCCCTGCGGCGGCACCGGCTCCGCCGGTCGCAGCGCACCGGTCGCCTGCGGGACCTGCGGCGGCAACGGCCAGGTCCGCATGCAGCAGGGCTTCTTCTCGGTCCAGCAGACCTGCCCGACCTGCCGCGGCAGCGGGCGCATGATCCGGGACCCCTGCGGCAGCTGCGGTGGCAGCGGCAAGGCGCGCGGCCAGAAGACCATCGCGGTGAAGGTCCCCGCTGGCGTCGACAACGGCGATCGCATCCGCCTCGGCGGCGAGGGCGAGCCGGGGCAGGCCGGCGGGCCGCCGGGCGACCTGTACGTGACCATCAACGTCAAGCCGCACGCGATCTTCCAGCGCGAGGGCGATGACCTGTACTCGGAGGTGCCGATCGACTTCGTCTCCGCCGCGCTCGGCGGCGAACTGGAGGTGCCCACGCTCGACGGGCGCGTGATGCTGAAAATCCCGGAGGAGACGCAGACCGGCAAGGTGTTCCGCCTGCGCGGCAAGGGCGTGAAGTCCGTGCGTTCGGGCCGGGTCGGCGACCTGCTGTGCACCGTGGTCGTCGAGACACCGGTGAACCTGGGACGCGAACAGAAGGAGCTGCTGCGCAAGTTCGGCGAGAGCATGCACAGCCAGGGCCGCCGCCACAGCCCGCGCCACGCCTCGTGGCTCGACGGCGTCAAGAAGTTCTTCGAGGACATGAAGTTCTGAGGGCCCGCGCCGGCCCCGCAGTCCGGGGCCGGCGCGGCGCGCTCACAGGATCAGGAACGCCGCCTGCTCGGACAGCGTGGCCGAGGGCACGTTGCGCCGGCACAGCGGCCAGACGTCCAGCGCCCGTTCCCGGCAGATCTCGTGGAACGCGCGCGCCTCGTGTTCCCACCAGTCCCATTCGCCGGCTGGCGCGTAGAACTCGTCGAACAGCACGATGGTGCCCGGCGCGAGCGGCAGGCGCTCGAGCACGCAGCGCGTGGAACTGTAGAGATCGCAGTCGATGTGCACGAGCGCCATGGCGCCGATCCCGGCGATGCGTTCCGGCGTCAGCGTCTCCTCGAACCGGCCGTCGACGAAAACGACCGTCGGATCGTGCCGGTACCAGCGCACGACGTTCTCGCGCGGCACCCTGAAGGTGCCCCGCGGAAACCCCGGCCTCCAGTCCTCCGGCAGCCCTTCCCACCAGTCGAAGGCGTACAGGCGCGCGCCGGGGGTGTAGCGGCCGCGCGTCCGCACCAGCTCCTGGAACGTACGGTTGAACCCGACGCCGAACGCGGCCCAGCTCGCCGCGCGGGCGTTGATCATCTGCGCCACCACGTCGTAGTAGTGCTCCGGCGGCACGCGCGGCATGCGCTCCAGGGCGAAGTCCTCGATGTAGCGGTCGCGCCGCTGCGCACCGGTCTCGCTGGCGTCCTGCCCGCTGCTCATCGCCCGTCGCTCCCCGGCTCGCTCAGATCTCGGAGCGGAATTCCTCGAACTTGCCGCCCGGACCGCGCGGTATCGCATCGACGTAGACCACGTCGATCCCGAACTCGTGGCCGATGCGGGAGTTGACGAGCATCCGCAGCCGCCGTTCCTCGTCCGGCGTGCCCCGCCTGCGGCTCACCACCCGCAGGTCGAGCCGCGCTGCATCGCGCTGCACCACCTGGTGCTGGGTGATCGGCAGGATCCCGGCGTAGCGCAGTTCGCCCAGCCGGGGCCACAGGCGCCGGCCATCCGGCAGCGTCACCATGTTGCGCGTGCGGCCGAGGATGCGCCGCAGTACCGGCAGTCCGCGGCCGCAGGGGCAGCGGTCGCCGACTTCTGCGTAATCGCCGATCGCGTAGCGGATGAGCGGCATGGCGAAGTTGTGCAGCGCCGTGACCACGACGCGGCCCACCTCGCCGGGCGCGCAGGGCTGGCCCTGCTCGTCCAGAACCTCCACGTGCACGGTCTCCGACTGCACGTGCAGATGCTCGTGCCCGGGGCACTGCAAGGCGAGGTAGCCGATCTCGTGGGACGAGTAGATGTCGTGCACCGGCACCCCCCAGGCGTCCCGGCACAGGGCACGATGCGCCGGGTCCAGCCACTCGCTGACCGTGCGGACGTGGTGCAGCCCCCGGAGGCGCACGCCCTGGGCCCGGGACTCGCGCACCAGCTCGGGCAGCAGCGAGGGGTAGACGAGCAGGTAGGTCGGCTGGACCCGGTTCAGCCATTCGACCTGCTCGGCCGCACTCGCGGTGATCGCCAGGGCACAGGACGGGCCGGTCTGGTGCAGGAGATCGATCGGGGGCCCCCAGGTGGGCGCGCGACCGCCCTCGGGGTAGCCGTTGATGCCGTCCCGGAACCAGCGGATTGCTGCCAGCCGCCCGCGATAGTCGCGGCGATGCCACGCGTGCTCGCGCGCCGTCACCAGGGCCCAGAGCAGGCGGGTCAACTCGCTCCTGGCGACGACCACCGGTCGGCCGGTGGAACCCGACGTCGCGACCTCGGCGATCCGGCCGTGGGCGGCGGGAATGCCCGCCGGTCGCAGCGCGCCGCCCTGCGCCTGAACGGTCACGCGCTCCAGGACCGGGATAGCGCGAAATCCGTCCCAGTGCAGGGGCTCGTCCGGATGGTACCCGGCAGCCGCCAGCCGCTCGCGGTACCAGGGGACGTTGCCGAACGCGAACGCCAGCAGCGCCCGGAGCTGGGAGAGCACGCCTGCGTCGAGATCGGCACTCGCGAGCCATTCGGTGCGCTCCAGTTCGGCCAGCCACTGCCGCAGCAGATCCGGGCCGCCGCCGAAGCGTGGCCAGCACACGCCTTCCACGCCTGCGTCGGCAAGGTTCATCCGGCCCCGGGGTCCGCGTTCGCCGCGAGCGCCGATGGCGCCGCCCGGCTGCGGGCTGCGAAACGCGTGCGAATGCCGTGAGGATAGGAGGCCGCTCGGGGGCCGTCCACCGGGCCGCGCCGGTCGCAGTGACCGACAGTCGCGCGCTGGAGTTTGGTGGCCGGGCCCGGGCAGCGGCGATCTCCGGGAAACGCGATCCCGAATTGCGTTAATCTGGCCGCCCCGGGCGCTGACCCGGCGCGACTCACGACCACGGACATGACTCCCCGCATCGCCATCAGCGGCGCCGCCGGCCGCATGGGCCGCACGCTCGTCGAACTGGTCGCCGGCCGCACCGATCTGCGGCTCGGCGCGGCGCTCGATCGTCCCGGCGCGCCGCAGCTCGGCGTCGACGCGGGTGCGCTGGCCGGCGTCGCTCCGCTCGGTGTCCCGATTCGCGATTCCCTGGCCGCGGCACTGCCCGAATTCGACGTGCTCGTCGACTTCAGCCAGCCCGAGGCGGCGCTCGCCGCACTCGCGCTCTGCCGCGGCGCCGGCCGGGCGGTGGTCGTCGGCACGACCGGCCTGGGCGCTGCCGGAGAGCAGGCCGTGAACGCCGCGGCCCGCGACATCCCGGTGGTGTTTGCGCCGAACATGAGCATCGGGGTCAACCTGTGCTTCCGCCTGCTCGAGCTGGCCGCGAGGGCGCTGGGCGACGACGTCGACATCGAGATCATCGAGGCCCACCACCGGCACAAGATCGACGCGCCTTCCGGCACCGCGCTGCGGATGGGCGAAATCGTCGCGCAGGCGCTGGGCCGCAACCTCGCCGACTGCGCGGTCTACGGCCGCAAGGGCCGGACCGGTCCGCGTGACCGGCGCACCATAGGCTTCGAGACCATCCGCGCCGGCGACATCGTCGGCGACCACACGGTGCTGTTCGCGGCCGACGGCGAGCGCATCGAGATCACCCACCGGGCGTCCAGCCGCACGACCTTCGCCGCCGGCGCGCTGCGGGCGGCCGCCTGGCTCGCCGATCGTCCGGCCGGTCGCTACGACATGCAGGACGTGCTCGGACTGCGCTGACGGCGCGAAGTCGGGCGGCCAGCGCGACCTCGAGCACGGCCTCGCGTTCGCGGACGGGCGCGGCCGTCAGCGCCGCCCCGACGCAGGGGTCGGCCACGCACAGGCCCGACGCCGGTTCGAACGGCGCGCCACGGGTCTAGCACTGCAGCTGCCTGCCGTCGGCATCGAGGAAGCGCGCGGGGATCCAGTCGAGGATTACGCCCCGGTGCAGGCAGCGATTGAGGCAGGCGCGCAACAGCGCGGGCGCCCGCACGAGGACCAGCACCACGGCGGCGCCCGCCCCGTCGCGGGCCGCCGCGCCACGCGGTGCGCCCGGCCGCAACGGCAGCCCGGGCAGCACTGCCTGCCATTCGCTCGTCGTCGCCGGGACCGCGGCGGCACGCGCCGGCCTTTGCAGCCCCTGCCCCGTACAGTAAAATTCCGGGTTGTCCGAAACGGGAGGACCGCGAGGTCGCTCCCTTTTTTTTACATGTCTTCCGGAGGGTGGCAGGTG
>CAYOJP010000253.1:0-5650 GCA_964404305.1 uncultured Gammaproteobacteria bacterium
GGGTCGGCGCCAACCTCGGTCGCGGCTTCAGCCTCCCCAGTCGGGCACCGGGATGCTGCGGTAGGCCTCGCGCAGCGCCGCCGACCAGCGCTCGCGGATCATGCGGAAGTACTCGTCGTCCTCGCCGATGCGACGCTTGAGTTCCACGCGCAGCGCATCGCGGCGGTAGACCAGCAGGTCGATCGGCAGGCCGACGGTCAGGTTGCTGCGCAGGGTGGAGTCCATCGACACGAGCAGCAGCTTCACGCCGTCGTACAGCGGGGTCTCGAAGTTGGCGGCGCGATCGAGGATGGGCTTGCCGTACTTGTGCTCGCCGATCTGCAGGAACGGCGTGTCCGGCGTCGCCTCGATGAAATTGCCGGCCGAGTAGACCTCGAACAGCCGCGGCGGCCGCCCCTCTATCTGCCCGCCGAGGATGATCGAGACATCGAAGGCCACGTTCTGCGCCTGCAGCGCCTCGCCGTCGCTGTGGTAGACCTTGCGCACGGCCGACCCGACCAGTTGCGCGGCGCGCAGCATGGAGGGCACCGAGGCGAGCGTCTCCGCCACGCCCTCGTGCTCCACGCCCTCGTGCAGCAGGTTGACGATGGTCTGGGTGATGGCGAGGTTGCCGGCGGTGAGCAGCACGAGCACGCGCTCGCCCGGCACCTCGACGACGGTCATCTTGCCGTAGGTGGCGATGTGATCGACGCCCGCGTTGGTGCGGGTGTCGGAGAGCAGCACGAGCCCTTCGCGCAGGTTCAGGGCGACGCAGTAGGTCATGGTATCCGTCCGTCCGGGGTGCCGGTCGCCCGCGCACAGGAGCATGAATCGTCGCACAGACCATCGCGCCCGGCGAGCCGGACGGCCGGCTCAGCGCAGATACAGGCGCGAGATCTCGTCGCCCAGGTGAACCGTCCGGTCGACGAAGTCGGTGAGGAATTCGTGCAGGCCGGTCTGGAACACGTCCTCGATCCGGCCGTAGCGCAGGCGCGCCGCGGTCTGGCCGGCGAGCCGGTGCGCCTCGCCCTGCCGTCCCCCGTAGGCGTCGGTCAGCCGGTCGAGCTGCTGGGCGATCTCGTCGTAGCAGCGGCGCAGGGAGCGGGGCATCTCCGGGCGCAGGATCAGGAGCTCGGCGACCAGCCAGGGCTTGAGCGCGTCGTGGTAGACCCAGTGGTAGGCGCGCTGAGCGGAGACCGAGCGCAGCAGCGCCTGCCATTGCGCGTGGTCGAGCGCCCCCCCGATCGCCTCGTTGCGAGGCAGCAGCACATGGTATTTGACGTCGAGGATGCGCGCGGTGTTGTCGGCGCGCTCGATGAAGGTCCCCAGGCGCGTGAACCAGTACGCGTCGTTGCGCAGCATGGTGTTCGCGTAGGCGCCGCTGAAGGCCAGCGAGCGCTCCTTCACCCATTCCAGGAAGCCGGTGACGCGATCGGGACGGAACTCGGCCGGGTCGGTGGCCCGGGCCCGCAGCCAGGTGTCGTTCAGCGTGTCCCACATGTCCGCGGTGAGCGCGGTGCGGACGCCGCGGGCGTTGCGCCGCGCGGTCTCCAGGCAGGACAGCACGCTCGAGGGGTTGTCCGGGTCGCGCACCAGGTAGTCGACCACCGCGGCGGTCGTGGCCTGCGGGTGGCGCGCGGCGAAGCCCTCCTCGCAGCCGGCCGCGATCAGCGTCGACTGCCACTCGTTGCCCGTGTTGCCCAGCGACAGCGACAGGCTGGTCATGCGCTGCCCGACCAGCACCATGCGCGCGACGTTCTCGGCGCGCTCGATGTAGCGGGCGAGCCAGAACAGGCTCTCGGCGGTGCGCGCGAGCATCAGGGCTCGAGCACCCAGGTGTCCTTGGTGCCGCCGCCCTGGCTGGAGTTCACGACCAGCGAGCCCTCGCGCAGCGCGACGCGGGTGAGGCCCCCGGGCACGATGCGGATGCTCTCCCCGCACAGGACGAAGGGCCGCAGGTCGACGTGCCGCGGCGCGATGCCGGAGTCGACGAAGGTCGGGCAGGTCGACAGCGCCAGGGTCGGCTGCGCGATGTAGTCCGCGGGCCGCGCCCGCAGCCTGGCGGCGAACTCGGCGCGCTCGGCCGCGGTCGAGTGCGGGCCGACCAGCATGCCGTAGCCGCCGCTGCCGTGCGTCTCCTTCACGACCAGCTCGTGCAGGTGCGCGAGGACGTAGGCCAGGTCGTCGGGGCGCGAGCAGATCCAGGTCGGCACGTTGCGCAGGATCGCCTCCTCGCCCAGGTAGTGCCGGACCATCTCCGGCACGTAGGGGTAGATCGACTTGTCGTCGGCGATGCCGGCCCCGGGCGCGTTCGCCAGGGTGACGTTGCCGGCGCGGTAGGCGCCGAACAGGCCCGGGACCCCGAGCAGCGAGTCGGGCCGGAACACCAGTGGATCGAGGAAGTCGTCGTCCAGCCGCCGGTAGACGACGTCGACACGCTGCGGCCCCTGCGTCGTGCGCATCCACACGATCTCGTCCTCCACGACCAGATCGGCGCCCTCGACCAGCTCCACGCCCATCTCGTCGGCGAGGAAGGCGTGCTCGTAGTAGGCGCTGTTGTGGGGCCCGGGGGTCAGCAGCACGACGTTCGGCGTGCCCTCGCAGTTCGGGGGCGCGACCGACTGCAGCGTCTGCAGCAACTGCTCGGGGTAGTGGGAGATCGGGGCGACACGGTGCCCGGCGAGCAGTTCCGGGAACAGGCGCATGGTCGCCTCGCGGCCCTCCAGCATGTAGGAGACGCCCGAGGGCGTGCGGCAGTTGTCCTCCAGCACGTAGAAGACATCCGCCTCGACCCGCACGACGTCGATGCCCGCGATGTGGGTGTAGCGGCCGGCCGGCGGGCTGAAGCCCTGCATCTCCCGGCGCCAGGCGGCGTTGCCGAGCACGAGGGATTCCGGGACCACGCCCGCCCGCAGGATGTCGCGCTCGTGGTAGACGTCGTGGATGAAGGCGTTGAGCGCCTCCACCCGCTGGGCGAGTCCCCGCGCGAGCAGCGACCACTCCTGGCTGTCGAGGATGCGTGGAATGATGTCGAACGGGATCAGCCGTTCCGGGTCGCCGCCCTCGGAGTACACCGCGAAGGTGATCCCCAGGCGCCGGAACAGGGCTTCGGCCTCCCGGCGCTTCAGGGCCAGGGTGGCGTTGTCGGCGCGCTCGAGCCAGCGGCGGATGAGCGCATAGGCGGGGCGGGTGGCCCCCGCGGGGCCCATCTCGTCGAATGCGGTCACGGTGGCGGCGGGTGAGGAGCAGAGGGAGTCACAGGTCCCGCAGCAATCGGCGGGCCAGCGGAAAGGGCGGCAGGGCCGCAGGTTGCGCCCCATCGCAAGGCGCGGCCTGCCCTGCCACCGGATCCCCGCGCACTGTTACGGTGCGGCCCTGCGGCCGACGCCCGGCCGTCGGCCCCGGCAGCAGGGCTCGGCGAAACGCATCCGGAGTGTTCCTGCCTCGCATGACCCGGTCCGCTCCCGCCACGATGGCCGGCGCGAGCCGCTGCCGGCCGACGACGAGCCTAACATCCCGCCGGCTCGCATGCGCCCGGGACGATCGGCATCGCGATTCCCAGCGCCTGGCTGCCCGGCGCCGGTGCGGGCGGGCGCCACAGGCCGATCGGCCGCAGTCGACGGGGAACAACCCGGGCACGCTCGACCGCCGACGGCTGGCCGGGGGGCCGCACGGTGGACGCCGCCGCGCGCCCCGGGCCGCGGAGCGACCGGCGGCCCGCGAGCGGCAATTCCGGGCGCTCAGGAGCCTGGCGGGCCGTCCCGGCTCAGTGCCTGACCCCGTCACCGGCCCAGAGCCGGTCGAGGTCGTCCAGGCCCCACTTCGCGGGACTCTCCCAGCCGGTGATCCGGTCGGTGCAGCCCGGTTGCGCGAGATCCAGTTCGCGCGGCAGCAGTTTCTGCCGCAGCTTGAGCGAGTACACGACCTTCACCACCGGCGCGAGCAGGGCCTGTTCCCGCAGCTCGGTGACCACCGCGAGCTGCCCGGAGGCGAGGCGCACCAGCGAGCCGATCGGGTAGATGCCGACGCTCTTCACGAAGGCCTGGAACACGCGGGCGTCGAAGTGGCCGTTCGCCCACTCGTTCATCTTGCGGATCGACATCGCCGGGTCCCAACCGGCCTTGTACGGCCGGTTGGACGTGATCGCGTCGTAGACGTCGCAGACCGCGCCCATCTTGGCGTACAGGCTGATGGCTTCGTCCGGGAGGCGGTGCGGGTAGCCGCTGCCGTCGGTTTTCTCGTGGTGGTGCAGGGCGACGTCGAGCGGGATCTCCCCGACCCCGCCGCCCTCGAGCAGCATGCGGTGGCCCTCCTCCGGATGGTTGCGGACCAGCGCGAACTCCTCGTCGGTGAGCTTGCCGGGCTTGTTCAGCACCGACAGCGGAATGGCGGCCTTGCCCAGGTCGTGGATGAGGCCGGCCATGCCGGCTTCGCGCGTCTGCGCCGGGTCGAGTTCAAGCTGGCGCGCGAGCGAGACCATCAGGCCGCACACGGCCACCGAGTGCATGTAGGTGTAGTCGTCGGCCGTCTTCAGGCGCGCGAGGCTCACGAGCGCGCCGGGGTTGCGCAGCACGGACGCGGAGATCTCCTCCACCAGCGGCTCGAGCAGGGCGGCCTCGACCGCCTTGCCCATCCGGGCCTCGCGGAACATCGACACCACGGCGGTCTTGGCGTTGGCGCAGATGCGCGCGGCCCGCACGACCTCCACGTCGAGCGGTACCTGCTGCACCGGCGCATTGCCGACCGCGACCGCGATCAGCGCCGCCTCGTTGCGCGCCCGCTCGGCATCGATGTTGACCGTCTGTTCGCCGGTCTCGATGTCCAGGCCGCGACCGGTGTCGATCCAGACCTCGCGGACGGCCGAGGTCCGCAGGCGCTCGAGGTCGGCGGCGTCCTGCAGCAGGAACTTGGTGGTCCAGAACGGATGGTCCATCCACGAGCCGCACAGCTCGTGCAGGAACATGCCGAGCTGGAGCTTTTCGACCGGGATCTTGCGATGCATACGGGCGGGCCCCTTCGTGGCGCTGACGACCGCCGCCCCGAGGGCACCGCGCCTCGGGGACGACCGGCGGAGATCGCGTACACGACAGTTAGCGGCCACGGCCGGCCGGGCTTGAGCGCCGGGCCGTGCAGGGCGGGCGCGATGCGCTGGATGGCAGAGCGGATTCGCGCTGCCCCCGGGCGTTGCAACACCTCCGGGCGCCGGCGCCGGCCGCAACGACCGGATCTGCGCTCCGCTCTTCAGTGCTGCCCGCGTGCCGTCAGTCGCGCCGGGCATTTGCATAGAACCCGATCGCGGCTCCGCCGGTAGGGTGTCCGGCGCGGGGTGGTGGCATAATTACGCCCCTTTTCGCCCCGCCCGGGGCCGCCAGAGGCAGGCTTTCGTGACCACGCTGACGCACCTCCAGCGACTGGAGGCGGAGAGCATCGACATCATGCGCGAGGCGATCGCCGAGAGCGAACGCCCCGTCATGCTGTATTCGATCGGCAAGGACAGCTCGGTGATGCTGCACCTCGCCCTGAAGGCCTTCCATCCGGCGAAGCCGCCGT
This sequence comes from uncultured Gammaproteobacteria bacterium, assembly GCA_964404305.1. GTDB lineage: Bacteria > Pseudomonadota > Gammaproteobacteria > JADZEE01 > JADZEE01 > CAYOJP01. The sequence goes on from CAYOJP010000253.1 coordinate 5,530, forward strand.
TCCCGCTGCTCCACGTCGACACGACGTGGAAGTTCCGGGCGATGTACGAGTTCCGCGAGCGCATCGCGCAGCGCTACGGCCTGGAGCTGCTGGTGCACGTGAACCCGGAGGCGCAGCGCCT
>CAYOJP010000254.1:0-3516 GCA_964404305.1 uncultured Gammaproteobacteria bacterium
CGGCGCGTCGCGCCGCCGGCCCGCAGGGTGAGGCCGCGCAGCGGCCGAATCATCCCCGTGGGGACGCCAGTCCTCTCCCGAGCCGCCATCGGCGGCTCGGGAGAGGACTCGGAGTGGCTGCCGGGAGTTCGAACCCCGGAGGGGTTCGACGGCTGCCGCGTGAGCGGCAGACGAACGGCGGCGCGTCGCGCCGCCGGCCCGCAGGGTGAGGCCGCGCAGCGGCCGAATCATCCTTGTGGGGACACGTCACGGCAACGCTCAGTGCAGGCGCGCCGGCTTTGTCATTGGCGAAACAGAAATCCACAAATAAGTGTAAGAATCTGCAACAGTTCGGCGGGATGCCTGGGGCAATTACAGGCGCAACCGGCTGATTTGTCTCACCTGCGAAATGTTGGTCCGACGATTGCCTGCGATCTTCAATGCCCACCGTCGCATGCTTTGACTGTCGTTCCGCAGAACAGGGAGAGAATCGATGAGATCCAGAAACTACCTGAGCGGCCTGCTCGCCCTGGCGCTCGTCCTGCCGACGGCGGCAGGCGCTGTCACGGTCGGCGGGTTCGATGGCGCGCGCGTGCTCTTCGGCCAGTATTCGGTCTACGACAACGGTGGAGCGAATACCGAACTCACCAACGCAGCGAATTTCCCGCTGTATGGCGATTCGATCACCTTTGCCGCATCGACGACCCTTGCCACCGCGAGCTATCTCAGCAGTGTCGATATCTTCTTCACGGGTCTGCTCGCTTTCAACGTTGCCGCCTTGTCGGCGGCAGAGGTGGCGGCGCTTGCGGGATTCATCGACGCCGGCGGCGTGGTCATCGCGCACGGCGACAATTCCGGTTTTACAGCGACGGTAGATGCGCTCCTGAACGTGTACGGCCTGGACATCGTCGATCCGAACAACCAGGTCCCGAGGACCGTAAACATCAGTACACCGTCACATCCGGTGATGAACGGGCCTTTCGGGGTCGTCGGCGCCCATGGCATCACCGATTCCGCGCGCCTGGGTCCGCCCGCCGGTGTCGGGCAGGTCATCGGCACCTACTCCGACGGTTTCGGCGCGATCGGCGTAGTCAATCCGGGCGGGTCGCGGGCGGGCGGGTTGCTGTTCCTGCCCGACAGCGAGTCCTATGGACTCGCGGAACCGAACTTCCGCAACCTCGTGGACGCGAAGCGCGCGTTCAACAACGGCGTTGCGTGGGCGGTGCGGATCGCCAATGCACAGGCCGTCCCCGAACCCGGTGCGGCCGCACTCATGGGGCTGGCCCTCGTCGGACTCTTCGCCCGCCGGCGCCGTCAGCCGTAACGCGGCTGCAGCGGGACGTTCGGATGTGCCGGAAGCCCCGCTTCGTGCGGGGCTTCCTGTTTCCGGGGTCGGGCGGGAATTCCGGACACCCAGCTTTCCGAACGCCCGCGCTCAACGACGAACGGTCGACATCAAGCCGCCTTCCGCCAGGGCCGACGGCCGCTCCGGACGCCGCTCGTCATCCATGATTTCCTGGCACCCACCGGTGGAGGTCATGGTGCAATCAGTTCCTCCCGTACGTTCGCCATGACGGGGCTGCGGAACCGGGCGTGCGCCGCTGCTCCCGACACATCCGTCAAGAGATTTTACAATCCCGGCAGTCTCGCATTCCGGCGGTGTTCCTATCACCATGTTTCTGCTGCCGCGGTCGCGAGTTGGCGTGCAAGTTGCTGCTCGTGATCAAGGCGCCGCGACACCGGTATTAAGACCGCTCGGGCGCTGGAATACGACACCACCCTGGAAAGGAAGGTCCATGAGAACGAGCATGCGGGCAGTATTCTTCGCGCTGGCAGCCACCGGGCTCTGCACCAACGCCCAGGCTGGCCTCATCGGCCTGTCCTCGGGGTCTCCGGGCAAGGTCTATTCGATTGACGCGGGTACCGGCGCCGCGACGCTGCTGGCCGCGACGGCGGACACGAGCCTCGTCGGCGCCACGTTCCTGGGCGGCAAGCTGTACGGGTCCGACGTCGTGGACCAGAGCGGCTTTACCGTCGGGACCATCGACCTCGTGACCGGCGCGTACACCGTCGTCGGCAACCAGGACGGCTCCTCGAACTGGCACGGGCTGGCCTCCGACGAAGCGGCCGGCCTCATCTACACGATCGATATAAACGACGGCAACAAGCTGAAGTCGATGACGGCGGGGGGCGTGGTCACCACGATCGGCAGCGGCACCGGGATCGACGGCCGCGGCATGGCTTACGATGGCGTCAACGGCATCCTCTACGCCACCGGCTTCGGCTCGTTGTATACCGTCGACGTCGGCCTCGGTACCGCGACCTTGATCGGCTCCCTGGGCATTTCCGATGGGCACCTCGGGCTGGCCTACGACGACCTCGCCGGCGTCCTGTACGCAAACGATGGGCAGGGCCACGGCCTGTATTCCGTCGACGTCGCCACCGGCGTTGCCTCGCTCATCGGCGGCAACGGGGTGACCGACATCATCGACGGTCTCGCGTGGCAACCGGATATCGACGGGGTGCCCGAGCCCGGGGTGCTCGCGCTGCTCGGGGCGAGCCTGCTCGGGTTCGCGGCGTCGCGGCGTCGCCGGGCCGCCTGAGCTCCAGACCGCTCCGGCCCGGCGGGTCGGTCGGTCCTGTCCCCCGTCGCGCGGGAATTGCCAACGGTCCCGTGCGACGGGGCATGCCTGCGATCATCGCATCGGTCGAATCGCGCTCGTACCTCACGGCCGTCCTTGCGCGGCCGATATTGCAGAGGCTGAACCGCGTCGCGGTTGACCGCGCCGCCCGCGGCCCGGGATACTCCCCCGTGCATGACCGCTCCCCCGGGGGTGACGCTCCCGGCCTGCAGCACCCGCTCGATGGACACCGATTTCCAACCGCTCGATCTCGAATTGCGCGACGGACGCATGGTGCGCGTGCGGGCGATCGTTCCTTCTGACGAGGAGGAACTGCTCCAGGCCTTCGAGCGCTTGAGCAGCGATTCGCGCTACATGCGCTTCCTGCGCCCGGTGCGCGTGGCGAACCGTCAGCGCCTGCGCGAGGTGCTCGCCGGCTTTCCCGCGAGCGGTCTCGCGCTCGCGGCGACGATCCCCGCGGCCGACGGCATCGACATCGTCGGGTCCGCGAGCTTCATCGTCGGCCCCGGCCCGGAGACCTGCGAGTTCGCGGTCACGGTCGCGGACGAGTGGGCCGGCACCGGGCTCGGGCGCGGGCTCATGACCGCCCTGATCGACGCGGCCCGGCGCCGCGGACTGCGCGAGATCGAGGGCATCGTGCTGGCGGACAACCAGCCGATGCTGCGCCTCGCCTCCCGCCTGGGCTTCACGATCGCTCGGGATCCCGAGGACTTCAGCCTGCGCCGGTGCCGCCTCGCGCTGGGCTGAACCGCGGCGTGCGCCGCGACTGCCAGTCGGGGTCCCGGCCGCCCGGCTGACCGGGAAGCCGTCGCTGTCCGCCCCCGGGCAACCGGCGCCTGCGCGCGGCTGCGCTACACTGCGGCGACGGGGCAGCGCCGGCGCCCCGGTGCAGCGA
>CAYOJP010000254.1:3616-5621 GCA_964404305.1 uncultured Gammaproteobacteria bacterium
GGCCCGTACCTGGAGGCCGTGCTGATCGATCCGCTGATCGATCCGCGCGAGAAGTCCTTCCTGCGCGGCGGCCTCGACTCCCTCGATGCCTACGCCCGCCGCAAGCACGGCGTCGCCTTCGCCGACCTGGATGCGGAGCGCCGCGAGATGCTCTTGCTCCGCATCGAACAGGATCCGCCCGGCCGCGACTGGATCGCCCTGATGCTCTATTACGTGCTGGAGGCACTGCTCACCGATCCGGTGCACGGCGGCAACCCCGACGGCATCGGCTGGCGCTGGCTCGAGCATCAACCGGGTTTTCCGCGCCCGCCGCTCGCGCATCCCTGGTTCGACGCATGAAGGACTGCGACGTCTGCATCATCGGCAGCGGCGCGGGCGCCGGGCCCGTGGCAGCGACGCTCGCGGGCGCCGGCTGCTCGGTCATCGTGCTGGAGAAGGGCCCCTGGCTGCGGGAGGGCGACTTCTTCAAGGACGAACTCGCCTGCAGCCTGCGCCCGCTCCAGCACTCCAGCGCCGTCACCGAGCCGCGCGTGATCGAGGAGCCTCAGGCCGACGGGACCTGGCTCGGACGCTCGACCGCCGACACGGGCCGCGAGTTCTGGATGGGCAACTGCGTGGGCGGGTCGAGCAACTTCATGAGCGGCTACTTCCACCGCCTGAAGCCGATGGACCTGCGCCTGCGCACGGAATTCGGACCAATCGAGGGCGCCAACGTCGTCGACTGGCCGTTCGGCTACGACGAGTTGGAGCCGTACTACGCGCGCGTGGAAACCGAGGTCGGCGTCGCCGGTCGCGTGGTCGAGCATCCGCATGCCGAGCCGCGCTCGACGCCCGGCTTCCCGTACCCGCCGGTGACCGAGCATCCCGTGACGGCGCGCCTCGAGGCCGCGTGCCGGCGCGTGGGAGCGCATCCGTTCCCGGCACCGCGCGCGATCCTGCCACACGCCGCCGGCGCCCGGCGTGGCTGCGAGTACTCCGGTTGGTGCGGCGGCTACGGCTGCGCGAGCGGCGCCAAGGGCAGCAGCCGCGCCGCGCTGCTCGACCGCGCGGTGGCAACGGGACGCTGCGAGATCCGTCCGCACGCGATGACCTTCGCGCTCGACAGCGACGCCGCCGGTCGCGTCACCGCCGCGCGCTACCACGACGCGCAGGGCTCCGTGCAACGCGTCGACGCGCACATCTTCGTGGTCGCCTGCCAGGCGATCGAGAGCGTACGCCTCCTGCTGCTCTCCAACGGCCCGCGGCACCCGCGCGGGCTGGGCAACGCCAGCGGGCAGGTGGGTCGCAACCTCGTGTTCTCGGCGGCTGCCACCGGCACGGGCGCTCTGCCCTATGCCGGGCTGCCGGAGGCCGAGGCGCGCGCGCTGAAGCTGCGCGGGCCGTTCGTCAACTGCGCACTGCAGGACTGGTACGTGATCGAGGCGGCCTACCTCGGAGGTCGTCACAAGGGTGGCACCATCGACTTCGTCCTCGACCATCCCAACGCCGTGCCAGCCGCCAACGCGCTCAAGTGGGACGACGGGCGGCTCGTGTGGGGCCCGGAACTGAAGCAGCGCCTGCATGCGCACTTCACCGGCGCCCGGCACGTCAACTTCGAGGTCTTCGCCGACTGGCTGCCTAACGACGATTGCCACGCGACCCTGGACCCGGCGGTGCGCGACGGCTGGGGCATCCCGGTCGCGCGCCTGCGGCTGCGCCACCACGCGCACAATCTGCGCGTGTGCCGCTACCTCGCCGATCGCGCGGAGAAGGTGCTGGTGGAGGCGGGCGCGACGAACGTGCGCTCGCAGGTGCACCGCGGGCCGCCACCGAACCTCGTCGCCGGCGGCTGCCGCTTCGGCACCGATCCCGCGACCTCGGTGCTGGATCCGGACTGCCGCGTGCACGGCGCGGACAACCTGTTCGTCTCGGACGGGGCGTTCATGCCCACCGGCGGCAGCGTGCCGCACACCTGGACCATCTACGCCAACGCCTTCCGCGTCGCGGAGCGCATCGCCGCGCAGCT
>CAYOJP010000255.1:0-5617 GCA_964404305.1 uncultured Gammaproteobacteria bacterium
GGCGACTTCGTCCTCGGCTTCTACGGGCTGCTGGAGCAGAGCCCGATCCGCCACGTCGGCACCACCAACGAGCTGTGCGCCGGCTACGCCGCCGATGCCTACGCGCGCATCAACGGCATCGGCGCGGTGTGCGTCACCTACTGCGTGGGCGGCCTGTCGCTCGTCAACGCCGTGGCCGGCGCCTACGCCGAGAAGGCCCCGGTGGTCGTCATCAGCGGCGCGCCCGGCATGGAGGAGCGCCGCAGCGATCCGCTCCTGCACCACCGGGTGCGCGACTTCGCCACCCAGCGCGAGGTGTTCGAGAAGGTGACCGTGGCCGCGAGCGCGCTGGAGGATCCGCTCACCGCCTTCCGGGAGATCGACCGCTGCCTCGACGCTTGCGTGCGCTACAAGCGTCCGGTGTTCCTGGAATTGCCCCGCGACCGCGTGCTCACCCGCGCCCTGCACCCGCACCGCCCGCTGCACGAGATCCCGCGCAGCGATCCGGCCGCGCTCGCCGCCGCGCTCGCCGAGGCCGCCGACAGCATCCGCGAGGCCAGGCAGCCGGTGATCGTCGCCGGCGTCGAGGTGCACCGCTACGGGCTGCGTGCCCGCGTGGTCGAACTGGCCGAGCGCCTGAACATCCCCATCTGCGCCACGCTGCTGTCGAAGTCGGTCGTGAGCGAGCGCCACCCGCTGTACCTGGGCGTGTACGAGGGCGCCATGGGCCGCGAGGACGTGCGCCGCTACGTCGAGGACAGCGACTGCGTGATCCTGCTGGGCGCGTTCCTCACCGACATCGACCTCGGCATCTACACCGCGCGCCTCGATCCGCGCCGCTGGATCTACGCCGCTGCCGACGACATCGACATCCGCCACCGGCACTTCCACGACGTGCAGTTCCCCGATTTCGTGAAGGGCCTGCAGAAGCTGAAGCTCGGCCGCCGCCGCTCCGCGCCCGCCATCCCCGCGCGCTCCCCGCCGCCGCCCTGGCAGCCGAAGAAGGGCGCGCTGATCACCTCCGCCCGCATGTTCCAGCGAATCGACGCGCTGCTCGACGACGATTTCTGCATTGTCGCCGACACGGGCGATGCCCTGTTCGGCGCGGCGGACCTCACCATCCACCGTCACACCGAGTTCATCGCGCCGGCCTATTACGCCTCCATGGGCTACGCCGTGCCGGCTGCCATCGGCGTGCAGGTCGCCAACCGCAGGCTGCGCCCGCTGGTGCTCGTGGGCGATGGCGCGTTCCAGATGACCGGCCAGGAACTGTCCACCGCCGTGCGCCAGCGCCAGAATCCCATCGTCATCGTGCTCAACAACAAGGGCTACACCACCGAGCGCTTCCTGCAGGAGGGGCCCTTCAACGACGTGCTCGACTGGAAGTACCACCGCCTGCCCGATCTCCTCGGCGGCGGCCACGGCTACGAGGTGCGCACCGAGCCCGATCTGGAGCAGGCGCTGGCCGCCGCGCTCGGGCACGACGACGCCTTCAGCATCCTCAACGTGCACCTGCAGCCGGACGACATCAGCCCGGCGCTGCGGCGGCTGGCCGAGCACCTGTCGAAGAAGGTCTGAAGTGTGACGCGCCGATGCCCGGGAAGCCCCGGGATGATTCGTCAGTTGCCATTGCGAACGCAGGCCATGAGACTGCGCGGAGCCGGCACCGGATGACGCCCGCACCGGCGGCCAGCCGGCTCTCCGGCGTCGGGCAGGCGTTCGAATCGGCGCGGACTCCCGCCGACTTTCTCGCCGTGTGGCTCAACCACCGGCTGCTGTCCCCCCTGAGCCAGCAGATCGTCGACGACTACTACCGCAACTTCCGCGGCCTGAAGTCGCCGCGCATGCGGCACTGGTACAACCGCCAGCTCCAGGAGGCCGAGGCGATCCTCGCCGAGGCACCCGGGATGCGGGTCCTGGAGATCGGCGTCGGCACCGGCACCGAATTCCTGTGGTGGGCGATGCGCGGCGCGCAGGTGACTGGGATCGATGCGTTTCCCCACTGCGTCCGCACGACCGCGGAGCGGCTCGACGTGCTGCAGGCCGGCATCGGCCGCACGCTCGACTGCTCGGTCAGGACCGTGCCCCTGCTGACGTTCGAGGATGCGGAAGGCTACGACCTCATCTGGCTCGAACAGACCTTCCACCACCTGGAGCCGCGGGCGGAGGTGGTCGCGCGGATCGCGTCGTTGCTGCGGCCGGGCGGCCGGGTCGTGCTGTCGGAAGCCAACGCGCTCAACCCGTTGCTGCAACTGCAATTGCTCCGCGTCCGGGGTCTGCGGATGACAATGGCGGTGGAGACCGACCAGGGTCGCGTCGTCTGGGGCAACGAACGCGTCCTGTCGCGCGGTGCGCTCGCGCGTTGGTTCCGTGGTCATGGCGTGGAGCAGGAGTCGGCCGCGTACTACCGCGTGTTCCCGTCGCATCCCGTCTTCGAGCCGCTGTTCGGGCTGGAGCGACGGCTGTCGAGCGATTGGCTCGCCCCGCTGTATTCGCATTACAACTTCGTCGGACGCAAGGCGGGCCCCGCGGCCCGCCGGGTGCAGGGCTGACCGACCCGTGACTACCGCTACCTGTCTTTCGGCATCGCCTCCCCGTATTCGAGCCAGGCTTGACATGGTCAACGCTGTAGTGAGCTACTCAAAGCGCGTCGGGATCGAGAACTTGAAGGTCCGGGAGAAGGCTCTTGAGAATCCATCAAAGCAAGCGCGCCGCCGGAACGAGCTGTTTGGCAGAGCGGAAACGCGCTGCATTCCACGGTGAGAAGCTGCGGGAGGCGGTGCCGGATGGCTCCGCGGCGACCGTGAGCGCGCAGGACGCGCGCGACCGAGCGCTACAGGGATGTACTCGAGCGGGTCGCGGCGGAGCCATCCGGCACCGCCGTCGGACGGAGTGATCGGCATTTCCACTCTGCTACGCATTCCAAGATGCAGCATTCCGTGGGAGCTTGTCCGAGGCAGACCCACGGACAGTGCGGGTCGCTGCTGCACGAACCCCGGCGGAGAATCCTCGTGGATGACGAAGCATTCTGGAACACGCGCTACGCCGGCGATGAATACCTTTACGGCACAGAGCCGAATTCATTCCTTGCGGAGCATTACAGGCTACTCCGCGGGCCGGTATTGTCTCTTTCAGAGGGAGAGGGTCGTAATGCCGTTTTTCTGGCAGCTCATGGATTGGAGGTCGTCTGTGTCGATATTTCGGCGGCCGCATTGGCAAAGGCGAAGAAACTGGCCGGATCGCGCGGCGTGGAAATCACGACCCTGGTTCGTGACCTGGGAACGTTCGAGCCGGAAGAAAATCACTATGGCTCGGTGGTCTCGATTTCAGCGCATCTGCCGGGCAGAGTTCGAAACCGGCTCTATCCGTTGTTGGAGCGGTCGCTTCGACCTGCTGGAATCATCATTCTGGAGGCGTACTCCGAGAATCAACTGTCACGAACCACAGGCGGGCCCAAGGATCCGGACATGCTGATGACGGCGGACAAGCTGCGTCGGGAATTCCCGAACTGCGAGCCGGTCGTCTTGCGCGAAATCGAAAGGGAAGTATCCGAGGGAGCAGGCCATACGGGGATGGCTGCCGTTGTTCAGTTCATTGCGCGGGTGGGAGACCCCGCGGGCATTGGTATCCGATAGTCCGCGGGTGGATATCAGCAGGGGAGAGTCAGACACACTGCCGCCATCACCCCGCCTCGGAGCATGGACGACGCCGCGGGCGTGGCGGCCGCGTGAATCGTGCGCGACGCCCCTTGGATTCATTGGTAAGGTGTCGCGCTGCCGCCCTCGATCGCGTGTGGATCCCGATGCCCTGGAAGGAACTCGCCAGCGTGACCGCCATCGCGCTGACCCTCGGCGCGTACTACCCCTACGTCCGCGGCATCCTGCGCCGCGCGGTGCGGCCGCACGTGTTCTCGTGGATCATCTGGGGCTTCGCGACGCTCGTGGTGTTCTTCGCGCAGTTGCGGGGCGGGGGCGGGGCGGGCGCGTGGGCGGTCGGGGTGTCGGCGCTCATCGCGATCGGCATCGCGGTGCTGGCCTGGGCGCGCCGGGCGGACGTGGTGGTGACGCGGACGGACTGGCTGTTCTTCGTCATGGCGCTGACCTCGCTGCCGCTGTGGTACCTCACCGCGGAACCGCTGTGGGCGGTGGTGATACTCACCCTCGTGGACCTGCTCGGCTTCGGCCCCACGGTCCGCAAGGCGTACGCGGCGCCGTACTCCGAGTCGCTCGCCTTCTACGCCATCTTCGTCGTGCGCAACGGCCTGGTGGTGCTGGCGATGGAGACGTGGTCGCTGACGACGCTGCTGTTCCCCGCCGCGATCGGCCTGGGCTGCTTGCTGCTGACGGGGCTGATCGTCGTGCGCAGGCGCCTCGTCCCCGCCTGAGGGGCGACGATCGCCGCGCACCCGGCCCGGCGGCGGCCTGGCCTGCGCGCCGATGCCGCCATCCGGCCGTGCTTCGCTCGCCGGATCGGCTATGCTCGCGCGGCAGCCGCCACACGCGCGGCGAGGGCTCGTCGCCGCCGTGCGCAGGGACACGCACTGCAGGACGGGTGGAGTTCCGGAGGACGACATGGCGGAACAGGTCTTCGTGGGTGTATCCAACGCGGGGAATCCCGCGGAGGCACTGACACAGGCGCTGGGCGCGGCGATGGGCCAGCTCGCCGCCGCGGGCGGCGCACCGCTGCACCTGCGGCGCATGGAGTGGCTGTCGCAGACCCCGGCCGCGTTCCATCCGTCGCGGAGGGTGATCGACTTTGCGCGCCGCGAGGCGATGGGCGGGGCGCGCCCGCCGCTGACGCTCAGGCACGGGCCGGGGCGGCTGACGGTGCGGCTCACCGCGGAGATCCCGGCGCCGGTCGTGGACGACACCCTCGTCTGGCACGGCTACACGCGCGCCCAGCTCCTGCAGCAGTACAGCCCGCGCAGCCAGATCCCGTCGATGCAGGCGGTGTTCGATCGCTGGGCGCGCGATGGAGAAGAGTTCCGCCGCCGCCACCCCGATGCGCTCGACATCGCCTGGGGGCCGGGCCCGAACCATCTGCTCGATCTGTTCCTGCCGCCGGGCGTCGCCAGGCCGCCGCTGTGGATGTTCGTCCACGGCGGCTACTGGCAGGCCGCGGACAAGAACCAGAACGCGCAGTTCGCCGCGGGCATGCTGAAGGCGGGCTACGCAGTGGCCATGCCGCATTACGACCTGGCGCCGGATGCGACGCTGGCGGAGATGGGAGCGCAGATGCGGCAGGCGCTGCGGTTCCTGCACGTCGAGGCGGCGGCGCTGGGCATCGACGGCGATGCCCTGCATGTCGCCGGCCACTCGGCGGGCGCCCACCTGGCCGCGCTGCTGGTGGCCGGTGAGGCTGGTCCGCCGATCCGCTCGGCGCTGTTGCTGTCGGGCATCTACGACTGCCGGCCGTGCAGCCTGCTGCCCGTCGGTCGGGTGCTGGGCGTGCCCGACGAGGCGTCGGCACGGGCCGTGTCGCCGTGCTTCCTGCCGAAGCAACCCGGCACGCGGGTCGGGGTCGCGGTCGGCGCGTTGGAGAGCGACGAGTTCCTGCGCCAGAGCCGCGAACTGGCCGACACCTGGAATGCCGTCGCACCCGTCGTCGTGGCGCCCGGCCGGCACCACTTCAACCTCCT
>CAYOJP010000256.1:0-5591 GCA_964404305.1 uncultured Gammaproteobacteria bacterium
CGCGACGCCGTGTTCACCAACGTCGCACTGACCGAGGACGGCGACGTGTGGTGGGAAGGCATGACCGAGACCCCGCCCGCCCGGCTCACCGACTGGCAGGGCAAGCCCTGGACCCCGGACTGCGGCCGCCAGGCCGCGCACCCGAACGCCCGGTTCACGGTGCGGGCGGAGTTCTGCCCGATCATCGCCCCGGAATGGGAGGATCCCCAGGGCGTGCCGATCAGCGCGATCCTGTTCGGCGGCCGGCGCGCGAGCGTCGTGCCCCTCGTCAACGAATCCCGGAACTGGCAGCACGGCACCTTCCTCGCGTCGATTATCGGCAGCGAGAAAACTGCCGCGGCCGCCGGCAAGATCGGCGAGCTGCGCCGCGATCCGATGGCGATGCTGCCCTTCTGCGGCTACAACATGGCCGACTACTGGCGGCACTGGCTGTCAATCGGCGAGCGCGCCGGCGCGCAGCTGCCGCGGATCTACTACGTCAACTGGTTCCGCAAGGACGAGCAGGGCCGCTTCGTATGGCCCGGATATGGCGAGAACTCGCGTGTGCTGAAGTGGATCTTCGAGCGCTGCGACGGCGAGGGTCGCGCCATCGAGACCGCAATCGGGCGCCTGCCCGCGCCCGGCGCGCTCGACCTGAGCGGTCTGCAACTGCCGCCGTCGGCCGTCGACCTGCTCATGAAGGTCGACGTGGAGGGCTGGCAGCAGGAAGTGCCGCTGATCGCCCGCTATTACGACGAATTCGGGGAACGCGTGCCGCACGCGCTGCGCGAGGAACTCGCGCGGCTGCGCGCGGCGCTGCAGGCCGCGCGCGCGGCCTGATCCCCGAGTCTCCGCCGGTGGCCCAAGGGGGCGCCGGCGGGGGTGCTCAGAATCTCAGGCCGCCGCTGACCGGTATGTCGGCCCCGGTAACGTACCCGGTGTCCGCGTCAGCGAGAAACGCGACGACGTGGGCCACCTCGGCGGCGGCTGCAAGCCTGCGCGCTGGAATCCGCTCGATGAGCGCCCGGTGGGCCCCGTCGGCAGGTGCCTCCTGCGGGGCGCCGATGAATCCGGGCGACACCACGTTCACGGTGATACCCCGCGCCGCCACCTCCCGGGCAAGGCTGCGGCTGAACGCGAGCACCCCGGCCTTCTGCGTGCCGCACTCCGTCGTCGCGCCCGGCCTGCCCGCCTTCGGCGCCAGGCACACGATCACGATGCGGCCGTAGGCGCGCTCCGACATTCCGTCGATGAAGCACTTGCTGAGGTTGTAGACGCCCGCGAGCTGCGCGGGGACCTCCTCGGCGTTGCAGACCCTCGACTCGAGCACGTGGACCAGGACATCAACGGGACCATGGCGGCGGGCGATCCGTCCCGCGGCATCGCGGCAGTCGCCGCTATCGGCGGGATTGAAGGCGATCCGCTCGCATCGGTCGCCCGATCCGGCCTCCGCCGCTGCCCCGGGCTCCGCACCGACGCCGGGAGTGTCGCCCGAGAGTACGCGCAGCCCCTGGCCCGCAAGGCGGGCGCGTATTGCGGCGCTGATATCGTCGCGCGGGCCGACCACCAGCGCAGTGCGCGGCAGCGAGCGCGCCCACAACCCCGTGAGTCCGCAGACGTAGCGGCCGGTCGCGTCGCTCACCCGCAGCGCGGCTTCCAGGGTGTCGGCGGCGGCCTTCGACCAGTCTGAAACGCACGCGCCCGGCCAGCCGCCAAGCGGATCCGGCAGCGGGTCAGCGAGGCGGGTATCGTGCCGCATGCGCCACGAGCCCGAAGACCGCGTCTCTACCCGCGAGCGCCGCCCTCGTCGTCCTCGAGCTTCGACGCGGGGGTGCCTGGGACGGCCGCGCGGAAGAAGTCCTCCTGCAGCTTGCGCCACATGTCGATGTTGCGCTGGGTGAGATCGGTGAGGGTGTCGATGGGATTCCCCGGGAACGGCGTACCGAGCTGGGAGTGCATCACCTGCTGCTGCTGCTTGAGCACCGACATGCTGCGCTCGAAGAAGTCGGTTGCCAGCTTCTGCACCGAGTTCCCGTAGAAGCTGATGATCTGCTGCAGCACGTCGGTGGTGAAGATCGGGTCGCCGAAATCCTCCTGCTCGAGGATGATCTGCAGCAGGATGTTGCGGGTGATGTCCTCGCCCGACTTCTTGTCGATGACGCAGAACTGGACCTCGTCCAGAACCAGCTTGCGCACGTCCTCGAGCGTGATGTACTTGCTCTCGGCGGTGTCGTAGAGGCGGCGGTTCGGATACTTCTTGATGACGCGCTTTTCGCTCATGGCTGGACCCGTCGTCTATCCCTGACGCTCAACGGCGAGCGCCACGCCCTGGCCGCCGCCGATGCACAGCGTAGCCAGCCCACGGCGCGCGTCGCGGCGCGCCATCTCGTGCAGCAGAGTCACCAGGATCCGGGCGCCGGAGGCGCCGATGGGGTGTCCCAGCGCGATCGCGCCACCGTTCACGTTGACTTTCGCCGGGTCGAGGCCCAGCTCGCGATTGACACACAGTGCCTGCGCCGCGAAGGCCTCGTTGGCTTCGACGAGATCGAGGTCGGCCACCGCCCAGCCGGCCTTTTCCAGGCAGCGCCGAGTGGCCGGCACGGGGCCGGTGCCCATGATCGCGGGGTCGACGCCTGCGCTCGCATAGGCTGCGACCCGCGCGAGCGGCTTCAGGCCCAGCGCCTTCGCGCGACTCTCGGACATCACCAGGAGCGCCGCCGCGCCGTCGTTGATGCCGGAGGCGTTGCCCGCCGTCACCGTGCCGTCCTTCGCGAATGCCGGCCGCAGCTTGCCGAGCGAGTCGACCGTCGTGCCGGCGCGCGGGTATTCGTCGCTGTCGACGACGACCGGGTCGCCCTTGCGGCTCGGGATCTCGACCGGGACGATCTCGTCGCGGAAGCGGCCCTCCTTCTGCGCGCCTTCCGCCTTCTGCTGGCTGGCGGCGGCGAGCGCATCTTGGTCGGCTCGGGTGATCTGGAACTCGCGGCTGACGTTCTCGGCCGTGATCCCCATGTGGTAGTTGTTGAAGGCGTCCCAAAGCCCGTCGAGGATCATCGAGTCGGGCATCGTCCAGTCGCCCATTTTCTGGCCGTTGCGCGACTTCGGCAGTACGTGCGGGGCCAGGCTCATGTTCTCCTGGCCGCCCGCGACGATGGCATGTGCGTCGCCGCAGCGGATCGCCTGGGCAGCGAGGTGGACGGCCTTCAGGCCGCTGCCACAGACCTTGTTGATGGTCAGCGACGGCACCGCGTGCGGTACGCCGGCCGCAATCGCGGCCTGGCGGGCCGGGTTCTGGCCAGCGCCGGCCGTGAGGACCTGGCCCATGATGATTTCGTCGATATCGCCGGGGGCGACGCCGGCGCGGGCGAGGACGCCGGCGATCACGCGTGCGCCCAGCATGCTCGCCGGGATGGCGGCGAGCGCGCCGTTGAACGAGCCGATGGCCGTGCGTACGGCCGCGACGATGACAGCATTCTCCATGCGGTTCTCCCCAGAAACACGCTCAACCCTGCTCGCGGCGGAGCGGGATCCCCGCGCGCTGCGGTGCACAAAACTGGTCCGATGGTAACAGAAAATCTTCGGCCCGGGCCAGCCAGAACGTTAACGGTTACTGCGGTCGGGGTGGCGCCGCCCTAGAGGTGTATGGTCCGGCCGTCGGCCCCAAGGGCGGCCTCGTGCAGGGCTTCAGCGAGGGTCGGATGGGCATGCGCGGTCCGGGCGATGTCCTCGCTGCTGCCCTCGAACTCCATCGCCAGCACGGCTTCGGCGACGAGTTCTGACGCATTCGGTCCGAAGATGTGGACGCCCAGTATCCGGTCGGTCGCCGCGTCGGCCAGCACCTTGACGAGTCCGTCCGTCTCGCCCATGGCGCGGGCGCGGCCGCTGGCCATGAACGGGAAGGTCCCCGTCCGGTAGGCGACACCCGCAGCCTTCAGCGCCTGTTCGGTATGGCCGACCCAGGCAATTTCCGGCCAGGTGTAGATGACCCAGGGAATGCGGCCGAGGTCGACGTGGGACTGCTGCCCGGCGATCCGCTCGGCCACCGCGACCCCTTCTTCCGAGGCCTTGTGCGCGAGCATCGGGCCGCGCACCACGTCCCCGATCGCCCAGACGTTCGGGACCCGGGTGCGACAGTGCTCGTCGACGACGATGAAGCCGCGTGCATCCACCTCGAGACCCGCCGCCTGCGGCTCCAGTCCCGTGGTGTTGGGCCGCCGGCCAACGGCGACCACCAGCCGGTCGAATTGCTCGCGGACGACCTTGCCCCCGGCCTCGACTTCGAGCGCGACCCCGTCGGGCCCCGCGACCGTCGACAGGACCCTCGCGCCCAGCCGGATGTCCAGGCCCTGGCGCTTCAGCGTCTTCAGGGCTTCCTTCGCAATCTGCCCGTCGACAGCGGCGAGGAAGTCGAGCAGGGCCTCGAACACCACGACCTCGGCGCCGAGGCGCCGCCACACGCTGCCCAGTTCCAGGCCGATGACACCCGCCCCGATCACGCCCAGCCGGCGCGGGACCTCGCGGAAGTCGAGCGCTCCGGTCGAGTCCACGATCCGATCCTGGTCAACCGGCGCAGCGGGTATGGCCACCGGCACCGAACCGGTCGCGACGATAATGTGCGTCGCACTGACGAGCGTCGTCTCAGCGGGCTGCTTCGCGGTCGGAGTCACCTCGACCCGCATGTCGCCGAGCATCCTGCCCCGGCCCTGCAGCCAGTCGATCCCGTGCTTGCGCAGGAGGCCGGCGATGCCCTGCGTGAGGGTCGTCACGACCTTGTCCTTGCGCGCGACCATCGCCGGCACGTCGACGGTCGCGCCGCTGAAGGCGATGCCGTGCTCGGCGCCGTGCCTCGTGGCGTGCTCGAACAGGTGCGAGGAGTCGAGCAGCGCCTTGGAGGGTATGCACCCGACGTTGAGGCAGGTACCGCCGAGCGCGGGCTTGCCGGAAGGCGCTAGCCATGCGTCGATCACCGCCGTGCGCAGTCCGAGCTGCGCGGCGCGGATGGCGGCCACGTAGCCGCCGGGGCCGCCGCCGATGACAAGCACGTCGTAGGCGCTCATCTCAAGGTCAGACCCCGAGCAGGAGGCGCGCGGGATCCTCGAGCTGCTCCTTCACGGCGACGAGGAAACTCACCGCGTCCTTGCCGTCGATGATGCGGTGATCGTAGGACAGCGCCACGTACATCATTGGCCGGATCACGACCGCGCCGTGCTCCGCCACCGGTCGATCCTGCACCTTGTGCATGCCCAGAATCGCGCTCTGGGGCGGGTTGATGATCGGCGTGGACAGCAGCGAGCCGAACACGCCGCCATTGGAGATGGTGAAGGTTCCGCCGGTCAGGTCGTCTATGGACAACTGGCCGTTGCGGGCCTTCTCGCCGTACTCGCGCACCTTCGCCTCGACGCCGGCGAACGAAAGCGCATCGACGTCGCGCAGGATCGGCACCACCAGGCCGCGCGGGGAGGCGACCGCGATGCCGATGTCGTGGTAGCCGTGATAGACGATGTCGTCGCCGTCGATCGACGCGTTGACGATCGGGTAGCGCTTCAGCGCGGCGACCACGGCTTTCGCGAAGAAGGACATGAAACCCAGCCGCACGCCGTGCTCCTTCTCGA
>CAYOJP010000257.1:0-5591 GCA_964404305.1 uncultured Gammaproteobacteria bacterium
CCCGCGCGTGCTTCAGGATGCCGCCGATGTACCAGCGCGCGATGTCGGACAGGCCGCCGTAGCCGTCGCCTGCGAACAGGTTCTTGCCGTCCTTCGCAAGCGACTGGTGCACGTGCATGCCGCTGCCATTGTCGCCCACGAGTGGCTTGGGCATGAACGTCACGGTCTTGCCGGCGCGGTGCGCGGTGTTGTGGATGCAGTACTTCAGGATCTGCAGCGAGTCCGCGCGCTTGACCAGAGTGTCGAACACCGTGCCGATTTCACACTGACCGGCGGTTGCCACCTCGTGGTGGTGCACCTCGCACTTCAGGCCCATCGCCTCGATGTAGCGGACCATCTCGGAGCGCAGATCCTGCAGTGAATCGACTGGCGGGACCGGGAAATAGCCGCCCTTCACACCCGGTCGGTGGCCGATGTTGCCGCCCTCGTAGGCCTTCTCCGAACTCCAGGAAGCCTCCTCGGACTCGATCTCGCAGAAGCAGCCCTTCATGTCGGCGCCCCAGCGAACGCTGTCGAAGACGAAGAACTCGGGCTCCGGACCGAAATATGCAGTGTCGGCGACGCCGGTGGACTTCAGGTAGGCCTCGGCGCGCTTGGCGAGCGACCGCGGGTCGCGCTCGTAGCCCTGCCCCGTGGACGGCTCGACGACGTCGCAGCGCAGGATCAGGGTCGGGTGCTCGAAGAACGGGTCCATCACGGCAGTCGACGGATCCGGCATCAGGATCATGTCGGACTCGTTGATGCCCTTCCAGCCCGAGATCGACGAGCCGTCGAACATCTTGCCGTCCTCGAACATCGCCTCGTCCACCTGGTGCGACGGCATGGTCAGATGCTGTTCCTTCCCACGCGTATCGGTGAACCGCAGGTCGACGAACTCGACCCCCTTTTCCTTGATCGACTTCAGGACATCTGCTGCGGACATAGCCACTCCTCCGGAGAGTCTTTAGCGGTTGCGTTATCGGGTTGCGCCGGTTGCCCGGCGGCGTGGGATGAATCGACGGTCGAGGTCAGTGCATTTCGCATGCCAGAGCATTGCGTCACCGGATCATGTGGTTACAAATGTCGCGCGCCGGAAGCGCACCATGAAGGTGCTGTCCTTTTGGTGCGATGATCCACTCTGGTGCAAGTCGCGGTCAAACGCAAATCACGCCTCAGCGGGGCAGCGGACGTTCGCCGGCGTACAGGGACAGGACCGAGTCCCGGGGCCGCACGAGGTGGGCCTCGGCGCCCCTGACCATCACCTCCGCCGGGCGGGGACGGGCATTGTAGGTCGAGGCCATCGACATCCCGTATGCGCCGGCGGTACGCACGGCGAGCAGGTCGCCGGCCTCGACCGCCAGTTCACGCGCCTGGCCGAGGAAATCCCCGCTCTCGCAGACGGGTCCGACGATGTCGTAGGACCTCCGGACCGCTCCTGCCCGCGGCTCGACCGGTTCGATGGCGTGCCAGGCCTCGTACAGCGCGGGCCGCAGCAGGTCGTTCATCGCGGCATCGACCACGGCGAAATTGCGCCGATCCCCGAGCTTCAGGTACTCGATGCGGGTCAGCAGCACCCCGGCCTCGGCGACGATCGCCCGCCCCGGCTCGAGCGTGATTTCCAGCGTCGGATCGTCGATCGCTCCCATCACCGCGGCGGCATACTCCGCGGCGCTGGGCGGGTCTTCGTCGCGGTAGCGCACACCGACACCGCCGCCGGCGTCGATGTGGCGGACGGGGATTCCGCACGCGCGCAGGTCGCTGACCAGCGCGGCGACCCGTGCCAGCGCATCCCGGAAGGGCGTCGCATCGGTCAGCTGCGAGCCGATGTGGCAGGCGACGCCGGTCACCTCGACGTGGGCCATCGCGGCGGCGCGCTCGTATACCGCCGGGGCGGCGGCCAGCGGGATCCCGAACTTGCTCTCGGCCAGGCCGGTGGCGATGTACGGGTGGGTCTTGGGATCGACATCGGGGTTGACCCGCAGCGCCACCGGAGCGCGCACGCCGAGCCGGCCGGCAATGCGGTCGATGCGCTCCAGCTCGGGCTCCGACTCCACGTTCAGGCAGCGGATCCCGACCTCGAGCGCGCGCTCGATCTCGTCCTCGCGCTTGCCCACGCCCGCGAACACGGTGCGGTCCGGTCTCCCCCCCGCGGCGAGCACGCGCTCCAGCTCGCCAACGGAGACGATATCGAACCCCGCCCCCAGGCGCGCCAGCAGATCGAGCACCGCCAGCGACCCGTTTGCCTTGACCGCGTAGCAGACCAGGTGGGGACGGGGGGCGAAGGCCCGGTCGAAGGCCTGCCAGCGCTCCGCGATCGCGGCGCTGGAGTAGACGTAACAGGGCGTGCCGTGGACGCGGGCGATGTCGGCGAGACTCACCCCTTCGGCGTGCAGCAGCCCGCCGGCGTAATGGAACGGCTGCACGTCAGCCGGTCGCGGGCGGGACGGGCGCTTCGGCCTGTGACTGCCGCTCGGCCGGAATGTACAGATCGCCCTTCTGTCCGCAGCCCCCGCTTCCGAGGGCGGCCAGGGCGATAGCCAAGGCCAGGGCAACCCCGGCGGGCCCCGAGTGCGCGCACGCGCCGGGCATCGTGGTGCCGGTCATGCCGCCCAACGGCCTCAGCTGGTGGCCGGCGCCCGCCGCCGGCCGCCGCCGCGTCGTCCCGCGCCAGCTGCGCCGCCACCACCGCCGCCCCGGCGACCGCCGCCGGGGCCGCCGCGACGCTCGGTCGGCCTGATGCGGTTCAACTCGCCGTCCTCGCCCAGTTCGGCCAGCCGCCTGGGCGGCTTGGGCGCGACCAGCAGGTCGTCGGTGATGCGCGAGATCGGCAGCTTGTGGCCGATGTACTGCTCGATGTCGGCCAGCGAGAACACATACTCCTCGCACCCGAAGGAGATCGCGTCGCCCGTTTCGCCGGCCCGCGCGGTGCGGCCGATGCGGTGGACGTAGTCCTCCGCGTTCTGCGGCAGGTCGAAATTGATGACGTGGCTCACGCCCGGGATGTGCAACCCGCGCGCCGCGACGTCGGTCGCGACCAGGATCGCGAGATCCCCCGTGGCGAAGCGGTGGATGAGCTTCTGGCGCTTGCGCTGGGGGACGTCCCCGGTCAGGCAGGCCGCATCGAAGCCGTTGCCGAGCAGGTAGGCCTCGAGCCGATCGGCGACGCGCTTGGTGTTCACGAACACGAGCGTGCGCCGGGGCGCCTCGCGCTGCAGAATGCCGATGAGCAGCGGAATCTTCTCGCGACTCTCGACGTGGTAGAGCACCTGCGTGACCGCGTCCGCGGTGACTTTGTCCGGGGCGACCTCGACCGCTTCCGGATTGTTCATGTGCTCGTAGGCCAGTTCGTGCACGCGCTGCGAGAGCGTTGCCGAGAACAGCATGTTCAGCCGGTCGGTCGGCGGCGGCAGGCGCCGCAGCAGGAAGCGGATGTCCTTGATGAAGCCGAGGTCGAACATGCGATCGGCCTCGTCCAGCACCAGCACCTCGACGGCCCGCAGGTCGAACACGTGCTGCTTGAAGTAGTCGATGATGCGCCCCGGTGTGCCGATCAGGACGTCGCAGCCGGCGATGAGCGTGTCGCGCTGCTTGTCGTAGTCGACGCCGCCGTACACGAGCGCGAAGCGCAGCGGGGTATGGCCGCCGAGCTGGAGCGCGTCCTTGTGGATCTGGATCGCCAGCTCGCGCGTCGGCGCGAGGATGAGCGAGCGCGGCTGGCTCGGCTTGCGCTCGGGCGCCGGCGCGCGCGTGAGCAGCACGTTCATCATCGCCAGCAGGAATGCCGCGGTCTTGCCGGTCCCGGTCTGGGCCTGGCCGGCGACATCCTGTCCCGCGAGCGCGAGCGGCAGCGCGGCGGCCTGGATGGGCGTGCAATGGGTGAAGCCCGCCCGCGCCAGGCCCTCGAGCAGGGCGGGATGGAGGGGCAGGTCGGGGAAGCGGATGTCGGACTGCGGCGCTTGCGCCATAATCCGGCCAGAATACCCCAAACCGCGTTCCCGGCCCATCGGCAGGTGCGTACCGGCCCCTCCGCCCCCCACCGCGCGCTGCGGTGCAGGCTTGCAAAGCCGGCGGCGATGCCGTGAAATTGGACGCGTCGGGCCATCGCCCGGCGCCCCCCCCAAGGAGTTCCAGAATCCCCCATGAGTGGCAATGGCAATATCGTGCACGTCACGGACGACAGTTTCGAGACCGACGTCCTGCGCTCCGACCAGCCCGTGCTGGTGGACTACTGGGCAGAATGGTGCGGCCCCTGCCGGATGATTGCACCGATCATTGACGAGGTCTCCAGCGAATACGCCGGGCGCCTGCGGGTGGCGAAGCTCAACATCGACGAGAACCCGGTGACGCCGCCCAAGTTCGGGATCCGCGGCATCCCGACCCTGATGATTTTCCGCGATGGCAACGTGGCCGCCACCAAGGTGGGGGCGATGTCGAAGTCGCAGCTCACGGCTTTCATCGACGGCAATCTGTAACCTGCTGCGCGGCGCGGGCCGTCCCGCGCACCGGCTGGACTGACCAGGAGTCGCGTGCTATCGTTCTGAACAATCAGTCGGCCCGTGCATCCTCGCGCGGGCCTCTCCGCAGTCCCCAGTAATCCATCCGCGCAGTAGCCACAGTCCATCTGTGCGCGCGGGGCCGTTCCAACTCCACCCATCTCCGGCTCTATGAACCTCACAGAACTCAAGCGTAAACCGGTCGCGGAACTCATGGCGCTCGCCGATGAACTCGGCCTCGAAGGCGCCGCCCGCACCCGCAAGCAGGACGTCATCTTCGGCATCCTGAAGGCCCATGCGAAGAAGGGGGAGGACATCTCCGGGGACGGGGTGCTCGAGATCCTCCAGGACGGCTTCGGCTTCCTGCGCTCGGCGGACGGCTCCTATCTCGCCGGCCCCGACGACATCTACGTCTCGCCGTCGCAGATCCGGCGCTTCAACCTGCGCACGGGCGACACCATCTCCGGCAAGATCCGCCCGCCCAAGGACGGCGAGCGCTACTTCGCGCTGCTCAAGGTCAACGACATCAACTTCGAGCCGCCGGAGAACACCAAGAACAAGGTCCTGTTCGAGAACCTGACGCCGTTGTTCCCCAACGAGCGGCTGGGCCTGGAACTGGGCAACGGCACGACCGAGGACCTGACGCCGCGCGTCATCGACCTCGTCGCCCCGATCGGCAAGGGCCAGCGCGGCCTCATCGTCTCGCCGCCCAAGGCCGGCAAGACCATGTTTCTGCAGAGCATCGCGCACTCGGTCGCGCGCAATCACCCGGAGTGCTACCTCATCGTGCTGCTCATCGACGAACGGCCCGAGGAAGTGACCGAAATGGAACGGTCGGTGCGCGGTGAAGTCGTGGCCAGCACCTTCGACGAACCCGCCAGCCGCCACGTGCAGGTCGCCGAGATGGTCATCGAGAAGGCCAAGCGGCTGGTCGAGCACAAGCGCGACGTGGTGATCCTGCTCGATTCGATCACGCGCCTGGGCCGCGCCTACAACACCGTCGTGCCCTCCTCGGGCAAGGTGCTGACCGGCGGTGTGGACGCCAACGCCCTGCAGCGTCCAAAGCGTTTCTTCGGCGCGGCGCGTAACCTCGAAGAAGGCGGTTCGCTCACCATCATC
>CAYOJP010000258.1:0-5514 GCA_964404305.1 uncultured Gammaproteobacteria bacterium
TGGCCGCGACCGCGCGGAACGCCGCGCGCGCCGCCCCGACGGACCGGTTACGATGGCGGCCCCGACGAAGAGGGGCGCACCATGCCAGACACCACCGGCCTCGCACCGGGCGAGGTGGTCGTCCGCGGCGCCGGCAGCCGCTACGGACAGGACATCAGCACCGCCGGTCATCGCCTGCTCGCCGACGAGCCGGCCGCCCAGGGCGGCGACGACAAGGGCCCCGCGCCCTACGAGTTCCTGCTGGCGGCGCTGGGTGCCTGCACCGCCATGACGATACGCATGTACGCCGAGCGCAAGGGCTTCGCCCTGCGGGACGTGCGGGTACGCCTCGCGCACTCGAAGATCCATGCCGAGGACTGCCGCGAGTGCGAGACCCGCGCCGGCAAGGTCGACCAGATCGTCCGCGAGATCACCCTCGAGGGCGAGCTCAGCGCCGCCGAGCGCGAGCGGCTGTTCGAGATCGCCAACCGCTGCCCGGTCCATCGCACGCTCGCAGGCGAAATCCGGATCGTCTCCCGCCTCGCGTGACCGCCACCCGGGGACGCCGGTCCGCACTGATCCCGCGCAATACAGCCGGGGCGACACCACGTCGATAATGGGCGCCATGCCCTCGCCGGCCCCCGCGCGAGCGCCGTGATCCCTGCGCCCATGCGACCCGCGGCCCGCTTTCTCGCCCTGCTCGCGCTCGCCGCCCTCGCGGCCGGGACCGCGCGCGCGCAGGTCGTCGACATCGAGGTGTACTGGGCGCTCGGATGTCCGCACTGCGACGGGGCCCTCGACGCACTCGCCGCGCGCGCGCGCCTGGACCCCGACCTGCGCGTCCGGCGCCTGGAAGTCACGCTGGACGCCGATGCACGACGGCGCTTCATCGCAACCAACCGGCGCCTGGGAATCGCCGAGCCGGCGGTGCCGCTGATCGTCGGTGGCGCGCGCCAGCTCATCGGCTGGGGCGGCGAGGCGGCGAGCGGTCCGGCGCTCGACGCGCTGATCGCCGCCTGTCGCGCGGACCTGTGCCCTGCCGAGGATGCGCCCGAGCGCGCGGCGAACACCCTCGTGCAGGTGCCGCTGCTCGGAACGATCGATGCGGCCGCACTGTCCCTGCCGGCGCTCACCGTCGTGCTCGCCGCCATCGACGGCTTCAATCCGTGCGCGATGTGGGTGCTCGTGTTCCTGCTCGGCCTGCTGGTCGGCCTGCGCGACCGCTGGCGGATGTGGGCGCTGGGCACCGCCTTCATCGTCGCGTCCGCGGGCGTCTACTACCTGTTCCTCGCCGCGTGGCTGAACCTGCTGCTGTTCATCGGCGTGGTCGCCTGGGTGCGCGCGGGGATCGGCCTCGTGGCGCTCGCCGGCGGCGGCTGGTACCTGCGCGAGTTCCTGGTGAACCCCGCCGCGACCTGCCGGGTGACGGGCTCGCCGCGCCGCCAGCGCGTGTTCGCCAGCCTGCGGGCGACCGCTTTGCAGCGCGACTTCCTGCCGGCGCTCGCCGGGATCGTCGCGCTGGCCGTGGCCGTGAACCTCGTCGAACTGGTCTGCTCGGCCGGGATCCCGGCCGTGTACACGCAGGTGCTGGCGCTGAACGCGGTCGGCGGCTGGACGCGGCAGGCCTACCTGCTGCTCTACATCCTGGTATTCATGCTCGACGATCTCGCGGTGTTCGTGGCCGCGATGACGACGCTGCGCCTGCTCGGCTTCGAGGGTCGCTACGCGCACCTGTCCCACCTGCTGGGCGGGCTCGTCATGATCGCCATCGGCATCGCGCTGCTGCTGCGGCCGCAGTGGCTGGCCTTCGCCTGACGCGGGCCGCATCGTCACACTCCCGTCCGCCCGGGCCGCTACACTCGGGCGGGACGACCTTCCGGGGAGCGCAGGCCCATGCACCGAGCCCGTGACTGGACCCGCCGCGAGTGGCTGCGCCTGGCCGCCGCGGCGACCGCCTGCGGCATCGCCCCGCGCCTGCACGCCGCGCCCGCCTTCGCCGCCGATCCGTTCAGCCTGGGCATCGCGTCGGGCTATCCGCTGCCCGGCGGGGTCGTGCTGTGGACCCGCCTCGCGCCCGAGCCGCTCGCCCCCGGTGGCGGCATGCCGCCGCTCGTCGTGCCCGTGCGCTGGGAGGTGGCAGACGACGAGGCCTTCGCACGCCTCGCCGCCAGCGGCACGGCCTGGGCCACGCCGGAACTGGCTCACTCGGTGCACGTCGAGGTCGAGGGACTCGCCCCGGACCGCTGGTACTGGTACCGCTTCCAGGCCGGCGACGCCACGAGCCCGGCCGGTCGCACCCGCACCGCGCCGGCGCCCGGGACGACGCCCGCCCGCCTGCGGCTGGCCTTCAGTTCCTGCCAGCAGTACGAGCAGGGCTACTACGCCGCGTACCGGCACGCGGCGCAGGAGGACATCGATCTGTTCCTGCACCTGGGCGACTACGTCTACGAGTCGTCCTGGGGAACACCGCACGTGCGCAGGCACGGCGCGCCCGAGCCGTACACGCTCGACGACTATCGCGCGCGCTTCGCGCTGTACAAGACCGACCCCGACCTGCAGGCCGCGCACGCGCGCTGCCCCTGGCTGGTGACCTGGGACGATCACGAGGTCGAGAACGACTACGCGGGCGAGCGCTCGGAGAACGACGACGAGCCCGGCTGGTTCCTCGCGCGCCGCGCGACGGCGTACCAGGCCTACTACGAACACCTGCCGCTGCGCCGGGCAATGATCCCCTTCGGACCCTGGCTGCGCATCCACACGCGCCTGTCCTGGGGCGGGCTCGCGGACCTGCACCTGCTCGACGACCGCCAGTACCGATCGCCGCAGCCGTGTCCGAAGCCCGGCCGCGCCGGCTCGGCGATGATCGAGAACTGCGCGGCCCGCCTCGACCCGGCGGCCACGCTGCTCGGTGCCCGCCAGGAGCGCTGGCTGGAGGCGGGCCTCGCCGCCTCGCAGGCGCGCTGGAACGTCCTCGGGCAGCAGACGCTGATGGCGCAGGCGGACGCCAGGCGCGGCCCGGGCGAGATGTACTACTCCGACGGCTGGGACGGCTACCCGGCGGCACGCCGGCGCCTGCTGGCCTGGCTCGGCGAGCGCAAGCCGGCCAACCCGGTGGTGATCGGCGGCGACGTGCACTCCTACTGGGTCTGCGACCTGAAGCCCGACTTCGACGATCCGCGCTCGCCAGTGGTTGCGAGCGAGTTCGTCTCCACCTCGATCTCGTCGCTGCCGCCCCCGGAGGACCGCATCCGCATCGCGCTCGAGGAGGAGCCGCACATCCGCTACGCCACCGGCGAGCGACGCGGCTACGTCCGGTTCGAGATCACCCCGCGGCGGCTCACCGCCGACCTGCGGGCGATCGGCGACGCCCGCGATCGCACCACCGGGATCGAGACGCTGAAGACCTTCGTCGTCGAGGACGGTCGGCCGGGCCCGCAGCCGGCCTGAACGATCCGCCGCGAGTCCGGCACCGGACTCCGTTGCCGCCGGCGCCGCCCCCGCAGGCGCGCTGCCCAACGCCCGGTGCGGAGCGCCTGCAGGAGCGGCCTTGCCCGCGATGGCGTTCCCCGGGGACCAACCGCTATCGCGGCTGAAGCCGCTCCTACAGGAGTTCTACTCCAGCGCTGAGCGAACGTTCCTGTACGAGCGGGCTTGCCCGCGCGGTGTCCGGGTTCGTGCGCTCGGGTTGCATCCGGTGGCGGCGCCCTTCCGGGTAGACTGGCGGGCATGAACCGGAACTCCCCGGCAGCGGCATGACCCCCGGGCGCCCCGCCACGCCACCGCGCCGCCGGTTCCTGCAGGACACGATCGCCGTCGTCTACGACTTCGACGGCACGCTGACACCCGAACCGATGCAGAACCGCACGGTGCTGGAGGAACTGGGAGTCAATCCGCAGGCGTTCTGGCGGGAGGTCAACGAGGAGGTCGGCCGGACCGGGGGCGACCAGATGCTCACCTACATGCGCCTGCTCGCGCGCGTCATCGACCAGCGCGAGGCGCACGTGAGCCGGGCGAAGCTGAAGCAGCTCGCGCGGCGCATCGAGTACTTCCCCGGCGTGGAGACCTGGTTCGGGCGCCTGAACCGCTACGTCCGCGAGTGTTCGCGCGGCACCATGAAGCTGCGCCACTACCTGGTCAGCGCGGGGCTGGCCGAGATCCTGGAGGGCGCCAGGATCAAGAAGCACTTCACCCGGATCTACGCCTCGCAGTACTTCTTCGACCACCACGAGCGGGCAACCTTCCCGTCGGTGGTCATCAACGACACCGCCAAGACCCAGTACCTGTTCCGGATCAACAAGGGCCGGGAGAAGCCGGAGGAGTCGATCAACGAGTACATGCCCGAGGCCGAGCGGCCGATCCCGTTCGCGCACATGCTGTACATGGGCGACGGCATGACCGACGTGCCGAGCATGACCGTGGCGAAGAAGAACGGCGGCCACGCGATTGCCGTCTACCCGCCGGACGCTCCGCGCAAGATCGAGGAGTGCCGCCGGCTCGCGGCGGCCGATCGCATCGACTACTTTGCGGTCGCCGACTACCGCGCCGGGACCGAACTCGATCGCCGCGTGAAGCTGATCCTCGACCTGGTAATCGCCCGCATCCGCTTCGAGCGGGAGCGGCACGTGTTCCGGTCGGGCCTGTAGCCGGCCCCGCTCGCACGCGCCGCAAGAGCACCGGAGCCGGGACGACCGGCTCGCGCCGATCGCCCCGACCCCGACTGCCCCCCCTGTACGCGGTGTGCGCTACGGGCGCATGAGGTAGTCCAGGAGCTCCGACCGCTGCGGATGGGTGCGGATCCAGTCCCGCAGCCGTCGCACGGCATCGTACTGGTCGGCCCCGAAGAGTTCCCGGTAGCGCTCCTCGTTCTGGCGCTGCGCCTGCTCGCGTCGAACCTGCGTCTGCCAGCGTTCGGTCAGGACGACGTGGAGGCGATCGTGCATCCGCAGGCGGATCGTCAGCGCCCACTCGCCGTCATCGAACCAGGCCTCGTCGCAGGCGACGCACAGGTCGATGCGGTTCTCCGCGTCGGCGCTGATCCGGTACTTGCGCATGTAGTGGTGGCAGCGCGGGCAGCGCAGTACCCGCGTGGTATCCGCGACCGGCGCCCCGGCGGCGAGGGCCGGGGCCTCGAGCACGCGGGTGAGCGACTGCCAGGCGCGATACGAAAGCATCGAGACGGCCGCGCCGCCACAGCCGTTGCAGACCACGGCGGGCAGGCCGTAGTCGAGATGCGCGGCGACGAGGACGCCGGATTCGCAGTGCGGGCACTGCAGCGTACCGGGCGGATGTTCGGGAGCGACCGGGCTGGAGCCCGCGCGAGTCATGCAAACCACCGGCGGTGACGCGTCCCCGGCGCGGCGTTGCGCCACACCCGAGGAGCTGCGTATGTCACGCGGTCGTCGCTCAAGTCGCTGGCGACGGAGCCGGGTCGCTGGAGATCATGTGCGACACATGGTAACTGCGTTTGCGTCGCGGGTGAACAGGGCGCGCGCGTGCGCCGCGTGAACATCGGTCGACGCAGCGACTGCAACCGTC
>CAYOJP010000259.1:0-5507 GCA_964404305.1 uncultured Gammaproteobacteria bacterium
CTCCTGCAGGAACGTTCGCTCGAGGTCGGAACGAAACTCCCTGTAGGAGCGGGCTTGCCCGCGATGCTTTTCCCGGGGTTGGCGCCAACCGCAATCGCGGCTGAAGCCGCTCCTGCAGGAGTGCGGCTCCAGCGTTGGTGCGTTGCGCCTGTCGCGGGCGTGCGGGCCGGGGACTATTCGATCGTCATTATGCCGACGCCGGTGATCCACTCCGTGATCGGCTCGTAGAAGTGCACCTGCGCGTCGTAGCCCCCGGCAGCCTGCTTGGCGGCGGCGGCCGCGAGCCACGTGCGGACCTCGTGGCCCCCGCAGCCGGTGGTGCGACTGACCACGTCGTCGTCCTGCGCCTCGAGCCAGGCGAAGTCGGCGGCGGCGATGCGCTGCATGACTTCGCGATCCCACGCCGGATTCAGCGGCACCGCCGTACTGGTGCGATTCACCTGCGCGGTCGCCTCGTCCTTGACGCGCTGCTCGCGCTTCGCGCGCGCCTCCCGCGTCAGCCGGCCGCCCTCGATGATCCGCTCGCGCAGGGGCGGTGACGCGGTCGCAAGCTGCGGGATCGGCGGATCGTGCGACAACCCGCCGGACGCGACGATCAGCACGCGCGTGCCGAGCGCCCCTGCCCAGGTGCCGACCGCGCGACCGAGCGCCGCGACGCGGTGCCAGGGCGGTAGCGGCGGCGCGGCCGCGTTGACGAAGATCGGAATGAGCGGCGGCAGCCTGCTCCAGTCGAACAGCATCATCGGCGCCTGCGTCGCGCCGTGGTCGGCGTCCATCCTGTAGGAGTACGACACGTCGACGCCGGCGGACTGCACGTGTCTGACGAGCGACTCGGCGAGCGCGGTCGGTACCGGCAGGCGGCCGGCCGGGGTGCTCCAGTCGCCGACGGATTCGGCGTCCAGTCCGATGCAGAACGGCGGCATCAGGCGGTAGAAGAAACCGTTGTAGTGGTCCGGCCCGAAGACGATCACCAGTTCCGGGTCGAAGGCCCGTACCCGCTCGCGCAACCGGCCAAAGCACGCCCTGAACCTCTCCCCCGCCTGCCCGGACGGCTCGACGATGTCCATCAGCGGTGTGTGCGACGCGAGCAGCGCGGTGACCGGCACGGCGGCGCGCTCAGGGCAGCCCGCGCATGAAACGCAGGTGGATGTCGTTGAAGGTGTCGGGGTCCTCGAACTGGGGCCAGTGCCCGCAGTTCTCCATCAGCGCGAAGCGGGCGCCCGGGATCAGCTCCGCGAGCCGCTTGCCCACGGTGACGGCGGCCGTCGGGTCCTTGTCGGTCCACAGCACGAGCGTCGGCGCGCGGATGGCCCGCCACTCGTCCTCGGTGAACAGGTTGCGCTTGCGCGTCTCGAGTTCCTGCAGGCACAGGATGTGCCTCATCGCCTCGATCATTCCCGGCTGGCGGTATATTGCCTGCCGGCACGCGACGAGATCGTCGGTGACGCGCGTCGGGTCGGCCATCAGCCACGCAAGCCGCGCCCGGACCGTTTCCCAGACGGGATCGCTCACCGCGGCCATGGTCAGCGTCTTGATGCGCTCCATCACGTCGGCGTCGAGCGTCGCCCCGCCGGTGGTGTTGAGCCCCAGGCGCGCGATGCGGTCGGGGTGCGTCAGCGCGAACCGCGCCGCGACCCAGCCGCCCAGCGATTCTCCCGAAACGCTCACGCGCTCGTGGCCGAGCGCGTTCACCACGTCGTGAAGATGCGCGACGTAGTGGCTGATCTCGTAGTCGTGCGGCGGCTTGTCGCTCCAGCCGTGGCCCACCATGTCGATCGCCCAGGTATCGAAGTGCTCGGCATGCGCCGCCAGGTTGCGCGTGAAGGCCTCGGCGTGCCCTCCCGTGCCGTGCAGGAAGACGAGCGGCGGCTTGCCGCGCGTGCCGGCGTGCAGGTAGCGGGTGCGAACCGGCCCGGCCTGCAGGTAGCCCTGCTCGAAGGGGACCCCGCGCAGGTCGGCCCAGAAGCTGCGATGGGGATTGCTGGTTGCTGTGGTCATAGGCTGTCCATGAACCTGTCGAAGACGTCGAGGTAGGAGGCCTTGCGGGCGTACTCCCGGTGGATGCCGGCGAGCACCAGACCGTGCTCGCCGGCGTAGTTCATCTCGTACAGCTCGTGCCGGGCGCCGAACGGGGTTCCGATCACGTCCCATGCGAGCTTGAACAGGCGCGTTTTCTCCCGGCCCGTGAGGCCCGCGCCGCCCAGCGTGGCGTCGAGATCGGCACCCACCGGCGAGTCGAACTCGGTCATGCTCACCGGCAACTGCACGAGTCCGCCGCCGCCGAGCTTCTTGATGAGCGCGAGCATCGCGGGGTAGAAGATCGGGCCGTAGGCACGCCCGACCTGCAGGGCGGACAGGTCGGGGTAGAGAATGCCGTTCTCGGGATCCACCGTCGCCTGCTCCTCGGCGGCGCGTGTCGCGTTGCGGATCACCTCGACCTGGATGGAGGCCATGCCGAGCGCCTCGATTATGTCGGGCCGCTTGTCCATGCCCGAGGCCTCGGCCATGCGCAGGCACAGACCGTACAGGAAGCCCAGCTTCACTTCCAGCCGCACGTTGGTCTGGTGCGCCGTCAGCTCGCGCATGCGCGAGTCGCGGTAGTAGCGGTTCAGCGCTTCGTTGTTGCCATGCAGGAATACCCGGTCCCAGGGCACCAGCACGTCGTCGCAGAAGATGGTCGCGTCCATCTCATCGAAGCACGCCGACAGCGGGTGGTCGGCTCGCAGTCCGCCGATGGCGGCGAACGACGGCCGGCAGACGGTCTTCAGGCCCTTGGTGTTCATCGGGATGCAGAACACGTTCGCGTAGGGCTCCTCGCCCGGCTGGAACGTCGGCGGGAACGGCCACACCATCAGCTCGTCGGTGTAGGGCGCGGCGGTGGCGATGCGCTTGGAGCCGCGCACGACGAGGCCGTCGGCATTCTGCTCGACCACGTGCAGCGGCACTTCGGGGTCGCGCTGCTGGTGGCGCAGCTTGCCCTTGTCGAGCTGCGGATCGAGCAGGGCGTGCGTCATGAACAGGTCGTTGCGCGCCATGTAGCGGTAGTAGGCGACGACCGCCTCGGCGCCCTGCTCGGAGTATTCGGCGACGAAGCTGCGCTTGGCGGCGAGCGCCGTGAGCATCACGTTCATGAAGTCCGGACTGCGGCCCATCATGCCGCAGGTCGCGGTGGCGGACAGCGTGTAGGCCTCGCGCTTGGCGCGCAGCTGCTCGCGCGTGCGCGGGAACTCGAACGGCCGGGCGATGCGCTCCCCGAACTCGGGCGATTCGACGGTCAGCACGTCGCGGTACGCCGGCTCGTGCTGCATGTCATACAGCATCGCCATCGACCGGATTGCGCCCGCCAGCGGCGGAAAGGTGGTGACGTCCTCCACCCTCCTGCCGTCGTACCAGACCTCCCGCCCGTCCCTGAGCCCGTCGATGTACTGCTGTCCCGTCCTGACCGTCATGGCGTGGCCGTTCCTCGTTGCATCGGGGGAGCCGGGGCCCGGACCGGCGGCCGCATGGCGGGGCTGCTGGCAACGGTCATCCCAAGCTAATATATTAGTATCGCACTGGCAGCCGGACTGACAAGTGGGATCCCGTACGCGCCGCACTGCGGCAAAATCGCCCGGTCGCACGCTCGACCCGGCTTTCCCGGTCGCCGCCCGCGCGGGCGCGGGCCGGGCCGCGCTCGCCAACGCTGCCTACGAGCACATCAGGATCCTGCTGCTCGAGGGCAGCATCGACGCCGGACAGAGGCTGTCGGTCGTCGAACTGGCCCGCGAGGCCGGGTGCAGCCGCGTGCCGATCATGGAGGCCATAAAGCGGCTCGAAGCGGACGGACTGGTGGAGATCCTGCCGCAGGTCGGCTGCCGCGTCGCCCGGCCCGCGGCGATCGACGTGCGTGACTTCTTCCGCTTCTTCGCCGCCGCCGAGTCGCTCGTGGCGCGCCTGGCGGCGGAGCGCCGCACCGACGCCGATCTCGTCGAGTTCCGGGCCGCCTGTGCGCTCATCGACCGCAGCGCCCGCGCCGCCGGCCCGCCGGCGCGGAAGGATCCCACCTGGCGACACCTGAACCTCCGGTTCCACTCCATGATCCACCGCATGGCCCGGGCCCCGATGCCGAGCAGGATCGCGGCAAGCCTGTGGGATCGCGCCGACTTCTACATCCGCCTGGCGTTCGGGTCGCTGTACTTCTCGCGCGACGTGCGGGCCGCGCATCAGTCGATTCGGGCAGCGATCACCGACGGCGACGCTGCCGGCGCGGAAGCGGCCATGCGCGGCCACCTCGAGCGAGTCGGCGAGGCGGTCGCGGCGAACATTGCCGCGCGCGGGTAATCTCGCGGGGACAGAGCAACAGCTCTGTTCCCGCGCCCTGGCGGGACACGCTACTGCCTGACACCGACGGAGACGCACATGGACTACGGAATTTTCCTCGCGCCGGGCGCCGATGCCTGGAAGACGGTACAGCGCGCCGAAGCTCTCGGCTTCACGCACGCGTGGTTTTACGACTCGCAGCTGCTGTGCGCCGACATCTTTGTCGCGATGGCCGCGGCCGCGGTGAAGACTACTCGCATCAAGCTCGGAGCCGGCGTGCTGATCCCGTCGAACCGCAATGCGACCGTGGCTGCCAATGCGATGGCGTCGCTCAACCGGCTGGCGCCCGGCCGAATCATATGCGGCCTTGGAACCGGCAACACCGGGCGCCGCACGGTCGGGCTGCGGGCGCACAAGCTCGCGGAGTTGAAGGACTACGCGCGCGTCATCCGTGAACTGCTCGCGGGCGGAATGACGCACCTGGAGATCGAGGGCGCCGACCGCAAGGTCCGGTTCCTGAACCCGGAAATCGGGCTCATCAACATCGACGACCCGGTGCCGATCCACATCTCGGCCTTCGGCCCCAGGGCCCGCATGCTCGCCGGGGAGATCGGCGACGGGTTCATCAACGCGTGGGCGGGCGACGACTCGCTCGGGCACGTGGCCGAAGTGCGCGAGGCGCGCGGCCGGACCGGCCGCGATCCGGCCGGTTCGTACGCGACCTGCCTGAACCTGGGCTGCGTGCTCGCCGACGGCGAGCCGGCCGACAGCGCGCGGGCGATCGCGCAGGCTGGCCCCTATGTGGCGATCGTGCTGCACGGCTGGGTGGAGGACGGCGACCTGGAGGCGGTGCCGCCACCCTTCCGCGACACGGTCGCGGCGTTCCGCGCGGTCTACGAGACCTACACGCCGGCCGACGCCCGCTACCTCGCGCTGCACCGCGGGCACCTGCTGTTCGTGCGGCCGGACGAGCGGCGCTTCATCAGCGACGCGATGATCCGCGCGTTCACCCTCACCGGCACGCGGGAGGAGATCCGTGCCCGCGTGGCGCAGATGGAGGCGGCCGGCTACGACCAGGTCGGCATCCAGCTCGTCGCCGGCCAGGAGGACGCGATCGAGGAGTGGGCGGACGTGCTGATGAACCGGTAATCTATATAGCAGAGCGGAAATGTCGATCACTCCGGCCGGCGCCGATGCCGGGCGGGTCC
>CAYOJP010000260.1:0-5498 GCA_964404305.1 uncultured Gammaproteobacteria bacterium
GGCTGGCGGCGGTGACCACCCGCACCGGGGCGGCGGCGACGCCCGCCGTCGCGCCCACGTTCAGGGCATGCACGCTCATGCTGTGACTCCTTCTGCTGCTGCGGGCGCCGGGCGCGGCAGGAGCCGGCGCATGGTCTGCTTGAGCCCCTCGTGCTGGGCGCGGATGCGGTCGAGCGACTCCGGCCCGACCAGCCATTGGTAGACGATGCCGACGATGGTCGCGGCGAACTGCTCGGCGATCAGCGGCGCGTCGACCGCGGGCTCGATGTCGCCCTGCTCGATGCCCGCCCGGATCCAGGACTGGACGTCGCGATAGCGACGCTCGTGCACCCGCGCGATGACGTCGCGGATGCCGGAACCGGGGCCGATCGATTCGAACCAGAGGATATAGAACGCGCGCACGTGGTCGGGGGCCCGCGCCACGAAGCGCAGGTGCGCGTCGACCGCGGCCTCGATGGCGTCCAGTCCGGTCTTGCCCCGGGTGCCGGCGAGCAGGTCGCGGATCCATTCCTCGCCGATGGATCGCACGACGAAGCCGAACAAGCCCTCCTTCGATCCGAACCGGTAGCCGGCCAGGCCACGGCTGTAGCCGGCCAGTTCGCCCACCTCGCGGAGCGTCGTCTTCTCCACCCCGCGTTCGCGGATGAGGCGGATCGCGGCTTCGAGCATGCGCGCGTCGGAGACCGCGGTCCGCTGGGCCTGGGACAGCCGTGCATCCGGGGCACGTTCGACCAGGGAATTGGAAGCCATGTGCGGAGTATAGATACTTGTTAGCGGCAAGCAAGTATAATATCGCTTTCGGCCCTTTGGACGGGGAAGCGTGTGAGCGCCGCACCGTCCCGAAGCTCTGGCCGGCGGCCTACGACTCTCCCCGCACGTCGCAATCCCTGTGGCGCGCAGCCGTGCAAAGCGCGTTCGAAGATGGCGTAAGCTCCGGCGCTGACCCGTTCGAACGCCTCCCGGCCGGGGCACTGCCCGTGCTCTCCGGCGCTCGGCCCCCGCGGCACATCAGCCCGGGCCTTCCGCAGGGCCTGTCCGCCGGCGAGCAACGCCTGGCCCTGCGCCTGGTGTTCCCGCCCAAAGGTCGCGCGGCCATGCTGGCCGAACTCGAGCGGATGACAGGTCCTCCCGGCTTCGCTGTGCTTGCGCTGAAGGTTCATCCGCCCGTCCGGCGGCCGGCCTCCGCGCCCAGGGGTGCGGCGCCATGCGCGTGTCGCTACACTGCCGTTCGCCCCGCCCCGCGCCATCACCTCACCACCTCCCGCCAGCGCCGATGCTCGATCAACTCCGGGATTTCGGCGCGCGCCTGTCGCTCGTCACCGAACGCTGGGTGCCCGACTCGTGGGTCGTCTGCATGCTGTTGACAGCCATCGCGCTGGTGCTGGCGCTGGTCGGCGCGGGAGCGACGCCCGAGGAAGCGGTGCTCGCCTGGGGCCAGGGCGTGTGGAAACTCCTGTCGCTCGCGATGCAGTTCACCCTCGCGATGATGGCGGCCTATGCCTGTGTGACGTCGAGGCCGGTGTACCGACTGCTCGACCGGCTGGCGTCGATGCCGGATCCGCAACGCCCGGTCCAGGCGGTGCTGCTGGCCGGCGTCTTCTCGCTCGTGACCGGCTACCTGAACTGGGCGCTGTGCCTGGTGGCCGGCGCGCTGTTCGTGCCGTTCATCTTCCGGCGCAATCCACGCGCCGACGTGCGGGTCGTCGTCACGGCAGCCTACCTCGGCCTGGGCACGATCTGGCACGGCGGGCTGTCCGGTTCGGCCCCGCTCATCATGGCCACGCCCGGCAATCCGCTGCTCGAACCGGCGCGCGGCGCACCAGTGCTGGAGCGCCTGTACCCGGTGACCGAGACGCTGTTCAGCACCTTCAACCTGCTGTACCTGCCTGTCATTTCAATTGCGGGACTCGCCGTTATCTGCCTGCTGCACCCGCGCGAGGGCGCGCGCACGCTGAGCCCGGCGGAGGTCGAGAGAATGCTTCCTCGACCGCCCGAGGACGTGCCGGTGACGACACCGGCCGGGCGCATCGAGGCGTTCCCCGGGTGGGTCTGGCTGGCGGTCGTGCTGCTCGCGTATCCGCTCGGGCATTCGATCGTCACCCGCGGCTTCGGTGCCAGCTGGACCATAGACGCCTACAACGTCGTGTTCCTCGCGCTCGCGCTGGCCCTGCACGGGCGGGCCGGTCCGTTCCTGCGCGCCTGCCGCTCCGGCGTGGACACCGCCTGGGGCATCATCCTGCAGTTCCCCTTCTACGGCGGCATCTTCGGACTGCTGCAGTACACCGACCTCGGGCACTGGCTCGGCCGGCTGTTCGCGGATGTGGCTACCGCGGACACCTTCCCCACCATCGTCTACCTGTACTCGGCCTTCATGAACATGTTCGTGCCGTCCGCCGGCTCGAAGTGGATGATCGAGGCCCCGTTCCTGATCCCCGCCGGCGCCGAACTGGGGGTTTCGCCGGTGACGATCATGTTCGCCTATGCCTACGGCGACTCGACCACGAACCTGATCCAGCCGTTCTTCGCCATCCCGCTCCTGGCGGTGACCCGCATCCGGTTCGGCGAGGTGGTCGGCTACTGCTTCCTCGTCTCCGCCGCCTGTCTGCTCGTGAATCTCGTGACGATGGCGATCATCCCGGCCCGTCTGTAGGGCGTCGTTCCAGCCGCCGGCAGGGCCGCGGCCCGGCGATGCCGTGGAGCGCGGCGGCCGGCGGCACTGCGTCCGGCCACCGCGAAGCGGGCTTGCCAGGCCGCGCCCGCGGGTCGTAGAGTTGACGTATGGGTCAACAGGGTGTCCAGGAGACTCGCCGCTATACGATCGCCGAGCTGGCGCACGAGTTCGACGTCACTCCGCGCGCGCTCCGCTTCTACGAGGGCAAGGGCCTGCTCAGTCCGCAGCGCGTCGGACTCCGCCGGCTGTTCTACGAGCGCGATCGCGTACGCCTGAAGCTGGTGCTGCGCGGGCAGCGGCTCGGACTGTCGCTCGAGGAAATCCGGGAAATCATCGACATGTACCACCCGTCCGGCAGCGACGACGCGCGCCAGCTGCTGCTGCTGTGCCGCCGGATCAGGGAGCACCGGCGACTGCTGCTGGAGAAGCTGCAGGATCTGCAGTCGACGCTCGTGGCCATGGACGAAGTCGAGAAGGATTGCCTGGCTCGACTGGCTGCGGCCGGAGGCGCACGGGCGCCGGCGGTCGCCGGCCGTCGGCGCCGGGCTGCCGCATACGTCAAGCCGGGAGCGCACGCATGAACGTCCCTTATCCCACCCTCGACTTCCAGCTCGGCGAGACGGCCGACATGCTACGGGACACGGTATGCGGCTTCGCCCGGCAGGAGATTGCCCCCCGCGCCGCCGAGATCGATGCCACCAACGAGGCGCCGCTCGACCTCTGGCAGCGCCTGGGCGACCTGGGCCTGCTGGGCATCACCGTCGAGGAGGAGTATGGCGGCGCCGGAATGGGCTACCTCGAGCACGTGGTGGCGATGGAGGAGTTGAGCCGCGCTTCGGCATCGGTGGGGCTTTCCTACGGCGCGCACTCGAACCTGTGCGTGAACCAGATCCGGCGCAACGGTTCCGAGGACCAGAAACGGCGCTACCTGCCGGGCCTCATCGCGGGCACGAGCATCGGCGCACTGGCGATGAGCGAGCCGGGTGCCGGATCGGACGTCATCGGCATGCGCCTGCGCGCCGAGCGCCGGGGCGAGCGGTACGTCCTGAACGGCAACAAGATGTGGATCACCAACGGTCCGGACGCACACGTTCTGGTCGTGTATGCGAAGACCGATCCGCAAGCCGGCCCGCGCGGTGTCACCGCGTTCATCGTCGAAAAGGGCTGGGCGGGGTTCACCACCGCGCAGAAGCTGGACAAACTCGGCATGCGCGGCTCCAACACCTGCGAGCTCGTGTTCCAGGACTGCGAGGTCCCGGTGCAGAACGTCCTCGGCGCCGAGGGTCAGGGCTCTCGCATACTGATGAGCGGGCTTGACTACGAGCGCGCCGTGCTCGCGGGCGGGCCGCTGGGTATCATGCAAGCGTGCATGGACGTCGTAGTTCCATACCTTCACGATCGCCGCCAGTTCGGGCAGGCCATCGGCGAATTCCAGCTGATGCAGGGCAAGCTGGCGGACATGTACACGACCATGAACGTTTGCCGCTCGTACGTCTATGCGGTGGCGCGAGCCTGCGACGCGGGGCGCACCACCCGCAAGGACGCGGCGGGGGCCATCCTGTACGCCGCCGAGAAGGCTACGTGGATGGCCCTGGAGGCCATCCAGTGCCTCGGCGGCAACGGGTACATCAACGACTACCCCACCGGGCGGCTCCTGCGCGACGCCAAGCTCTACGAGATCGGCGCCGGGACGAGCGAGATCCGGCGCTGGCTGATCGGTCGCGAACTGTTCGCGGAATCCGCGGGCTGACGGCGGCGCCACGATGCTGAAGACCGCGGTCGACGTCCGGTCGCCGGAGTTCGCTGCGAACGCCGGGGCGATGCAGGCGCTGGTAGCCGATCTGCGCGACAAGGTCGCACGCATCGCCGAGGGCGGCGGGGAGCGCGCCCGAGCCCGGCACCTGGAGCGTGGCAAGCTGCTGCCGCGGGATCGGATCCGGGTGCTGCTCGATCCGGGCAGTCCGTTCCTCGAGCTGTCGCAGTTCGCCGCATGGGAGGTGTATGCGCCCGACGAGGTGCCGGCGGCCGGCATCATCACCGGCATCGGGCGGGTCAGCGGCCGCGAGTGCATGGTCGTCGCCAATGACCCGACCGTGAAGGGCGGCACCTATTACCCGCTCACGGTGAAAAAGCACCTGCGGGCGCAGGAGATCGCAGCGGTCAACCGCCTGCCTTGCATCTACCTGGTGGAATCCGGCGGGGCTTTCCTGCCGCGCCAGGACGAAGTGTTTCCGGACCGGGAGCATTTCGGGCGGATCTTCTACAACCAGGCGCGGATGTCCGCCTCCGGAATTCCGCAACTGGCGGTCGTGCTGGGGTCGTGCACCGCCGGCGGCGCCTACGTGCCGGCGATGTCGGACGAGGCGGTCATCGTGCGCAACCAGGGCACCATCTTCCTCGGCGGCCCGCCGCTCGTGAAGGCCGCGACGGGCGAAATCGTCACCGCCGAGGAACTCGGCGGCGCCGACGTGCACTCCCGCGTGTCCGGCGTCACCGATCACTATGCCCGCGACGACGCCCACGCGCTGGCGATTGCGCGCCGCCTGGCCGCGAATCTGAACTCGCGCAAGGACGTGACGCTGGAACTGCGCGAGCCGAGGGCTCCGGCCTACGAACCGGCCGAACTGCATGGCGTGATCCCCGCCGATCCCCGCAAGCCGTATGACGTGCGCGAAGTGATCAGCCGCATCGTCGATGCTTCGGAGCTCGACGAATTCAAGCAGCTCTACGGCACGACCCTCGTGACCGGGTTCGCGCGCATCTTCGGCTACCCGGTCGGCATCGTCGCCAACAACGGCATCCTGTTCTCGGAGTCGGCGCAGAAAGG
>CAYOJP010000261.1:0-812 GCA_964404305.1 uncultured Gammaproteobacteria bacterium
CCTTGGCCCCGGCGAGGTGGTGGCTGACCGGGCAGATGCCGCACAGCCGCTGCACCAGCACCGGCACTTCCCAGTAGGGACGGCCCTGCACGAACTTCTCGAAGCCGCGGAACTCGACGATGTGCAGCCGCGCCTGCTGCACGTGGCCGGCCTCGTCGAGCAGCAGCGTGACCTTGCCGTGACCCTCGACCCGGGTGACCGGCTCGATGACGACGCGCTGCAGGTCCTGCGGGTTGGCGGCGGTTTCCAGATGTTCGTACACGGGGCTGCCTCGCGCAGGCTCAGTCGAAGCGCATGGTCGTGCGCGCGACCTCGGGCTCGCGGCCGGCGACCAGATCGCCGAGGAACGCCCAGATCACCTGCGCCGAGGGCGGGCAGCCGGGCAGGAACCAGTCGACCTTCACCACCTCATGGATCGGGCGCACCTTGTCGAGCAGCAGCGGCAGCTCCGGGTCGTCCGGGATGGCGCCGCCCGCGCAGCCGATGCCGTGCACGTAGGACTCTTCCAGGCACTCGCGCAGGCTGTAGTGGTTGCGCATCGCCGGGATGCCGCCGTTGATGGCGCAGGCGCCGACGGCCACCAGCACCTTGCAGTGCTCCCGGAACTCGCGCAGCACCTCGATGTTCTCGGTGTTGCACAGGCCGCCCTCGACCAGCCCCACGTCGCACTCGCCGCAGTGCTTGATGTCGGTGAGCGGGCTGCGGTCGAAGGTGGCGACCTGCGCCAGTTCCAGCAGGTGCTCGTCGATGTCGAGCAGCGACATGTGGCAGCCGAAGCAGCCGGCGAGCGAGACGGTGGCGACGCGGATCTT
>CAYOJP010000261.1:822-5468 GCA_964404305.1 uncultured Gammaproteobacteria bacterium
ACGTCGATCGGGCCGGCGTCGTAGCGGCGCCGGCCGATCGGCCCGCTGAAGCCGCGGCCCTTGGGCAGCAGCGCGCCGACCGGGCACACGGCCACCGCGCGATCGCCGGCGGCGATGCCGGAATCGGCGAGCGTGCCGCTCGGGCTGTTGACGACCAGCTTCGCGTCGATGCCGCGGCCGGAGATGCCGAACAGGTCCTTGTCGTCGGCCTCGCGGCTGGCGCGCACGCACAGCTCGCACAGGATGCAGCGGTCGCGGTCGAGGAACACCTCGGGGTGGCTGGCGTCGACCTCGCGGTGGGGGAAGCGCTGCGGGAAGTGCGGATCGGTCATGCCGGCCCAGTAGGCGAGCGCCTGGAGCTGGCAGTCGCCGCTCTTCTCGCAGGACGGGCAGAAGTGGTTGCCCTCGATGAACAGCATGCGCGTGATGGCGAGCCGCGAGTCGTCGAGCTCCTCGCTGCGGGACAGCACGGTCTGGCCCTCGGCGGCCGGGAAGGTGCAGGCGGCGACGGTGCGGCCGTTGACGTTGACCAGGCACGCACGGCAGCTGCCGTGCGGCGCGAAGTCCGGGTGCCAGCACAGGTGCGGCACGTACAGGCCGGCGGCATGCGCCGCCTGGATGATGGTCTGCCCGGGCTGGTAGCTCACGGGACGGCCGTCGAGGAGGAAGGTGGCCATGGGCGTCAGCCGTGCAGGTGCGCGCGCGGGTCGTCGCGGCCGGTGATGGCGCGGGCCTCGGCGACCGCGCCGTCGAGGTCGAAGCCGGGCGAGTAGCTCTGGGTCAGGCGCGCGCCGTAGCCGGCGGCGAACCGCCCGAGGCTGTCGAGCACCGGGTTGCCGGCGGTCTGGCCGAGGCCGCAGTGGGTGGAACGGTTGATGAGGCGCGCGAGGCGCTCGAGCTCCGCGAGATCGGCGCTGGTGCCGTGGCCGGCGTAGAGCTTCTCGAACAGGTCGCGCTGCAGCGCGGTGCCGACCCGGCAGGGCGTGCAGAAGCCGCAGCTCTCGTGGGCGAAGAAGCGCGCGTGGTTGCGCACCACGTCCAGCACCTCGCGCCCGGCGCCGAAGATCATGAACGCGCCGCCGGTGGCGAGCGCCTCGTAACCGAGCGCCTTGTCGAACTCCGCCGGTGCGATGAGCTTGCCCGAGGGCCCGCCGACCTGCACCGCGACCGGCGCGTCGGCGCCTGCGTCGGCGAGCACCTCGCGCACGCTGATGCCGAAGGGATATTCGTAGATCCCCGGCCGCGCGCAGTCGCCGCTGACGCTGAGCAGCTTGGTGCCGCGCGACTGCCCGGTGCCGTGCGCGGCGTACCAGGCGCCGCCGTGCAGGCCGATGCTGGCGGCGGCGACGAAGGTCTCGACGTTGTTGACCACCGTCGGCAGGCCGAGGTAGCCGCGGCTCACCGGGTACGGCGGGCGGTTGCGCGGCACGCCGCGCTTGCCCTCCAGCGATTCGATCAGCGCCGACTCCTCGCCGCAGATGTAGGCCCCGGCGCCGGGACAGACGTGGATGTCGAAGACGACGCCGAGCCGCTCGCGCGCCGAGGCACCGAGCAGGCCGGCGGCACGCCGCCCGGCCAGCAGCCGCTGCAGCGGCTCCCGCAGGTAGCGGTACTCCCCGCGCAGGTAGATCCAGCCCTCCGCGCCGCCGAGCGCGTACGCGCACAGGGTCATGCCCTCGATCAGCCGCTCGGCCTCGTGCTCGAGCAGCCAGCGATCCTTGAACGTGCCGGGCTCGCCCTCGTCGGCGTTGCAGATCACCGCCGCCGCGCCGGGCCGCGCGACCGACTCGCGGCACTGGCGCCACTTGAGCTCGGTGCGGTAGCCCGCGCCGCCGCGGCCACGCAGGCCGGCATCGGCGAGCTCGCGCAGCAGGCCGGCCGGCCCGAGCGTGCGCGCGCGGGCGAGCGCGGCGCCCGGCGCGCCGCCGTCGTCGAGCAGCAGGACGCGGCGAGGCACGCGGCTGGGCGCGGCTTCCAGGCCGGCCGGCCACTGCGCGAGCGGCGTGCCGGCGGCGATCAGCGCCGCGATGCGGTCGACCGCCGCCGCGTCCAGCCGCGCCAGCGGGCGGCCGTTGACCAGCGCGGCGACGGGCTGGTCGCACAGGCCGGTGCAGGAGGCGGTGCCGAGCGACACGCGGCCGTCGGTGCGCGTCGTGCCCGGTTCGACGTCGAGCGCGGCGGCGAGCCGCGCGAGCAGCGCCGGCGCGCCGTTGAACTCGTCGGCGACGCAGGTGCCGAGCAGCAGGTCGTACTCGCCGCGCGGCGTCGCCGAGAAGAAGGAGTAGAAGTCGACCACCGACCGCACGCGCGCGGGCGGCACGTCGAGACGCGCGGCGAGCAGCGTCTGCGCCGCCGGCGGCACGCAGCGCAGCGCGTCCTGCACGCTGCCGGCCAGCGCGAGCAGGCGCGCCGGGTCGCTGCCGTGCGCCGCGACCGCGGCCTCGACGGCGGCTTCGATGGCGGACAATCCGGGGCCGGCGTGGATCGTCATCGGGTGGATGCTCGGAACGCGGTTCGCCTGGGCATCATAATAGTGTCCGGGCACGCCGGGATGTTGATCTGCACCAGCAAGCCGGCAGGCGGAGGCCGTCATGGGATCGTCACCTGCAGCCGCACCGGCGGCATCCGGGCCCGCCGGCGACCGCCGCGAACGCCTGCACCTGCGCCTGGAGGGCATCGTGCAGGGCGTGGGTTTCCGGCCGTTCGCCTTCCGGCTGGCCCGGACGCACGCGCTCGCCGGCTGGGCCGGCAACGACGGCAGCGCGCTGGTGGTCGAGCTGGAAGGCCCGGGCGACGCCCTGCAGCAGGCCGCGCAGGCACTGCGCGCCGGGCCGCCGGGGGCGCGCATCGACCGCTGCGCCGCGACCGCCGTGCCGGCGCTCGGCGCCGAGGGCTTCGTGCTGCGGCCGAGCCTGGCCGGCGATCCCGACGCCGGCGACTGCCCGCCCGATCTGCCGCCCTGCCCCGACTGCCTGCGCGAGCTGTTCGACCCGGGCGACCGGCGCCACCGCTACCCGTTCCTGAGCTGCACCCGCTGCGGCCCGCGCTGGAGCATCCTGCTGGCCCCGCCCTTCGACCGCGCCAATACGACGCTCGCCGGCTTCCCGCCCTGCGCGGACTGCCGGCGCGAGTACGTCGATCCGGACGACCGGCGCTTTCACGCGCAGACGCTCGCCTGCCCGGCCTGCGGTCCGCGGCTGGCGCTGTGGCGACCCGACGGCACACCGCTGGCCGCGGGCGCGGCGGCGCTGGACGCCGCCATCGATGCGCTCGCCCGCGGCGCCATCGTCGCCGCCAAGGGCGTGGGCGGCTTCCACCTGCTGGTCGACGCGACCGACGCCGCCGCGGTCGCGCGGCTGCGCAGCCGCAAGCGCCGGCCGCACAAGCCCTTCGCGGTGCTGTTCCGCGATCTCGCGGCGCTCGCGCCCTGCGGCCGGCCGACCGCGGCCGAGGCGCAGTGGCTGGCGGGGCCGGCCGCCCCGATCGT
Source organism: uncultured Gammaproteobacteria bacterium (assembly GCA_964404305.1). Taxonomy (GTDB): domain Bacteria; phylum Pseudomonadota; class Gammaproteobacteria; order JADZEE01; family JADZEE01; genus CAYOJP01. Next base: position 4,310 of record CAYOJP010000261.1, read on the forward strand.
GCTGGTCGACGTCCGTGACGACGGCCCGCTCGCCCCCGGCGTCGGCGCGGGCAGCGCACTGCTCGGGGCCCTGCTGCCGCCCTCGCCGCTGCATCACCTGCTCGCGCGCGCGTTCGACCGGCCGCTCGTGTGCACCAGCGGCAACCTGGCGGGCGAGGCGCTGGTCGCCGACGAGCGCGAGGCGCCGGCACGCCTGGGGACGCTGGCCGACCTGCTGCTGGTGCACGACCGGCCGATCCGGCGGCCGCTGGAGGACTCGGTCTGGCGCACGGTGGCCGGCCGGCCGCTGCGGCTGCGCCGCGCGCGCGGCGAGGTGCCGGGGCCGATCGACGCGGGCCGCGCGCTGCCGCCCGTGATCGCCTGCGGCGGCCACCTGAAGAGCACCATCGCGATCGCGCGCGGGCGGCGGGTGCGCGTGAGCGAGCAGCTCGGCGATCTCGGCGCCGAGGCGACCGACCGGTTGTTCCGGGCGACGCTCGCGGAGGCGCTGGCGCAGATGCCGGTCGCGCCGCGCGCCGTCGCCTGCGATCAGCACCCCGGCTACGCGAGCAGCCGGCACGCGCGCACGCTCGGGTTGCCCGTGATCGACGTGCAGCATCACCACGCCCACGCGCTCGCCTGCCTCGCGGACAACGCCCTCGCCCCGCCGGTGCTGGCGGTGGTCTGGGACGGGGCGGGGCTGGGCAGCGACGGCACGCTGTGGGGCGGGGAGTTCCTGCTGCTCGCGCCCGGCGGCGGCTGGCGGCGGGCCGCGCACCTTGCGCCCTTCCGCCTGCCGGGCGGCGAGCAGGCGATGCGGGAACCGCGGCGCGCGGCGCTCGGGGCGCTGCACGCGCTGGGCGCCGCCGGCCGGCCGGCGCTCGAGCGCCTGCTCGAGCGCGAGTTCGCGCCGGCCGAGCGCGGCCCGCTCCTGCGCATGCTCGAGGCCGGCGTCAATGCGCCGTGGAGCTCGGGGGCCGGCCGGCTGTTCGATGCCGCGGCGGCACTGCTCGGGCTGTGCGCGCGCGCGAGCTACGAGGCGCAGGCCGGGCTGCTGCTCGAGACGGCGGCAGCACGCGGGGGCAGCGACATCGAGCCGTTCGCCTTCGGGATCGCGACGGGCGCCGCCGGCACGCTGGTGGCCGTCTGGGGCCCGGCGCTGCTCGCGCTGCTCGACGCC
>CAYOJP010000262.1:0-5420 GCA_964404305.1 uncultured Gammaproteobacteria bacterium
GCCGCGCCTCGTGTTCTTCTTCGACGAGGCGCACCTGCTGTTCGACGACGCGCCCAGGACGCTGGTCGCGCGCATCGAGCAGGTCGTGCGGCTCATCCGCTCCAAGGGCGTCGGGGTCTACTTCATCACCCAAAGCCCCCTCGACCTGCCGGACACGGTGCTGGGTCAACTCGGCAACCGCGTCCAGCACGCGCTGCGCGCCTTCACCCCGGCCGACCAGAAGACGGTGCGCGCGGTCGCGCAGACCTTCCGGGTGAACCCGGCCTTCGACCCGGTGGCCGCGGTGACGGAACTGGAGGTCGGCGAGGCCCTCGTTTCCACGCTCGACGCCAGCGGCGCGCCGACGATGGTCGAGCGGACGCGGATCCGGCCGCCATGCTCGCGGATCGGGGCGATCAGCGCCGCCGAGCGGGCTGCCTGCCTGGCCGCGAGCCCGGTGGCGGGCCGTTACGACCGCGGCATCGACCGGATCTCGGCGCACGAGGTGCTGGCGGATCGGGCCCGGGCCGCGGACAGCGCGCAGGCGGCGGAACGCGCCCCGCCACCGGCGCCTCGCCGTTACGAGGCCCCGCTGCCCGCGCCGCGTGCGGGACGCCCGCCCGGGCGGGCTCCGGCCGGCAGGCGTGGGGATTCGGTCGGCGAGGCCCTCGCCAAGAGCGTTGCCCGCAGTGTGGGTTCGACCGTCGGCCGCCAGATCGTCCGCGGGATCCTCGGGGCCCTGTTCAGGGGCCGCTGACAATTCGTCGAGTCCTTCCTACACTGTCCGGGCCGCCCCGCATCCCTTCCCCGTGACCGCACACACGCTCATCGAACCCGCCCGCCAGTCCGACGTGCCGGCGATGGCGCGACTGACCCGCGAGGCCATCGAGCGGGGCCTCGCGCCGCGCTGGACCGGGCCGCGCATCGCCGCGCAGCTGCGCCGCAGCGACACCGTCGCGGTGGTCGCGCGCGCTGGCGAGGAGCGCGTCGGCTTCGGCATCATGCGGTTCGGACGTGGCGCCGCGCACCTCGCCCTGCTCGCGGTCGCCCCGGAGCGGCGCCGCCGCGGAGTCGGGCGCGCGCTGGTGGAGTGGCTGGAGGCCACTGCCCGCGTCGGCGGGATCGTCGTCGTGCACCTGGAGGCGCGCGCCTCGGGTACGGGCGCGCTGGAGTTCTACCGCCAGCTCGGATACGAGGAGAGCGCGGTCGTGCCGCGCTACTACGACGGCCGCGAGTCGGCGGTGCGCATGCTGCACATCCTGCGTTATCCGTCGACCGAGCGTCCGCTCTGGTCGCCGCCACGCACGGTGGACTGACGACCCGGCGCGCGCACCGTCCGGGCAACCCACGAGAACTGCAGGCGGGTCAGGCGGTCTTACCGCGCGCGGAACGGGCGGCGACCGTGCGCGGCGCCTCGACCGGCCGCCCGGGTCGGCTTGGCGACGGGAGATGCGGTGGACCCGGATGCCGGCCGCGCACCGCCGGCCCGGCGGACCCGGCAACGATGAACGGAGGGTAGCGATGTCAGACAAGGGCACGTCGCCGGACTGGAGCCGGGTCGCGGCCGGGTTCGACCTGTGGTTGCCGCAACTCGCGCCGGTCGGCGAGACGCTGCTGGACGCACTCGGCGCCCGGCCGGGAGAACTGATCCTCGACGTCGCCTGCGGCACCGGGGAACCCGCGCTGACGCTCGCGCGCCGCAACCCGGACCTGCGCGTCACCGCCGTCGATGCGGCCGGCCCCATGGTCGAGGTGGCGAGCGCGAAGGCAGCCCGCGAGGGACTGCGCAACGTGACCTTCCGCACGCTCGCGGCCGAGGCGCTCGACTTCCCCGATGCGACCTTCGACCGCATCGTGTGCCGCTTCGGCGTGATGTTGTTCGCGGATCCGCTCGCCGGTGTGCGCCAGTGCCTGCGGGTGCTCAGGCCCGGCGGGGTGTTCGCCTTCGCCGTCTGGGGCCGGCCCGAGATGATGCGCAACTGCCTGTGGGCTTACGAGGCGTTCTGCGGCCGGGTCCCGGCGGAGCGCAATGCGCCTCTGCACGCGGTCACCTCGCTGGGCACGCCCGCGCTCGTCGAGGAACTCGTGGCCGGCGCGGGGTTCGCCGGCGCGGGCATCGAAGCCCACCTGTTCGACCTGCGCTTCGACACCTTCGACGACTACTGGTCCATGGTCGAGGATTCCGGCGTGCTCGCCGCCCAGTACGAAGTGATGGACCCCACGCTGCGCCCGGCCGTGCGCGAGCACGTGCGCGGCCTCGCGGCGCCGTTCACCGGCCCGACGGGATTGCGCGTGCCGCACGAGTACCTCGTGGCGGTGGCGCGAAAGGCGATTTGAAGCGCGGCAGGTTCGCGGGCCCGGGCCCGCACTGGCGCAAGGCTGGCCGGAAGAATTGCAAGGGGCGCACGACGCATGGCGAACATCTACGAGCAGGACCTGGACCGCAATGCGGCGAATCACCAGCCGCTGTCGCCGCTGACGCTGTTCGAGCGCGCGGCCGCCGTGCATCCGGAGCAGACGTCCGTGATCTACGGCGAGCGGACCTGGACCTGGCGGCAGACGCATGCGCGCTGCTGGCAGCTGGCGCGGGCGCTGCGCGCGCGCGGCGTCGGCGAGGGCGACACGGTCGCGATCCTCGCGGCCAACGTGCCGGCGATGTTCGAAGCCCACTTCGGGGTGCCGCTCACGGGGGCGGTGCTGAATGCCATCAATACCCGGCTCGATGCGCCTGTCATCGCCTTCAGCCTGCGGCATGCCGAGGCGAAGGTCTTCATCGTCGATCGCGGCTTCGCGCACGTGGCGCGCGACGCGCTGGCCCTGCTGGAGGGTCCGGCGCCGCTCGTCATCGACATCGAGGACGATTCGATTCCCGATCCGGGTCCGGTCGGCGCGCTTACCTACGAGGCGCTGCTCGCCGGAGCGCCCGCCGTCGACATCGAGCCGCAGCCCCGCGACGAGTGGCAGGCAATCGCCCTGGGCTACACCTCCGGCACCACCGGCAATCCGAAAGGCGTGGTCACCCACCATCGGGGTGCGTTCCTCGGCGCGATCTCGAACGTCCTCGTCTGGCAGATGCCGCGCCACCCGGTGTACCTGTGGACGCTGCCGCTGTTCCACTGCAACGGCTGGACCTTCCCGTGGGTGATGGCAGCGGTGTCGGGCACCAGCGTGTGCCTGCGCGCGGTGCGCGCCGAGGACATGTACGACGCGATCAGGCGCCATCGCGTCACGCACCTGTGCGGGGCTCCGATCGTGATGAGCACCCTCGCCAACGCGCCGGCACAGATGAAGGCCGGCATCGGGCATCGCGTGGAGTGCATGACCGCCGGCGCCGCGCCGCCTGCGGCGGTGATTCAGGCCATCGAGGAACTCGGCTTCGGCATCACGCACGTCTACGGACTGACCGAGGTGTACGGCCCGGCGACCGTGTGCGAGGAGAAGCCCGCCTGGGCCGGCCTGTCCGCGCGCGAGCGCTCGGAAGTCAAGTCCCGCCAGGGCGTACGCTACCCGATGCTCGAGGATCTGATGGTGGCCGATCCGGACACGCTCGAGCCGGTGGCCCGGGACGGGCAGACCATGGGCGAGATTTTCTTCCGCGGCAACATGGTCATGAAGGGCTACCTGAAGAATCCGAAAGCGTCGGCCGAGGCCTTCGCCGGCGGCTGGTTCCACTCGGGGGATCTCGCCGTGTGGCATCCCGACGGCTACGTGCAGATCCGCGATCGCTCCAAGGACATCATCATCTCTGGCGGGGAGAACATCTCCAGCATCGAGGTCGAGGGCGTGCTCTTCCGTCATCCGGCGGTGATCGATGCCGCGGTCGTGGCGGTTCCGCACCCGAAATGGGGCGAGACCCCGTGCGCGTTCGTGACGCTGCGCGAGGGCGCGAGCGCGACCGACGTCGAGATCATCGCCTGGTGCCGCGAGCATCTCGCCCACTTCAAGTGCCCCTCGAAGGTGATCTTCGGACCGATAGCCAAGACGTCCACGGGCAAGGTGCAGAAGTTCAAGCTGCGGGACCAGGCGAAGGCCTGAGCGGAACCGGCCACCAGGGAGGCGCGAACATGGTACGCAAGCCGCAGAAGAGCGCAGGGCGCAGGGCGCAACCGTACAGTTCGCCGGTGCTCTCGCCGCTGTACGACCAGCCGCCGTTCGAATACCGGGACCTGTGGTCGCTGCTGGTGACCTTCCGCACCGATCCTGCGGCCATCGCGCATCTCATCCCGAAGCCGCTGGTCGCGGATCCCGCCGGCACGATGTCCGTCACCATCAGCCGCTTCTTCACCAGCGGCTTCGGCAGCTACAACGAGATGCTGCTGGCCGCCGCCGCGCGCTACGACCAGCGACCGGTGAACTTCTGCCTGTACCTCGTCCTCGACAACGACATCGCCATCGGCGCCGGGCGCGAGATCTGGGGCTTTCCGAAGAAGCTCGGGCGCGTCGTCGTCGATGAGCGCGACGGCGTGCTGACGGGCCGTGTCGAGCGCGGCGGCCTGGAACTCGTGCGCGCCGCGATGCAGGTCGCGCGGCTGGGCAGCGCCGCGGACCTGGGCGCGAGCGCCGAATACGTCAACCTCAAGCTGGTGCCGTCGGTGGAAAAAGGCGCGCCGCCGGAGGTGCAGCAGCTCACCTCGACGACGCTCACGGGCATCGACGTCAAGCGGGTCTATACCGGCCCGGCGACGCTCGGGTTCGGCGCGTCCCCGGCGGATCGTTTCGACCGCATCCCGGTGGTGGAGGTGCTCGGCGGATGCTGGTACAACGCCGATTTCACGCTCGGCCACGGCCAGATCCTGCACGATTACCTCGTCTGACCGGCGCGCGGCGCGGGACGCTTGCCCAGGCCGTCCGGCGGCCGGGAGCCAATCGGCGTATCCTTGCACACCCTGCAGCCACCCCGAGGTGCCCGGACCACGCATGCGTATCGAACTCGAACCCCTCGAAGTCCGCGTAATCGGGTGCCTGATCGAGAAAGAGGTCACCACGCCCGAGCAGTACCCGCTGTCCCTGAACGCCCTCACCGCTGCCTGCAACCAGAAGAGCAATCGCGATCCCGTCCTGGAACTGGCCGAGAGCCAGGTGCAGGCCGTCGTCGATGGCCTCATGCGCAAGCATCTGGTCAGCGACCGTTCCGCCTATGGCAGTCGGACGGTCAAGTACAAGCACCGGTTCTGCAATACCGAGTTCGGCGCGTTGAAGCTCTCGGCGCAGGAAACCGGCGTGCTGTGCGTGCTGATGCTGCGCGGCCCGCAGACCCCGGGCGAGCTGCGCACCCGGACCCAGCGGCTGTGCGAGTTCGCCGACGCCGCGGGGGTCGAGCACGCGCTCGACGCCCTCATGGTCCGTGCCGACGGGCCGTTCGTCGCCCGCCTGGCCCGCGCGCCCGCTGCCCGCGAGCACCGCTACGCCCACCTGTTCGGTGGTGCGATCGAATCGGTGGA
>CAYOJP010000263.1:0-5402 GCA_964404305.1 uncultured Gammaproteobacteria bacterium
CAACAAGAACGACCGCGTCCACGGCACCATCAAGTCGATCACCGACTTCGGCATCTTCGTCGGCGTGGAAGACGGCATCGACGGCTTGGTCCACCTGTCCGACCTGTCCTGGGCGGCGCCAGGCGAGGAGGCCGTGCGCAACTTCAAGAAGGGCGACGAGATCGACGCCGTCGTGCTGGCGGTCGACGCGGAGCGCGAGCGCATCTCGCTGGGCGTGAAGCAGCTCGAGAAGGACCCGTTGTCGAACTACATGGCGGTCCACGAGAAGGGCACCATCGTGAAGGGCATCATCCGCGCGGTGGACGCCAAGGGCGTGGTCGTGCAGCTGGACGACGGGATCGAAGGCACCATCCGGGCCTCCGAGTTGTCGCGCGACCGGGTCGAGGACGCTCGCAAGCTGGTCAAGGAAGGCGACGAGATCGAGGCGATGTTCATCGGCGTGGATCGCAAGAAGCGCACCGTGACGCTATCGGTCAAGGCGAAGGAGAGCGAGGAGGAGGCCACCGCGATGCAGGAGTACGGCCAGGACTCCGAGACTCGGGGCACCAAGCTCGGCGATCTCCTCAAGCAGCAGCTCGACAACCAGGACTGATAGGGAACCGCACTGCCTGCGAGCCGCGGCCGCGATGCAATGATGCCTTCACAGGTGGAGTCGCGTACGACGATGACCAAGTCAGAGCTGATCGAGAAGCTGGTCCGCAAGCAGGCGCAACTCGGCTACAAGGATGTCGAGCTGGCCGTGAAGACCATGCTCGAGCACATGGCGCAGACGCTGGCTACCGGCGATCGCATCGAGATCCGCGGGTTCGGCAGCTTCTCGCTCCACTACCGGCCGCCGCGCGTCGGGCGCAACCCGAAGTCCGGCGAGCCGGTGTCACTGCCAGCCAAGCACGTGCCGCACTTCAAGCCCGGCAAGGAACTGCGCGATCGCGTCAACGAGAGCGTGCAGACCAAGCCGATCCAGGGCGCCGCGGCGACCTCGCGCGCCACCTGAGGTCGCCACGGCGGCCGGATGCTCCTGCCGCCGCCGCGACACGCGCGTTAACGACGATCGGGGCCGACCGTGCGTCGCATGCTGTTCCTCGTCTGGCTCTGCCTGCTCCCGGCCCTGTTCGTGGCCGGGCTGCTGTTCCATGTCCGCAACCGGGCTCCGGTCCAGATCGACCTCTACGTGGCGGCCTTCGATCTGCCCGCCTCCCACCTGGTGCTCTGGTCGCTCGCGGTCGGCGTCGTGCTCGGCTGGCTGGTCGGCCTGGCGGGCTTGCTCGGCCTGCGCCATCGCAACCGCCGCCTCGCGCGCGCGCAGCGGCGGCTCGAGACCGAGCTCGGCGCGCTGCGCGCCGGGCCAGCGGCCGGCCCGGGAACCGGCGATGGCCGCTGAACTCGCCTCCGCGCTGCTCTGGCTGCTACTGCCGGTCGCTGCGGCCTCGGGCTGGCTGGCGGCCCGCCGGCCTCGCCGCGGCCACCGCGTCGGCAGCTTCGCCGGGGACTACTTCCGCGGCATCAACTACCTGCTGAACGAGCAGCCCGACAAGGCGATCGAGGTCTTCATCCAGCTGCTCGACGTCGATGGCGAGACCGTCGAGACGCATCTCGCGCTCGGCAACCTGTTCCGCCGCCGCGGCGAGGTGGACCGCGCGATCCGGATCCACCAGAACCTCATCGCGAAAACGAACCTGAGCCACGAGCAGCGCTGCCACGCACTGCTCGAACTGGCGATGGACTACATGCGCTCCGGACTGCTCGACCGCGCCGAGAGCCTGTTCCGCGAACTGCTCGACCTGCGCATGAACACCGAACAGGCGCTGACCCAGCTCGTGCTCATCTACCAGCAGGAACAGGACTGGGACAAGGCGATCGAGATCGCCCGGCAGCTCGAGACCCACTCCGGCCAGCGGCTCGGCGCGATGATTGCCCACTTCGTCTGCGAGAAGGCGGAAGGTGCGCGTGCCGCCGGCGATCTCGCGAGTGCGGCGTCGCTCGCGCGCGAGGCGCTGGCGCTCGATCCGGGCTGCGTGCGCGCCAGCCTGTTCGAGGGCGCACTCGCCACCGCGTCGGGGCGGCTGGAGGACGCCATCGCGGCCTACGCGCGCGTCGAGCAACAGGATCCGCAGTTCCTGCCGGCGGCGCTGCACCTGCTGGTCGACTGCCACCGCCGCCGCGGCCGGATCCAGGAACTGCGGGCGTGGCTGGAGCAGGTCGGCGGCGAGCATCCCGGGCTTACGCCGGCGCTCGCCCTGGCGGCGCTCGCCGCCGAGGCTGGCGACCTGCGCCGGGCGATGGAATGCATCGCCGGCGAGCTGCAGCGCCACCCGTCCGTGCGTGGCATCGACCGCTACCTCGAGTACGCGATCGGTACCGCCGCCGGTGCGTCCCGCGACGATCTCGCCCTGCTCAAGGGCTTCACGGCGCGGCTGCTCGAGCACCGGCCCGCGTACCGCTGCGAGCATTGCGGGTTCGCCGGCCGCTCGCTGCACTGGCAGTGCCCGGGCTGCAAGAGCTGGAATTCCGTGAAACCCCTGCACGACGTGGAAGACGACCAGGCTCGCTGAAATGCCGACCGACGCCCGCCCGCCCGTCATCGTCGCCCTCGACTACGCCGATCCGGCCGCCGCGCTGGAGATGGCGGCCCGCCTCGACCCCGCGCGCTGCCGCCTGAAGGTCGGCAAGGAGCTCTTCACGCGGACTGGCCCGCGCCTCGTCGAGCGCCTGATCGGCGCCGGGCATGAAGTGTTCCTCGACCTGAAGTTCCACGACATTCCCGCCACGGTGGCCGGCGCGTGCGCGGCTGCGGCGGACCTGGGCGTGTGGATGATCAACGTGCATGCGGGCGGCGGCCGGGCGATGCTCGGCGCAGCGCGGGAGGCGATCGAGCGCGCCGGGCACCGGCCGCTGCTCGTCGCCGTGACGGTGCTCACCAGCCTCACCGATGCCGACCTGCGGGAGGTGGGGCTCGACTGCGGCGCCGCCGCCCAGGTCGAGCGCCTGGCGCTGCTCGCGCGCGACTGCGGAGTCGATGGCGTCGTCGCGTCCCCGCTCGAGGTGGCACGCCTGCGGGCGCGGTGCGGCGCCGGATTCCGGCTCGTGACCCCGGGCGTGCGCCCGGCCGGGGCCAGCGTCGACGACCAGGCACGGGTCGCGACCCCGGCCCGGGCGCTGGCCGACGGCGCCGACTGGCTGGTTATCGGCCGCCCGATCACGGGCGCAGCCGATCCGGCCGCCGCGCTCGCCGACATCCTGGCCAGCCTCTGAACGTCGCGGACCCGCCCCCGCGCGGGCCGCGCCGCCCGTCGCCCCCCATGCACGCACACGCCGACGTCCCGAGACTGTCACCGCTGGCACCGCCGCTGCCGGAGCCGGGCGGACTGCTCGAGTGGCGCCGCCTGCCCGGCGGCGCGAAGGCACTCGCGCTCGCCCAGGCCGCGCGAGCGCACCCGGCACCGGTCGTCGTGATCGAATCCGATACGCTGGCGGTCGAGCGGCTGGTCTCGGAACTCGCTTTTTTCCTGGGCGACGATCCGGCCCTGCCGGTGCGCACGTTCCCGGACTGGGAGACCCTGCCCTACGAACTGTTCTCGCCCTACCAGGACATCATCTCCGAGCGCCTCGCGACCCTCGCCGCCCTGCCCGGGATGGGCGCGGGCCTGCTGGTCGTCGCGGCGGGGCCCGTACTGCACCGGCTCCCGCCCCGATCGTTCGTGTCCGCGCACAGTTTCGACCTCGCGGTCGGGGCGCGACTCGGCCGCGAGGCCTTTCAGGCGCGCCTGGAGCAGGCCGGCTACCGCCGTGTCGGGCAGGTGATGGAGCACGGCGACTACGCGCTGCGCGGCGCGCTGGTGGATGTCTTCCCGATGGGCGCGCAGACACCGTTCCGGATCGATCTCTTCGACGACGACATCGAGGCAATCCGACTGTTCGACCCGGAGTCGCAGCGCTCGCTCGAATCGGTGGCACGTCTGCGCATCCTGCCGGCGCGCGAGTTCCCCCTCGACGATTCCGCGATCGCGCTGTTCCGCGGCAACTGGCGCGAGCGCTTCCCGGGCAACGCCGGGCGCTGCCCGATCTACAACGACGTCAGCAACCGGCTCGCGCCGGCCGGCATCGAGTACTACCTGCCGCTGTTCTTCGAGGCCACCGCGACCCTGTTCGACTACCTGCCGCCGGCCGCGCTGCTGGTGGTGGACGAGGGCGCGCTCGCCGAGGCGGCGCAGTTCCGCGAGCAGGCCGCGGCGCGCTGGGAACGGCTGCGTCATGACCTCGAGCGCCCGGTGCTGCCGCCCGACGCCCTGTTCCAGGACGCCGACTGGCTCGCCAGCGCCGCGCGCCGGCACGCGTGCATCACCGTCACCGGGCCGGGGGGCGGGACGCCGGGCGCGCGCGTGTGCGAGTTCGCCGCGGAAGCGCCCCTGGCGCTGCCGATCGATGCGCGGGCGAAGGAGCCTCTGCTGCCGGTCTCGCGCTACCTGGCGCAGACCTCGCAACGCGTCCTGTTCGTCGCCGAAACCCCGGGCCGGCGCGAGACGCTGACCGATCTGTTCCGCGGCGCGGGGATCGCGCCCGCGAGCGTGCTCGACTGGGCCGGGTTCCTCGCCGGCGACGCGGCGGTCGCGCTGACAGTCGCGCCGATGGAGCGCGGCGTGCGGCTGACCGACCCGCCCGTCGCCATCGTCACCGAGGCCCAGCTCTTCGGGGAGCGCGCCGCCCAGCGCCGACGCCGGCGTGCCGCCGGCCGCGATGCCGAGGGTCTCATCCGCAACCTCACGGAACTGACCATCGGCAGCCCCGTGGTGCACGAGGATCATGGCGTCGGGCGTTACCGGGGGCTGGTGACGCTGAACGTCAACGGCGTGGACGGCGAGTTCCTGCACCTGGAGTACGCCGACGGCGACAAGCTCTACGTGCCGGTCGCGTCGCTCGATCTCATCGGCCGCTACGCGGGGCTGGACCCCGAACAGGCACCGTTGCACAAACTCGGTGCGAAAGACTGGCTGAAGGCGCGAGAGAAGGCCGCCGCGCGGGCGCGGGACGTGGCCGCCGAGCTGCTCGACGTGTACGCGCGGCGCGCCGCGCGGCAGGGCCATCGCTTCCGCGTCGACCAGCACGCCTATCGCGCCTTCGCGAGCGCGTTCCCCTTCGAGGAGACGCCCGACCAGGAAGCGGCGATCGAGGCGGTGCTCGCGGACATGCAGTCGTCCCGGCCGATGGATCGGCTGGTGTGCGGCGACGCCGGATTCGGCAAGACCGAAGTCGCCATGCGTGCCGCCTTCGTCGCCGCGATGGACGGCCGCCAGGTCGCGGTGCTGGTGCCGACCACGCTGCTCGCCCAGCAGCACTACCAGACCTTCCGCGACCGCTTCGCCGACTGGCCGGTGCGAATCGAGCAGCTCTCGCGCTTCCGCAAC
>CAYOJP010000264.1:0-5401 GCA_964404305.1 uncultured Gammaproteobacteria bacterium
GTCGGGCCGTCCGGCCCGGCCTGGGGAACCTGTTGTGGGAGCGGGCGGGAGGCCGCGAACGGGGTCGGCGCCGACCTGCAGGAGGGGTTCGCGGGCTGGAGTCCACCCCCCGGTGGCCTCTGGCCGACGTCCCGAATGATGTGTAACGTCCTGTGTGGAGGTTCACACATGGCGACCAACCTGTCCCTCGACCCGAAGCTGATCGACCGCGTCCTGGAACTGAGCGGCGAGCGGACCAAGAAGGCGGCCGTGACCTGCGCGCTGAAGGAGTACATCGCCCGGCGCGAGCAGGGGCGGTTGCTGGACCTCTTCGGCACGCTCGAGTGGGATGCCGACTACGACTACAAGGCCGGGCGCTCCCGCGAATGACCCTGTTCGTGGACACGAGCGTCTGGTCGCTCGCGCTGCGCCGCGATGCGCCACCGGACGTTCCGGAGATCTCGGCGCTGGCCGCTGCGGTGCAGGGCGGACAGACCCTGTGCACGACCGGCCTGGTGCTGCAGGAACTCCTGCAGGGCTTCGCCGGCCCGCGCGACGGCGATCTGATCGTCGAGCGGCTGGCCGCGCTGCCGATGCTGGTGCCGCGCCGGCGCGATCACGTCGAGGCCGCGACACTGCGCAACGTCTGCCGTCGCGCCGGCGTTCAGATCGGCACCATCGACGCACTGATCGCGCAACTGTGCATCGCGCACGACCTCGTGCTGCTGACGACCGACCGGGATTTCTCGCGCATCGCCGAGGTGCAGCCGCTGCGGATCTGGGGCGCGGCGAGGGCTTGAGCCCGCGAAGGGGATCGGCGCCGACCTTTGGGAGGGCTTCGCGGGCTCGCGCCCGCTCCCACAAGGGAAGAAGCGAGGGCTTCGCGGCTGAAGCCGCTCCCACAGGCGAACGTGCCTGTGGGAGCGACCCCGCCCCCGATAACTACATTTCCCACCACCCGATCGGCGGGCATTCAAAACCCTGCCGTTCGAGCAGGCGGACGAGCCTGCGGTACAGCACACCGTCCACACTGCGGCGTTGCGGTCCTTCCATGAGACCGATCAGCGGGGTGCGCAGGCGCAGGTCGATCTCGATCACCACCTCGACCCGCTCGCTCCACACGTAGAAGCACTTGTCCCCGAGGAACGCCGACTTCCTGTAGTTCGCCAGGCAGTTGCCGAAGCGCTGCGCGACGGCAATCAGCTCCGGCGCGGAGCGGATCGGCCGCAGCACCGCATTGCCCTCCCAGGGTGGCGCCGGGAACGTGACCTCGCGCAGCCAGCGGTCGATCCAGGCATCGTACGCATCCCAGCTCGACACACCCGCGAAGGTCTGCTCGGCCTCGCCTTGCAGTGCCACCGGCAGTGCGCCGGCCATGCGCTGCACGGTGGCCCCGAGACCGAAAAGGCGCCGCATCGTCGAATCCCGCCCGTACAGCAGCGGCGCCGTGCGATAGGCCGCGGGCACGACGGCCAGCCGCTGCAGGTACGGCACCGACAACCGCCGACGCTGCAGCAATCGCGCTGCCGTCGGCTGATCCGACAGCAGCTCGAGCACCTGCCCGTACACCGCGCGCGGTGCGGCGCGCGAGGGCAGGCGCCCCAGCACCGACAGCACGCCCGCCGGGGGCGCCTCGATGAGCGCGGCGAGCACCTCGGGCCGATCTGGCCCGCCCCCCCCCCCCCCCCGCCGCCGGGTGGTCATCAGCCACCGCGCGAGTTCGGCCGGCGGGGGCGCCCCGGCCTCGCCGCGTGCCTCGAGGCGCGTCGCCACGAGGCACAGGTAATGGCCGTAATCCGGCCGCTGTTCGAGCACGTGCCCGGCGAACCCGGGCTGCGCGACGAACAGCGACTGCAGCCAGCCGCTCGCCCAGTGGTGGCGGCCGAGTATCAGGTCGGCCAGGCGCGCCGCCTGCGCGGCGGGAATGCCCCCCGACGCGCTGCCGCGGATGATGCTCAGAACCGGCGCACCCGCGGCGGGGCGCGCGTCGGTCGTCGTGGTGTGGGTGGTGTCGGACTCCTGTTGCTGAACGGTGGTCGTGCTCATCGGTGTCGCTCCCGTCAAGTGTGGACAGTGGCGCGGCGCCGAACCCTGCATCACGCAGACGCAGGTCGGCGTGTACCCGGCGACTCCTGCCGCCGGGGTGTGCGCAAGCTGTTCGCGATGACGGTGCTGGTCAGGTCACGTGGCCGTTCTCCTCATGGTTTGTCGTGGTCATCATCATGCCGTGCGGCAGGCTCACATCGTGAGCCTGCCCTCCCCGCGCGGCGCTGTACCGTGGCGCCACCGCGCACGCCGCGGCGAGCGTGAGCCGGTGCAGGCCGACGAGCGCGTCGCGCGCCAGGCGCGGCCCGGTGTAACCGCCGCCGATCCCGAACGCGACCGGCACCCCGCGCTCCGCGCACCATTCGAATACTGCCGCCTCGCGCCGGGCGAGCAGGGCGCGGTCGATGCCCGACAGACCGCCGATCGCGCAGCGCTCGTGCGGGTCCATGCCCGCGTAGTAGAGGCACGCGTCAAAACGCTCGCCTTCCGCGTCGAGCGCCGCGAGGCGCGCCGCCAGCGTCGGCAGGTAGTCCTGCGCGCGGTCGACGAGGTCGAGCGTCGCGTTCGCGGCCGGCGCGTAGCGGTCGAACGCGCTGACCGCGATGTCGAGCTGGCGGATGCCCCCGTGACCGGCGACGATCCCGTGCGTGCCGCCGGCGCAGTGCGCGTCGAGATCGACGATCAGCACGCGGTGCGCGCCGAGGTCGAGCGCGCGCAGCGCCGCGAGCGCGATGCCGTTGAAGGTGCAGAACCCGCCGCCCCGTTCGCGGGAGGCGTGGTGCTGCCCCGTCGACAGGCTGCCGGCGACGCCGCCCGCCAGCGCGGCCTCCAGCGCCGCGACCATGCCGCCGGTGCTCGCGCAGGCCGCCGTCCACAGGCCCGGATCCCACGTGAAACCCTGCGCCTGGGCGAGCTCGCGCGGGGCGCCCGTGCGCACCGCCTCGATCCAGGCGGACGCGTGCACGCGCGAGAGCATCGCCGCGTCGGCCGGCCGCGGCACCCGCCACGCGACGGCGGGCAGCGGGTCGCGGTCGAGCGCCTCCCGCACCCAGCGCGCCTTGCGGGTGGTGTCGAACTCCTCCTGGGCGATCGCATAGTCCTCGCCGTAGTAGACGGGCACGCGGCCCGCCGGTTCGTCGTCGTGCATGTCGCTCTCCTTTCGGGCTCCGGCGTCGGAGTCGCGCGCGTTCAGTGCCGCACCGCGTCGTCGGCGTCCGGGTCCATCCGCTCATAATCGCGCTCGACGAGCCACGCCTGTGCGCGCTCCGCGTAGACCGCCTCGAGATCCGGGTAGTAGGCGGACCACGCGGTCGCGAACGCCGCGGCCTCCCGCGGCGACGCTTCGCCCTTGAGGACCCGGTTCCACGCGCCTTCCACCAGCCCGCCCGGGTACGAGTGTCCGTCGAGCGACGCTCCGTCGATCCGCGCGAACAGCTCGCCGAGCGTGAGCGGCCGGGCGCTTCACCTGCCTCTGCGTTGCCATCGCTTCCTCCTTTGCGTTACTCGTTTGCCTTCGTCGTCGCCCGCGAAAGCCGCGGCTGCCGTTGAGGCCCGGCAGCCGCGGCGCGCCCGGCATTGCGCCGGACGAGACAGGGCGTCGCCGCGCGGGCGCGCGGCCGTCGAGTCTCCCGGCAGGGACCGGTCCGGGCGCACGCGCACGGCTCCACCGCGCGTCGCGTGGACGCAAGGGACCGTCGCCCGGCGATGCGACCGCCGGTGCCATTCGCGTGCGGCCCGGAACCGGGCGGGGTGTTACGTGACGGCGCGCTCCGCCGGGTGGCGGTGCGTACCGTGCGCCTGCGCGGCGCTGACTGCGTGGCACTTCTGCATGACCGTCTCCTCCCGCCCCCGTGTCGGTCATCGGACGATTGAGCCATCCCGGGGGCACGGGGAAGGCCAACCCTTTAGCAGTACTTCTCTTCCGCCCTGCAAGTAAGCCGCGTAAACCGGCGGTGCGGCGGCCGTCCGGCCACCGCCCTGCACTCTCGCATGCTGCCACGACGCAGGCTCAACGCACGAGCCTGCGCGGGCGACAAAAAACCCGCTTCAACTTTCGCCAAAGCGGGTTCCGGAACACAGTGTCCGTAGACGCTTTAGCTGCATTTGTACCGCGCCCGCAAGCTGGGACATCAAATCGGCGCAAGCGGAATTGTACGCGAGCCTCACGTTTCAAGGCAAGCCGCGCCCGGATCAGAAGTACTGCTATTCCAGCCGGAAATGGCCTTTTCCAGACTCCGCGGCGCATGGACCCGCTGGAGGTTCCCGGGCTGACACCCGCGCGCAACAGCAGCCGCGCGTGCGCAGTCCTGGCATCCGAATCTCGCCCGCGCTGCGAGCGAGATCGGAACCCGGCGACCTGTGGCAATGCCGCCGGCGGGCAACGACACTGGGTCCCGATACACGGCCGGGACGACGACTGCAGAGCGGCAAGGCGAACCTGAAAAACGAACTCGCGGGTTCGCCGCGCCGCGCCGCCTCAATCCTTCAGCGACCCGAGCCGCGCGACGAGTTCGGCCTTCTGGCCCGCCAGCTGCGGGGCGATCATCACGTCCACGCCCAGCCGATCGACCGGCTCGTCGCAGGTGAACGACGGCTGGTGCGACACGGTCGCCTCGAACAGCGCGCCGGACGGCGTGCGGATGTAGATGGAGTCGAAATAGCCGCGATCCTTGACGTCGGACACGTCCGTGTAGCCCAGCCCTTCGAGGAAGAACTTCAGCGCGTTCTGCTCCTCGTGGGTGGCGACCTGGAAGGCCATGTGGTGGATGGCGCCCTCGCCCACGATCCAGGTGCCGGGCTTGCGCTCGGGCTGCACCTCGAAATCGATGTAGGTGCCCGAGCCGCCCTTGCCCAGGCTGTAGCGCACGAGGTTGCGGTCCTCGGTCTCGCGCCGGCCGCCCCAGCCGATCTGCATGAACTCCTCCATCAGCTCGGTGTCGCGGGTCGACACGCCGACGGAGTGCGTGCCGCGGATCATGAGGTCCTCCGGCACCGGGCCGCCCCGGCGCGGCGCGCGCGCGTCGCCATCGACGCCGACCATCGCGTAGTCGATGCCGGCCGGGTGCTGGAAGTGCAGGTGGCGCTCGCCGAAGCGCTCGCTCTCGGTCACGGTGCAGCCGTGCGCGGCCAGGCGGTCGCGCCAGTAGTCGAGCGCCGCGACCGGCACCGACAGGCCGACGCTGCTCACCTGTCCTGATCCCTTGCGCGCCTTCACGCCGGTGTGGCGCATCGGGAAGGTGGTGAGCAGCGTGCTCTCTTCGCCGGTGTCGTTGCCGTAGTACAGGTGGTAGATGGGCACCGCGCCGTCGTAGAACATCGTCTTCTTGACGCACTTCAGGCCCAGCACCTTGGTGTGGAAGTCGTAGTCCTCCTGCGA
>CAYOJP010000265.1:0-1903 GCA_964404305.1 uncultured Gammaproteobacteria bacterium
CGGGGGATTCGCCAAAGGCGGCGGGCGGCAGCGGCGGCGCGTGCAGGGGCCGGTCACGCGCGGGTCGCGGCCGGCACGGGCCCCGGACTCCGGGGGGCGGGGGCGTGGCTAGCGCCCGGGCTTGCCGGTTATAGCAGAGCGGAAATGTCGATCACTCCGCCCGCAGCTTCTGACCGTCGAGCGCAGCGCAGTTGCGCTCTGCTAACTAGCCCGCCCGCGCGAATGCCCGCGCCACGATCGCCTGCGCCTCGGCCTGGATCGTCGCCAGGTGGGCCGGGCCGCGGAAGCTCTCCGCGTACAGCTTGTAGACGTCCTCGGTGCCCGAGGGGCGCGCCGCGAACCAGCCGTTCGCGGTCGTCACCTTCAGGCCGCCGATGGCCGCGCCGTTGCCGGGCGCGTGCGTGAGCATGTCCACGATCGGATCGCCGGCCAGCGTGCCGACCTCGACGTCCGCGGGCGAGAGCCGGCCGAGCACCGCCTTCTGCGCCGGGGTCGCCCGGGCGTCGATGCGCGCGTAATCGGGCGCGCCCAGCTCGGCCGTGAGATCCCGGTACAGCTCGCCCGGGTTGCGGCCGGTGACGGCCGTCATCTCGATCGCGAGCAGGTCCATGATGAGGCCGTCCTTGTCGGTGCTCCACGCGGTGCCGTCCCGGCGCAGGAACGAGGCCCCCGCGCTCTCCTCGCCGCCGAAGCCGAGCGTGCCGTCGGCGAGCCCGGCCACGAACCACTTGAAGCCGACCGGCACCTCCACCAGCGGCCGGCCGCGGCGCGCGGCGACGCGATCGATGAGCGCGCTGGAGACGACCGTCTTGCCGACCGCAGCGGTTGCCGGCCAGAACGCTCGATGCGAGTACAGGTAGTCGATCGCGACGGCGAGATAATGATTCGGGTTCAGCAGGCCCGTGCCGCGCGCGACGATCCCGTGCCGATCGTTGTCGGTGTCATTGGAGAAGGCGACGTCGTAGCGATCGGCCAGTGCCGTGAGCCTCGCCATCGCGTACGGCGAGGAGCAGTCCATGCGGATGCGCCCGTCCCAGTCGAGGGTCATGAAGGCGAACGCCGGATCGACGGTGCGGTTGAGGATCTCGACGTCCACGCCCAGTCGCTCGACGATCGCCGGCCAGTAGGCGACGCCCGCCCCGCCCAGCGGGTCGACCGCCACCCGCAACCGCGCGCCGCGCACGGCGTCGAGATCGATCACCGCCCCCAGGTCGCCGACGTACTGCGCGACGTAGTCGTGCGGCCGCACGCAGGCGGCGCGGCGCGCCTGCGCGAGCGGCCGCCGCGCGACACCGCGCAGGCCGGCCGCGAGCAGGTCGTTGGCGCGCCCCTCGATGGCCTTCGTCACGTCGGTGTCGGCCGGGCCGCCGTGCGGCGGGTTGTACTTGAAGCCGCCGTCCTCGGGCGGGTTGTGCGACGGCGTGACGACGATGCCGTCGGCCAGCCCGGTGGAACGATCGCGGTTGTGCCCGAGGATGGCGTGCGAGATCGCCGGCGTGGGGGTGTAGCCGCCGTGCGCGTCGATGCGGGTCTCGACGCCGTTGCCGGCCAGCACCTCGAGCGCCGTGGCCCAGGCCGGCGCCGAGACGGCATGCGTGTCGCGGCCGAGGAACAGCGGGCCGTCGATGCCGCGTGCGGCCCGCCATTCGCAGATCGCCTGCGTGACCGCCAGGATGTGCGCCTCGTTGAACGTGCCGGCGAGCGGCGTGCCGCGATGCCCGCTGGTGCCGAAGGCGACGCGCTCGCGCGGGTCGGCGGGATCGGGCCGCCGCTCGAAGTACGCATGTTCGAGCGCGGCCAGGTCGGGCAGGTCGGTCGGGGCCGCCGGCTGGCCGGCGCGGGGGTGCAGTGGCATGCGGCGTCTCCGGACGAGTCGGGCCGATCATCGCAGCTTTCGCGGGGG
>CAYOJP010000265.1:2003-5382 GCA_964404305.1 uncultured Gammaproteobacteria bacterium
CGCTGCTATACTCCGGGGGCCGCGCCGCCAGCCCCGCCCATGCCCTCCCCCGCGCCCGATGCCCGCCGCTGGCCCGCCCGCTACACGCTGGTCGGGATGTGCTTCGCGGCGTCGTGCATCTGCTACGTCGACCGCGTCAACCTGTCGGTCGCCGTGCTCCCGATGCAGGATCACTACGGCTGGACCGAGGCGCAGAAGGGCTACGTCCTGTCGTCCTTCTTCGTCGGCTACCTGCTGCTGCAGGTG
The DNA here is from genome assembly GCA_964404305.1 of uncultured Gammaproteobacteria bacterium. Taxonomy (GTDB): domain Bacteria; phylum Pseudomonadota; class Gammaproteobacteria; order JADZEE01; family JADZEE01; genus CAYOJP01. Next base: position 2,250 of record CAYOJP010000265.1, read on the forward strand.
GCGAGCGGCTGGCTCGCCAACCGCTACGGCGGCCGCCGCGTCCTGGGCCTGGCCGTGCTGTGGTGGTCGGCCTTCACGATCCTGACGCCGCCCGCGGCGGCGCTCTCGTTCATGGCCCTCATCGCCGCGCGGATCGCGCTGGGGCTGGGGGAAGCGGCCACCTACCCGTCGACCTGGAACCTGTTCGGCCGCTGGGTGCCGCCGACGGAACGCTCGCGCGCGGTCTCCATGGTGCTGTCGGGCATCCCGCTGGGCACGCTGTTCGCGCTGTCGACCACCGGCTGGATCGTCACGCACTTCGGCTGGCCCGCGGCGTTCTACCTGTTCGGCGCGGGCGGCTTCGTCTGGGCGGCGTTGTGGTTCGCGCGCATCCACGACGACCCGCGCGAGCACCCGCGCATCGCAACGGCCGAGCGCGCGCTGCTCGAGCGGCATCGCCTGCCACCGGAGCCTGCCCGGCAGGTCCCGTGGCGGCGGCTGCTGTCGCAACCGGCGGTCCTGGCGCTGATCGGCAACCACTTCTGCAGCAACTGGGCGCTGTACGTGCTGCTGATGTGGCTGCCCAGCTATTTTCGCGAGACGCAGGGCGTGAGCATCGCCGCCGCCGGCCTGTACTCGGCGGCACCCTGGCTGACGATGTTCGCGGTGTCCAACGTGGCCGGATGGGCCGCCGACGCGGCCCTGCGCCGCGGCGTATCGGTGACGGCGGTGCGCAAGACCATGCAGTCGATCGGGCTCCTCGGCTCGGCGGCGTTCCTGGTCGCCGCCATCGACGTCGACAGCGCGTTCTCGGCCATGGGGCTGCTGTGCGGCGCGCTCGGCTGCCTCGCCTGCACCTACAGCGGCTTCGCCCCGAACCACCTCGACATCGCCCCGCGCTACGCCGACGTGCTGATGGGCGTGACCAACACCTTCGGCACGCTGCCCGGCATCATCGGCGTCGCCGTCACCGGTGCCCTCGTCGATGCCACCGGCACCTACGCGGCGGCCTTCGCGCTGACAGCGGCCGTCAACGTGGCCGGCACGATCGTCTGGCTCCTGTACGCCACCGGGCGCAAGGTCATCGACTGAGCGCCGGTCGTCGAGGACGGCACGGACGGACCGGCGACGACGGCGACGCGGTCCGCCGGACCCGCGCCCGCGACCTCCCGCGGCTCAACGGAACTTCAGCTTGAAGCCGTCCGCCTTCAGGAACTCGGCTTCCTGCTCCAGATCGGCCTGGCTGAGCGGATGCTCCTCGAGCCAGCCCTGCGGGAAGCGCAGCCGCAGGCCCTCCTCGCGGCCCTCGGCCTCGATGGCGGGCAGAGCCGCGGCGGAGCGGCTGCGATGCAGGAGTACCGCGACGCGCAACAGCACCGCCAGCCGCCGCACCGGCGCCGCATCGTCGGGCGGCAGCTCGGCCTCCTCGAAGCCGGCGAACTTGCGCCGGTGCATGCGCACGAGCGCCGCCAGGCGCTGCTGCTCCTGGCGCCCGAAACCCGGCATGTCGTGGTAGCGCAGCAGGTAGCCGCCGTGCTTGTGGTACTGGCTGTGGCTGATGCCGAGGCCCACCTCGTGAAGCTGCGCGGCCCAGGACAGGCATTGTCCTTCGATCTCGGCCGACAGGCCCCAGGCCTGCGCGACCTGCGCGAACAGCACCTGCGCGGTCTGTGCGACGCGCGTGCCGTGCGCGACGTCGACCTGGTAGCGGCGCACGAGGTCGGCGACGGTGCGTTCGCGCGCGTCCTCGTGCTGGAAGCGACCGATGAGATCGTAGAGCAGTCCCTCCCGCAGGGCGCCGGGCGACACCCGCATGCGCTCGATGCGCAGCGCATCGAAGGCGGCCGAGAGGATCGCGACGCCGCCGGGGAAGACCGGCGCGCGCTCCGGGTCGAGTCCGGTGAGCGCGAGCCGGTCGACGTGCCCGGCAGCGCACAGCTCGGCCTCGAGCGCGGCGAGCGCGGCTGGCGTGATGCCGTCGCTGCTCCAGCGGTGCGCGATCGCCAGGTCGTTGATCGCGAGAATCGTGCCCGAGGCCCCGAGCGCCGTCTCCCAGCCGAGCTGGCGGTACGCGGCCTCGATGTGCTCGAACTCCAGGCGCGCGGCGAGCTTCGCCCGCCGCATGCAGGCCGCGTCGATGCGCCCGTCCGGAAAGTACGCCTGGCTCGCGGCGACACAGCCGATGTACAGGCTCTCCAGCCGCTCGGCCTCGAACTGGTGGCCGATGATGACCTCGGTGCTGCCGCCTCCGATGTCGATCACGAGCCGTCGCCCGCCCTCGCCCTCGATGCTGTGCGCGACGCCGAGGTAGATGAGGCGCGCCTCCTCGGCGCCGGCGATGATGTCGATGCGGTGGCCGAGCGCCGCCTCCGCCTGGTCGATGAAGGCCTCCGCGTTGCGCGCCTTGCGCAGCGTGTTGGTCCCCACCGCGCGGACGCTGCCGGGCGGAACGCCGTCGAGGCGCTGGCCGAAGCGGCGCAGGCAGGCGAGCGCCCGCTCGCTCGTCTCGCCGCGCAGACGGTTGGAGGAATCGAGGCCGCCCGCCAGCCGGACCATCTCGCGGATGCGATCGACGACCTGCAGGCGATCGCCCATCACCTTGGCGACGAGCATGTGAAACGAGTTGGAGCCGAGATCGACTGCGGCGACTGTTTCGGGAGCGCGGTGGGGCATGGCGCGCGTGATTATACAGGTGCGACCCGCGCCGCCGCCGGGCGCGAAATGTTGCAGTTCGATGACGATGGGGCGACCCCTTGCCTATACTGGCCGCACGACCCGCACGAGGAGACCGGCCGCATGCACGACACGACGATCCCCGACCTCGATCCGGCCGCCGCCCAGGCGCTGCTGCGGCAGCGCCCCGGCGCGGTGCTGCTCGACGTGCGCTCGAAGGTGGAGCACGACTACGTCGGTCATCCTCCGGGCGCGCTGCACGTGCCGTGGAAGGAATTTCCGGCCTGGGCGGTGAACCCCGAGTTCGTAGCTCAGGTACGCGCGGCACTCGTCGCGCGCGGGGCAGCGGCGCCGGAAGCGGTGCCGATCGTCGCGCTGTGCCGCAGCGGCGCGCGCTCCCGCGCGGCAGCCGAGGCGCTGGCGCAGGCGGGCTTCCGCGAGCTGTACAACGTCGCCGAAGGGTTCGAAGGCGACAAGGACG
>CAYOJP010000266.1:0-5355 GCA_964404305.1 uncultured Gammaproteobacteria bacterium
GCAACGTCAGGCGCCTGCCGGCCGACGGGGTCCGCGCCCGGATCCGGCCCGCCGCGCCGGCGGCTCAGGTCCGCAGGTCGATGCGCAATTCCTCGATCACCCGGAAGCGCGTGCGCGGCGCGCGCACGGTCGGTCCGGCGCGCCGGAAGCCGGGAAACCGCGCGAGCAGCCGGCCGAAGGCGAGGGTTGCCTCCATGCGGGCTACCGCGTTGCCGGCGCAGAAGTGGATGCCATGGCCGAACGCGAGATGGCGGTTCGGGTCGCGGCCGATGTCGAAGCGGTCCGGCTCGGGGAACTGGCGCGGATCGCGGTTCGCGGCCGCGATCGCGACGTGCAGGAAGGTTCCGGCGGGCAGCCGCTGCCCGGCGATCTCGGTGGCGGACGTGCTCCGGCGGTTGCCGAACTGCAGCGGGCTCTCGCAGCGGAGCATCTCCTCGATTGCCGATTTCAGCAGGCCGGGCTCGCGCCGCAGGCGCTCGCGCTCGGCCGGGTGCTCGAGCAGCAGGTGCACGCCGTTGGAGATGAGGCTGGTCGTCGTGTCGTGTCCGGCGTTCAGCATGAAGATGCTGTTGTGCAGGATCTCGAGCTCGGTCAGGCCGCCGCCCGCGTCGCTCGCCTGGATGAGCGCCCACAGGATGTCGAGATCGTCGTGGCGATCGGGATGCCGCCGCTTCCACGCGATCAGCTCGCGCAGGTAGTCCTTGAACTCCTCCACCGCGCGGTTGCCGGCCGCGAGCTGCTCCGGCGTGCGGGCCGGCTCCAGAGCGCCGAGGATGAGCCCCGCCCAGCCGCGCAACGGCTCGCGGTCGGCGCGCGGCACGCCGAGCAGGTCGCCGATCAGGTTGAGGGGGATCTGCAGCGCGAACTCCGCCATCACGTCGATCGTGCCGCGCGGCCCGGCGGCGTCGAGCAGTTCATCCACCATCGCGGCGACGCTCTGCTCCATCCGTCGCATCGTGCGCGGCAGGAAGAAGGGCGCGAGCAGCGCGCGGACGCGCGTGTGGGCCGGCGGATCGTTGAACACGAGCGAGGTGGTGTGGTGCTCGTACAGCGGCGAGTCGCCGAAGCGCGGCCGGAAGTCGACGTGCTTGTCGGAACTGAAGGCCGCCGTGTCCGTCAGGACCCGGCGCACGTCGTCGTAACGGCTGACGATGCACGAGCCGTCGGGCTGGCGGCACAGCGGCGCGTGCTCGCGCAGCAGGTGCAGGTCGGGGTAGGGGTCCTCCACGAACCGCGACGCTGCATTCGCCAGCACGAAGTCGTGGGCCGTATCCGGCGTGAGGTGCATCGGCTGGCTGTCCTGGCCGTGGTCGGCAAGGACGCGATCATCCCACAGGCGGGCGCCGGCGGGGGACCCGCAGTGCAGCAGGGTTCAGGCGGCGCGGGTGTCCGCCAGCCGGCGCATGCGCACTGCCGCCTTGCGCAGCAACGCGAGGGCGCGCCAGGCGTCGTCCCCGTGCGGCAGGCAGTCCGCCGCGACGGCCGCGGACAGCGCGTGCAAGGCGTCGAGCAGGGACGCGTCCTGCGGCGCCGGCGCGCAGCCGCCCAGCATGCGCTCCAGATCCAGCGCTTCGCGCACCAGTTCGGTCCAGCGGTCGCGGTCGAGTTCCATGCGCGTCCGGAGCATTCCGGGAGGGATGGCTGGAGTGTCCTGCGCGCGCGTGACAGCGCCGTGACAGCCGCGCGCGTGGTCATGCGGCGGTCACGGCCCGGACGCGAAGGTGTCATCCCGCCCTGCCACGCTGCGATCGATACCGAACACGGGGAGAGGCACCATGAGGACCACGGTCACGTCGCCGCCACCCGCCGGCCGGCCGCGCAGCGCGGGACGCTGGCGCTCGCTCGTCGCGGACATCGCCGAGCTGGAGGAACTGCTGGCGGACCTGCGCGATCAGCACGATGCCCTGTCGAACATGAACCGGCGCCGCCTCGAGGCCCTGCTCGCCGCGCGCCGCCGGCAGTTGCGCGAGGCGGATGCGGGCGGCCTGGTCGCCTGACCCGCGCCGACCGCGCCGCGCTCAGCGCGGACCGCCCAGCGGGTCGCCTATGGGCGCAGCCCGGGCGTCGGAGACGAGCGTCCCGACCCGCTCGCCGGTGAGGGCGCGCAGGAACGCCTCCAGCTCCGCCCGTTCCTCCGGCGCCAGGCGCAGCGGCGCGAGGAGCGGGTCGAGTCCCTCGTGCGGCACTCCGCCGCGGTCGTAGTAGTCGATCACGTCCGCGAGCGTCGCGAGCGAGCCGTCGTGCATGTAGGGCGCGGTCAGCGCGATGTTGCGCAGGGTCGGCGTGCGGTACTTCCAGCGATCGGCGGGATCGAGGGTGATCTCGTAGCGACCCAGGTCGTTCGGCACCGGCCCGGTGGAGGCCGCGACCGCGCCGGGGGCCAGGCGCAGGCGGGTGGCCGGCGCCACGGTGACCTCGGCGGGGGGCGCCGCGGTGCCCATGCTGCGCGCCCAGCCGATGCCGGTGTCGTGGAATCCGCCGTCGGTGAAGGGCGCGGCGTCCGGCCCGATCGCGTGGCAGCGGACGCAGCCCGCCTTGCCGGTGAACAGCGCATGGCCACGCCGGGCAGCGGGGTCCAGCGCATCGCGCTCGCCGCCGTAATGCCAGCGATCGTAGGGGGAGGCGCCGGAGACGAGCGTGCGCTCGTAGGCAGCGAGCGCCTGGCCGACGGTGACCACGTCCGGTCCGCGGCCGTCGAAGGCGGCCTCGAACGCGCCGCGGTAGTCCTCCAGCCCCGCGATGCGCCGCACGACCTCCCCGATCGACGGATTGCCCATCTCGTTCGCCGCCAGCAGCGGTCCCCAGGGCTGCAGTTCCAGGCTGCGCTCGCGCCCGTCGTGGAACAGCAGCGGCGCCCAGGCGACGTCCAGCAGCGTCGGCGCGTTGCGACGCACGCTGCGACCCTCGATGCCCACCGCGGTGGCGAGTTCATTGCTGGTGTAGCCCTGCTCGGGCACGTGACACATCGCGCACGACAGCGTGCCGTTGTGAGACAGGCGCCGGTCGAAGAACAGCTTGCGGCCGAGCACGACGCGTTCGCGGGTGAGGGGACTGTCCGCAGGCACCGGCAGACGCGGACGGCCCGGGGCGGGCGTCGTCGCCAGCGCCACGAGATCGGCCGCGGTGCCGGCCCGCGCCGGCACCGCGCGCGAGCGGGTCGCGTAGTCCGGCCGCTCGTAGCCGCGGCGATCGTCGCCGGGTCCGGCGTGGTCCGCGGCGAACGGCAGCGGCGCAGCCGGCGGCGCTTCCGCGAGCAGCGTGCGCAGGTCCGCGAGCACGGTGTCGGCGTGCAGGAAGGCGGCGCTGTAGATGTTCCGGATCCGGCGCTCGCCGTCGACCAGGAACACCCGCAGGATGTGGGAGTACACGCCGCTCGGCCGTCCGTCCGGCCCGAACTCCGCGAGCAGCGACTGCCCGTAGGCCTGCAGCAGCGGCGCGAGCGTCTCCGGATCGCGCGCGGTCAGGAACCGCCAGTCGCCGGCGCGCCGGAAGGTCGCGGCCTGCTTCGCCATGACCGCGGGCGTGTCGCGCGCCGGGTCGAAGCTGACGCTGACCAGCCGGACCCGATCGCGCAGGTCCGGGGCCTGCGCGACGCGGTCCTGCACCCGCGACAGCACGAAGGTCGCCAGCGGGCAGCCGTTGACGTCGTCGCAGTGGGTGTAGATGAAGGACAGCAGCAGCAGCCGGTGGTCGCCGGGCTCGTGCAGGCGTGCCGGTCGCCCGCCCTCGTCGACCAACTCGCCGTCCGCGGCCGTACCCAGCGGCGGCAGGCGATACGTGCCGGGGGCGGGCGGGGTGTAGGCGAGGGCGCGGTATCCCGGGGCGAGGACCTGCGCGGCACTGTGCGCGTGGTTTTCGTGGGCGCTGGCGCCCGTGCCGAGCGCGACCGCGATGCCGGCGCCCGCCGCCAGCAGCGCCGCCGATGCGCCGGCTCCAACGAACGCCCGCACGTCCTCCGCGCGGCTCCGCCGGCCCCTCAGTGCGCCACCGCCACCGGCGCCGCGGCCGGCCGGCCCGTGTACAGGGCGCGGGCCCCGAACCGCATCTGGTGCGGCGCGCCGAGCTTCGCCGCCAGGAAGTCGATCGCGAAGGCGGGTGCGAGCGCCTTGCCGTCCCAGCCGTAGGCCTTGAAGAACTGCAGATCCTCGCCGGGCTGCGCCTGCTTCTTGTCCCAGTTGGCGAGCAGCGACGAGGTGAAGTAGAAACGCTTGCCGTCCCAGCTCTGCGACAGCATGTTCACCTGCGCGCCGATCTTCTGCTCGTACACCTGCTTCGGCTGGAACGGGTCGCGCACGTCGTAGACGCGCACGGTGCCGTCGTTCCAGGTGTTGACCCACAGCAGCGAGTCGTCGGCGGCGATCGAGATGTCGACCGGCAGCGGCACCTTCGAGGCGTCGGCGATGTCGCCCACCGCCCTGGCCTGCCACTCGCTGTTGCCGTCGCGGTGGATCACCCAGATCTTGGAGGTGAGCGCGGTCGTGGTGAAGCAGTAGTCGCGGTTCTCGCCCCAGGCGCAGCGGATCTCGAGCGGCGCGCCCGGCACGTCGAGCACCTTGAGCGGCTTGCGCGCGTGCAGGTCCCAGACGACGGCCGTGTTGCCGAAGCGCTTCATCGCCTCGGGGTCGGCCATCATCTTGCCCAGGTCCATCATGTAGTTGTTCCAGCCCGTGAACGAGGACGAGACGAGCACGTTCAGCCGCGGTATCGCGCGCACGTCGTAGCCGTAGCCGTCGGCATACTGCCCGCCCTTCACGGCCCCCTGCAGGTTGTCGTCGGTGGGCATCCAGTACGTGGCGACGTACTCGCCGGCGTTGGTGTACTCGACCATCGCGGTGCGCCCGCCATGGTCCTGGTTGTTCGACAGGCCGGTGACGAGCATGCGGCCCGGCAGCGCATAGGTGGTGTGCGGGCCGACCACTCCGCCGGACTTCGTCACGAAGTCCGTGATGGTCTTCGTCAGCTTCGGCTTGCCCGGATCGGTGGCGATGTCGAAGATGAAAATCCTGCCGGTATCGAGCGTGGCCGCCCACAGGAAGCGGCGGTCGTCGGTGAGGTCGGAGTGGTGGGCCTCGTTGCGCCCGCCGACCGACACGCTGTGGACCACCCGGCCGTAGGCCTTCGACGCCGGGTTGACGTCGACGGTGACGAGCTTGTCCTGCTCGTCGCCGACGCCGGTCATGCCGAGGGTCCAGACGTAGACGTAGTCCTCCTGCCCCGTGATCTTCGCCATGTAGGGGGACAGGCAGGTTTCGTCGGCGCCCGCCGCCGGGGCGAGCAGGACGAGGGCCGACGCGAGTGCGCCGGCGCGGCAATGCACTGCAGCACGGAATCCGGACATGGGCCCCTCCACCATTG
>CAYOJP010000267.1:0-5350 GCA_964404305.1 uncultured Gammaproteobacteria bacterium
GCTCGCACCACGGCTGAGTAGAGACTCCCGCCATCGCCGAAAGCAGCATGGAATTCGACGTGACAACAGAGCCGCCTGTCCGCCCCTCTCTTCCACCGCCACCCGTGACGATCGCCATGCCGCGATGGCTGCGCGCCGTCCGCAAAGCACGCCCAGAGCTCGGCCAGCGATGGATCAATCTCGGCTACGGCGAGGTCCCCTTGCGGGTTCTGGCCGTCAACTGGTTCTTCCAACGAGCGTTACGCTTGAATTCGAGCGCGCCGTTCTCCGTTAACTTCCGATCTACCATCAGCGGTGGAGCGCACATACGGCTCGGACTCAGGGTCGGTGCCAATCTGGCCCTGAGCGGCGGTCTATATGTCACGGGGGAGCGCGGAATCGACATCGGCGACGGCACGTTTATCGCGCCGAACGTCGCTATTCTTACAGCGAATCATGATATCTACGACCGACGTCTGTCGACCCAAGAAGGGCCGGTCACGATAGGCCGCAACTGTTGGCTAGGGTTCGGATCGATTATCCTTCCGGGCGTCTCGCTCGGCGATAACGTCACCGTCGCGGCGGGTGCGGTGGTCACTCGCAGTTTCCCATCCGATGTCGTCGTTGGTGGCATCCCGGCACAAGTTATTTTGCTTGTCAACGAGCAGTCGATTTCCGAGTTTCGGAAGCGCAACGGGATTAATCAGGTTTTAGTGCTGCCTGCCGTTAATTCCCTCGGAGACTCCGTCGGCTGATCGTTATTCGCCACTTCTAGAATCGAAGTCGGCTGGCGTGCCGAGATCTCTATTTGCGAAACATGAGCCGCCTTATTTGTCCGACTATTTCCCGATGCTCGCTCGGCGGCACTAACGACCCTGTCCAGAACACTGCCGCATATGCCGCAACGAAGACAACGCCAGCCACTACGATCCGGCCGAACGCACCGATCTCCGCCAGGGTGGCCGGCCACGCGACGGCGGCAGACAGCCCGACAAGCACGAATTGTCGGAGCATTGATTTCCACGGCAGCAGCAGTCCAACGGAGATACCCAGCATCCGCCCAGTCATCAGCAGTTGATATCCACCCAATGCAGCCGTCGCGAAAACTGTGGCAAGTGCCGCCCCGTATGCGCCAAGTGGCCCGACCAGGGTCACGCTCAGGGTAAGGTTCAATCCGATGAAAAGTACTGACCCTCGCAGAATGAGATCGGTCCGGCCAATAGCAGTCGCCACTACGCTATATGTAACGACCCGCAGCGGCGTAAGCATGAGATAGACAATGAAAAACGGTACGCTTGCGGCGTACTTTTCAGAGTACAGGAGAGTGATGAAGTCCTCGGAGATTATTAGAAAGTACCAGAAGGCCGGGAACACCAGCAGCCCGACCTTGCGGGTCGCCGCGTGCCACAACTCGACGATCCCGGTCACGTCGCCGCGGTGGTACCTTGCGGACATCTCCGGAACGAGCACCGAGTTCACCGAACCCACCAGCTGCGCCACCAGCGGGATCTCGATTGCGCCGATCACGTAGATGGCGAACATCTCCGGCGAGACGACGCGCCCCACCACCAGCTGATCGATCTGGTAGCCGACGGTGCCCACGATGCCGCTCAGCGCCACCGGCCAGCAGTAACGCGCCTGCTCGGCCAGGCCGATGACTCCTCCACGGATCGATACCCGCAGCCCGACGATCCGCATCGTGAGGATGATCGTCGCGCCGAGCTGGATGGCGCGGGTGATGTTGCTCCCGAGGATCAGGCCGTCCACGTCCCGCGAGACGAAGATGCCCGCGACCTGGCCGACCAGGTTCAGGATGCCGAAGCCCAGGGTATGCACCGTGGCCCACTTGACCTGGTTGGTGGCCACCATCAGCACGTAGAAGTAGCTCGACGCCACCGTCATGAACACGTTGAGACTGTAGGGCCCCAGCGTGCGCGCGAGCTCCGGATTGTTGAAGTAGGCGGCGATGGGATCGGCGGCGACGCGCAGCCCGAGCGCCATGAGCAGCCCCGAAGCCCCCAGGAACGCGACCGTCTGCCCGACCAGGCGCCTGCGCCCGTCCTCGTCGTCGACCCGCGGCAGGAAATAGAGCAGGCTCGTCGGTACCGCGGCGATGAAGACCGGTGCCACCAGCCCGTAGAGCAGCGTGAGCTGTCGCCACGTGCCCAGGTCCTCGAGCGCCAGCATGCGTGCGACGACGATGCCCAGCACCGTGCTCACGACCTGCAGGATGACCTGGTTGCCGGTCAGTACGGCCGCCTTGAAGGTCAGGGAGCGGGGCTTCGCCATCAGGGCTTCACCGGTCCCGGTGGCGCGCCGGACGTCCGCGGCCGGGCCGGCGATCGCGGCCGGCCGAACGACCGGCCCGTCGGCGCCAGCGCTCCGGTCATGGCATTGCGCGTTCGCGCGGCACGGCTGTCTTCGGCGGGTCGATCCAGGCGTCGTGCCAGATCTGGAAGGCGAGCAACGCCAGGATGTGATCGGTGTGGTCCTGCCGCATCTCGCGATGATCGGTCAACACGCGGTCGACGGTCGCGGCGTCCAGGATGCCCTGCCGGCGCAGGCGGTCGCCGGCCAGCAGGTCCCGTACCATGACGTCGAGCTCGCCCCGGATCCACGAGCCCACCGGCGCCCCGAAGCCCTTCTTGCGCTGCGCGTAGACGTACTCCGGGAGCCTGCCCCGGAACGTCTCCTTCTGCAGGTAGCGCAGGCGGGTGCCGTTGACCTTGAGCCGGGACGGCAGGCGGGCGGCGAACTCCACGACCCGATGGTCGAGGAACGGCACCCGGCCCTCCAGCGACACCTGCATGGTCATCTTGTCGGTGAGCATGAGGAGCTGCTCGGGCAGTGACATCTTCAGGTCGAAATACATCAGCCGGTCGAGGAGCTCCGGGCTGTCACAGGCCTCGAAATGGCTGGCGTAGTAATCCGGGACGGCCGCGGCGTGCGGCGCCAGCGCGGCGGCGAAGTCCGGGTTGAATATCTGCGTGAAGCGCCCGTACTGCTGCGCCACCGGCAGATCGGCCGTTGCCAGGTAAGCCCTGGCCAGCCGGACGGTGTTGAGCACGCGGCTGTTGCGGTCGACCGGCAGCCGGGCCAGCAGGGGTTCGAGCACCGAGCGGCGCAGCGGACCCGGCAGGAATCGCAACCAGCGGCCCAGCGACACGTTGAGGTAGCGACGGTAGCCGCCGAACAGTTCGTCGCCGCCGACGCCGGACAGGATGACCGTCACGGACTCCCGCGCCAGCCTGGCGACGAGGTAGGTGACGAGGAAGGAGGAATCGGCGACCGGCTCGTCGAGCCCGGCGATGAGACGGGGGAACAGCTCGGCGACATCGGGGGTGACGACGATCTCGTGGTGATCGGTTCCGTAGTCGCGCGCGAAACGTCCGGCCGCGTCCAGTTCGTTGTAGGCCTCGTAGCCCTTGCCGAAGCCGATGCTGTAGGAGCAGACCGGTCCGCTCGCCAGCTCGCCCATCAGGTGGACGATGCCGCTGGAGTCGAAGCCGCCGGAGAGGAACGCGCCGAGCGGCACGTCGGCGATCATCTGCAGGCGAACGCTGTCCTGCAGCAGCGCGTACAGCTCCTCCTGGAGTTCCGCCTCGCTCTCCGTCCGCTTGCCGGCATAGCTCAGGCGCCAGTACTCGCGGTGCTCGACGCCGCCGGTCGACAGTACCAGCAGGTGGGCCGGCGCGACCTTGCGTATGCCACGGAACAGCGTGTAGGGCGCCGGCGTGAAGCCATAGCGCAGGTAGGCACCGAGGCCCTCGCAGTCCAGTTCGGCACGGATCTCCGGGTGGGCGAGGATCGCCTTGATCTCGGAGGCGAAGACCACCTTGTCCGCATCCTGGTAGTAGTAGAGCGGCTTGATGCCGATGCGGTCGCGGACGACGACCAGCTGGCGCTCGGCCCGATCCCAGATGGCCAGCCCGAACATGCCGTTGAGGTGGTCGACGAACTTCAGGCCGTGCTCGGCGTACAGGTGCAGCACGACCTCGGTGTCGGAGTGGGTCGCGAAGGCGTGACCGCGCCGCTCCAGCTCGGTGCGCTCGGGCTGGAAGTTGTAGACCTCGCCATTGAAGACGATGACGTAGCGGCCGTCGGGCGTGTAGATGGGCTGGTGCCCGCCGCCGACGTCGATGATCGACAGCCGGCGCATGCCGATGCCGACGTTGCCCTCGACGTGAAAGCCCGCGTCGTCGGGCCCGCGGTGGACGATCCGGTCGGCCATGGCCCGCAGGTGGGCCTCCACCACCGGTCGGCCGCGGTCGAAGTGATAGATGCCGACTATGCCGCACATGCGTTCATCGAGCCTCGTCCGCCGGCGACCTCGGGATCGCCGCTCACCGTCGTTGCCGGCACGCGTCAGTTCTTGACGCCATACAGCAGCGTGTAGGACGTCACGACGTAGGTCAGCAGTCGCAGGGGCGGGAAGGCGCGCATCGCCCGGACGACCATGCCCGCGAGCGAGAAACCGCTGCCGACCGTATAGGTATCGAACCGGTCGTAGGCACGGAAGCCGCGCTTCGCGAGCTCGCCGCGCAACCCCGGGTAACTGAACCAGTTCACGGCCGGATAGCGGGCGTGGTTGACCAGTTGCGGCCGGGTCGTGACTGCCAGGCGCTCGCAATAGCGCTTGAGCGGCGCGGGATACCAGCTGTAGAGCGGCAGCGCGAACTCCTGCTGCCGCGGGCACCAGGCGTTGGTGGTGCTGACGTAGAGCACGCCGTTCGGACGCAGGATGCGCGTGAACTCGTCCAGGCACTCCCGCCATTCCGCGACGTGCTCCAGGAGTTCCGGGGCGATGCAGACGTCCATCGACTGGTCGGCCCACGGCAGGCGCGTCGCCGTGCCGACCTGGAATTCGATCGCGTAGCCCTGCTCGGCGGCCCGCTTGCGCCCGAGGTTGACGAGCGGCTCGTTGATGTCCAGCCCGTGAACCCGGTGCCCGCGCCGCGCCCAGATGAGCGCCTGCGCGCCGGCGCCGCAACCGATGTCGGCCACGTCGAGACCCGCGGCCTGCCGCTCGGATCCCACCAGCTGCAGGATCTTGCCGCACACCGTCTCGAACCTGCGGATCGTCGCGGGCGATTCGCTTTCCTTCGCGTAGTACTCGAAGAACTCCTCGGCGGAAGAAGTATCCAGCGGTGGACTGCCCGGGCGCTCTGTCATGGATGCGCCCTCCGGCTGTGGAAGTTCATTCCCGGCTCGCGGCTGAAGCCGCTCCTGCAGGTGCCCCGACACACCGTCGAGCGAACGTTCCTGGCGCTATCGCGGCTGAAGCCGCTCCTACAGGAGCACTGCTCCGGCGTGGGTGCGGAGTTCCTGTAGGAGCGGGCTTGCCCGCGATGCTTTCCCCGGGGTCGGCGCC